>NZ_JBQMTM010000004.1:0-229925 GCF_053470325.1 Colwellia sp. MEBiC06753 | reverse complement strand
CGTGCCTTTCAGCAGCTTCTCTACATAACGGGCTTGGCTATCCGTTAAGTTTTCTAACTCGGTTATCAGCTTTGTAAATTGTGCTGGGATCATGAGTAAACCCTCGTTAACTGTATCTACATACAGTGTAGCAACAATTTACGGGAACATAGCCATTGACAAATATCATGTTGTTTTTATTTAGCGCACTGATATTGCACCTTGTTTCCAAGATATAGCAAGGTAGATAATAGCTAATCCCGTAGCAATTTCGAAAAAGCTAAATAACATAAAGTGAAGTGTCCCACCCATGCTGACTGTGTAGGCTTGATTTAATGTGGTAACAACGCCGGCAGCAATATTGACAAATTTATTGGGCTTAAAAGACAACAACTGTGACAAGACAATCATAATCATCGGTATTTGCATAATCACCGCATAGATGAGTAAGAATTCTTCGGTGATCTCCATACTTCCCACTTTGCCAGATAAAAACGCCTCTAAGTATTTGGCAAGGTGCAGAGTAAACACATCGCAATAGATGTAATTCACTGTTAGATATATCCAAAGTACAGAAAGTAGGTTTTTACGGTTTCCATCCCAATCAATAAATGTCATTTTGCTTTTCTCTCAATTAAATAAATTTCAATAAGAAAATTGCTTGAATCCCGCAGCCTTGTCGTTCGAATAGGCCCATTCGAACCAATTTATTCAATTATTTTTGAAAAAATTAGGTAGAATTGAAAAATAACTAACCACACGATAGATACAAAAGGATTTCAAGGTGGCAGTTCATGTCATACCGACAATTATCTATTCCAGTATGATGGGAGTAATGATTTTTGCTTTAATTGAGCTAAATAGCCAAACTAAAAAGCGACAATCATTTTACCTCGCAGGATTGCTATCATTATTATTGATTCATATTCTTGGGGAGCTATTTATCTATTCAGGCGCCTATCGATATGCGCCATCTCTAGCTGGCGCACAATTTCCAATGAGAATGTTGCTCGGACCAGCACTATATTTTTATGCATTCGCAAGTATGTCCCCTAAAAAGAGCCCGCCAAAAATGGCTTGGGTATTGGCTGTACTTGGCCCAATGGTTGTTATTCTTGGTATGTTGCCATTTGTCCTTGGTATAAGCGCCCAAGAAAAATTAGCGTTAGCAAACCCAGCTACAAGAGACGCGGAACTATTTAAAGTTGCCCTATTTACCTGCTTATTTGCCATGATTGCGTTTATTGTGTTTACTGGTATCTATCTAATTGCAGCGTTTAAGTTGCAACAACAACATCGCAGACAATTAATGGAGCGCTTTGCTGATATCGAGAAGCGAGCAATGGACTGGTTTAGTGTTTTACTCGTGCTTTGGAGCTGTGTTTGGCTATTGTTCGCAATCGATTTTTCCCTGAACTTTCTCGGCTGGAAATGGTTTGGCACTGGTATTGTTTTACCATTAGCAGAAGCCTTAGTTTTAATGTTTTTTTGCCATTTTGCCTTACGTCAGCCAAATATTAATGATGCTGATAAGGGTAAACCTAGTAGCGAGTCAGTACGCACTCCGAATTTAACGACAAGCAAAATGAAGCAGATCGCGAGTAAACTTCAAAATATAATCGCTGAAAATGCACTGTTCTTAGAAGATGACTTATCATTAAACAAACTTTCAGCCGCAATTGCCGTTAGCGAAAATCATATTTCCGAAACCTTGTCACAGTACTTACAAACAAATTTCTTTCAATTTGTGAATAGTTATCGGGTGAAACATGCGATGGATTTATTAATAAGTACCAATAAAACGGTAACTAACATTGCTTTTGACGCGGGCTTTAATTCTAAGTCAACATTTAATACGGCATTTAAAAAGGTAGCAGGAGTCACACCTACCGCCTATCGAAATGAAGCGAAGTCGTCAGCATAAAATAAACAACCGCTTGTCTCACATAAAGAAAAACAAGCGGTTATTGAAGAAAGTGAGCTAGCACATAAGCCGGGTTCTGTTCTATCAAAGATAGCGACAATCATTCGTCTAGGCCTTAACTCGCGCTAAGGCTCAAGCAACCTACCCGGTTTCAACGCGAGCCACGCCATATGAAACCCTATTTGGTCTTGCTCCGGGTGGAGTTTACCCTGCTGCCCACTGTTACCAGCGGCCCGGTGCGCTCTTACCGCACCCTTTCACCCTTACCTGTGCTGCCCTCTACCGAAGTAGAAGTCAGCCATCGGCGGTCTTCTCTCTGCTGCACTTGTCGTCGGCTTGCGCCGCCCAGACGTTATCTGGCACCCTGCTCTTTGGAGCCCGGACTTTCCTCCCCTCGAACCGTATACTTAAAAAGTACAACGAACGAGCAGCGATTGTCTGGCTAACTCGCGGCGGATTTTATAGTAAATTTGCCAAAGACGCTAGCAACGGATTTTGAGCGTTGAATTTATCGTAAAGTAAAAGCGGACTGGTGCTTATAAAAAGCAAGCGTTTTAGCCGACTTAAATTTATCTCGATTGTGCTAATAACTGCTGTTCCAGCCAATGTTCGGCATCGGTGCGCGTTTTAAAAAAAGCAATATTCTGCTGAGCTAAACTTGGGGTACGCTGCAAAATAATTTCTTTTTGTGAGCTAAATGTTATCAAAAAAGCTTTCGCGATGATTGGTTGAGTATTAAGCCAGCGATTATAGTCTTCAAGTGCCACGTAAGCCTCTGGTGTGCCACCTTCCAGCGCTAAGTCATCAATTAACATAACAAATGGCTTTGCGTTGAGTAACGCGACTTTTTCTTTTACTGCTGCAACATAAGCCAAGCAGCCGGCTTCATTAAAACTACCGGCCAAGCGGCTGCTAATGATGTTATTGATTAATGAAACACTAAAGTCGCCATGCACTATCATTTACTACTCTCTGATTGATAACGCTAAATCATACAGTTGGTTTTTCTTTACACCATATATTTTAGCAGCAATTGCGCAAGCTTTTTTCGGCGGTAATTCTTCCACCAATAATTTCAGTGTTTGCTCAATTTCTGGAGATATTGCTTCTGAATCAAGCGTTTTCCCCTCAATGATTAACACCATTTCACCTTTTAGCTGATTTGGATCTGCTGTAAGCCATGTAACAAAATTTTCTGCGCTATCAGCTTTAATCGTTTCAAAGGTTTTAGTGATCTCCCTGGCAATAACAACCTGACGCTCACCACCTAAGGTATGAACAATATCCAGCATAGTATCTAACGCACGGCGCGGTGCATCATAAAACACCATAGTACGCGGCTCATTGGCAAGCTCAGCCAACACTTTTTGCCTTGCACCAGTTTTAGACGGTAAAAAACCTTCGAAGGTAAAGCGATCGGTTGGCAGACCTGCTACTGATAGCGCGGCAATGGCCGCACATGCACCGGGAATAGGAACTACCGGCAGGTTTTGTAATTTAAGATCTTTAACAATGTGAAAGCCGGGATCGCTAATTAGCGGAGTACCAGCATCAGAGACAAGTGCTATTGACTTACCTTCAGTCAACCAATTAGCTATTTGCTCCTGACGTTGACGTTCATTGTGATCATGCAACGAAAATGTTTTAGCTTTAATGCTAAAGGCACTCAACAACTTTTGAGTATGGCGGGTATCCTCACAAGCGACCAAATCTACTTGGCTTAAAACATCTAAGGCGCGTTGAGTAATGTCGCCTAAATTGCCAATAGGGGTAGAAACTACGTATAAAGTGCCAGATGCTACTTGAAAATCAGTCATTTAAATTGGGCAATGGTTGAGTGTGTATAGGATGAAGTTTATTATAAACCCATACCTAAACGCACGGATTTCCCTTTAGTGAAGTTAGAATTTTTTAAAACACCTGTTCGTTCGCTTGCAATAATTGCCTGTTTTACTGGGTTACTCTATGGCTGTGCTACACCTAAAACCACACAGCCTACCCAAGCTGTTAAGCAAGTTATTCCCGAGCCAGAAGCTGATATGACAGCACTTGACTACATTGCACAAAGTAAAAAACAGTCACCAAATGAGGCGGTTTTATCACTAGTATTAGCAGCTGAGTTATTTATTAAAGAACAAAACTATGACCAAGCGTTATGGTTAGCCAATAAAACGCGTGCATTAACCACTACAGCGGAAGCGAGCTTTCGGATAAGTTTAGTGTTGGTAGAAGCCTTATTTCGTTTAGGTTATCAAGATGAAGCATTAACTACGCTATCACAAGTCAATGAAAATTCAGGTCAGTTTACCAGCGGTTATTATTATTTATTAGCTGAAATTCAAGAGCAACGAGGGTTCAAAGAGCTCAAAATTATAGCTCTGCTAAACGCATTTGCTTTAGATTCACAAGCGACAGAGCTCGATATTGACAATATTTGGCAGAGCTTTCAAACGTTATCAAGTTGGCAGTTATCATATGTCGCCAAGCAGGAGGTGCCTTATATTAAAGGTTGGCTAAACTTGATAAAACTAGCTAATGAATTTGGTTATGACGAAAGTTTATTCGCACAGCAACTTAGTCTATGGCAAAAGCGTTTTTCTACTCATCCAGCCAACTCTATTGTAAATGCGCTTATTAACGATAACGTGAAACAAGAAGAGCTAAAACCACAACGAATAGCCGTAATTTTACCGTTAACCGGTAAACAGCAAGCCGCTGGCAACGCGGCGCAGCAAGGTATACTCGCTGCGTATGCAGATAATAAAGCTAGTGAGTTATATTTTTTTGATGCAGAAACTATCGACTGGAGCCTAATGGCAACAGAGTTAGAAGATAAAGCCATTGATTTTGTTATAGGCCCACTGCTTCGCGAGCACGTTGAACGTTATCTAGCAACACCAGAACTTAACTTACCGACATTATTACTTAATATTCCAACAAACCTGCCATTAGCTGAAAACCAGTTTGCTATTTCAATGCGCCCGGAAGATGAAGCCATTCAAGCCGCAACAACTTTGGCACGACAAAATTTCAAAATGCCGATCGTATTAGTGCATGAAGATAATGTAAGCCAACGTATTGCCAATGCATTCGTTACAGAATGGCAAAGAGTTAACGACTTCCAACCACAAATTCTGCCTTTTACTCAAGGCAAGCAAATGCAAACTATGCTGAAATCAGCGCTTGGCGTTGAACAAAGCCAGGCCAGAATTAATCAGTTAAATCGTCGTTTGAAACAAACCATCAAAACTGAAACCCGCAATAGACGCGATATTGATATGATTTATATTGTTGGCTCTTCAACTCAAACGCGGCTATTAAAACCTTATATTGATGTAAGCATTAGCCCATTTGCCGACACTATTCCAATTTTTGCTAGCAGCCGCAGCCATAGCGCACAGGTCGATAAAAGTGACACCAGAGATTTAGTAGGACTTAGTTTTACCGAAATGCCTTGGCTATTGAAAAGTGACCAGCAAAATTCAGAATTAGTAAGCCTTAGTGATACACTTTTCCCTAACCGAAGTGATAGTTTGCAACGAATTTTCGCCATGGGGTATGACGCTTTGGCTTTAGCAAGTAAGGTCACTATGATGGCGACAAAACCTTATATTCGCCATGAAGGTCAAATTGGTACACTCATGTTGAATCAAGACCATATTTTAACACGTAGCCTGTTATGGGGTCGCTATTCCAAGGAAAGTGTGGGTCAAATTGAAATGGATTAACGCGTTGACCACTAAAGCGGTTGGTGATCAAACAGAACAACTCGCCGCTAATTACCTAATTGGCCAAGGTTTAAAAGTGCTGACCAAAAACTTCTCCAGCAAATTTGGTGAAGTAGATATTATTTGCCTAGACAATGACAGCTATGTATTTGTTGAAGTGAAATATCGCCAGTCAGCGAATTATGGTGGTGCTATTTCAACAGTTTCACTTAGTAAACAACAAAAACTTAAACTTTGTGCTTCTTTTTATCTCCAACAATCGGGGTTAAATGAATATAATACCCCTTGTCGATTTGATGTGGTGGCACTACAAGGCAACTTAGGCCAACCACAAATAACCTGGCTGAAAAATGCCTTTTAAGGAGCCAACACTCTTATGTTAGAGCGTATAAAAGATAACTTTAAAGAAAGTATTCAAACCAAAATTGCCGCTAGCGAGGCGCTAGCAGCGCCAATTGAACAAGCTGGAATGGTAATGGTTCAAGCGCTACTTAATGGTAAAAAAATATTAAGTTGCGGTAATGGCGGCTCAGCTGGCGATGCTCAGCATTTTTCTTCAGAGCTGTTAAACCGTTATGAAACTGAACGTCCAAGCTTACCAGCGATTGCCTTAACAACAGATTCTTCAACCATTACCTCTATTGCTAACGACTACCATTACGACGAAGTATTCTCAAAGCAAGTAAGAGCATTAGGCAATGAAGGTGATGTACTGTTAGCTATTTCTACTAGTGGCAACTCTAAGAACGTGATTAAAGCCATTGAAGCCGCAGTAGCGCGCGATATGCCGATAATAGCGCTAACCGGTAGAGACGGTGGTGACATTGCTGGATTATTGGGTGAGAATGATGTCGAAATTCGCGTCCCTTCTCCTCGTACAGCCCGCATCCAAGAAGTACACCTACTTGTGATCCATTGCCTATGCGAAATTATCGATACTACTTTATTTCCACAAAGCGAGGACTAAACGTGAATTTAGCAAAATTTGCCGTTTTATCTGCAACCGTTGCTATATTACAAGGTTGCGTTTCAGCAGCGGTTGTTGGCGTAGCTACAGTTGCTAGTGTTGCGACAGATAATCGCAGTGTTGGTCGTCAAATAGATGATCAAGCAATTGAATTTGATGCCTATGCCGCATTGGCTGATCACAAAGGTATTTCAGAAAATACTAACCTCAGCATCACTAGTATGAATGGCTCAATGTTAGTTGTAGGGCAAGCACAGAATACTTATTTACGCGATGAAGCGTTAAAGATTCTAAAGAAAATTGATAATGTCGCCCAAATTCACAATCAAATTCGCATTGGCAACTCAGTGTCAGTAGCAACAAAAAGTAATGACATCTGGCTGACTTCTAAAGTAAAAACTGCCCTATTTCAACACGGTGACTTAGATGCATCTAACATCAAAGTGGTCACGGAAAACGGTGAAGTTTTCCTAATGGGTTTAGTACCAAGAGCAATTGCTGATCAAGCGGTGGAAGTTGCTCGTAATATCAGTGGTGTTAACCGAGTAATTAAGGTTTTTGAATATCAATAAACCTTAATCGACAACTGAAAACAGAACTAATGTTAAAGTAGCAACAATATAATTGCTCAATATATAGCGTCGCGATAGCGCGACGTTCATTTTTGTTTATTTGACACCAGTAATTTTCGTTTTAATACATTATTATTAAGGCGTATTGTCAGCGTTATTGAAGACAAATCAATACTTAAGTTAGTCAGCATTTTCTTTTTCAGCTTCTTAAGATGCTTGTTTCAATTAAATATGCATCGCGCCTCAACAACCCTTCTTTAATAGTTGCCTTATTTGGAAAGGTTACGTTGGCGCTGAGTAGTTTATTTCCCATCTAATTGCCAGAATAAAATCGCAGGGAGTTGTGGTTCTTAGCAATAAATAATTAACGATGCTGGGATAATTTCAACCACAATCTCCTGTGCCTCTTTTACTTCACCATCAACAACATAGTCTAACTTTTCGTTCGCCTTGACCGTCACTTTTTTCGCTGTGCAGTGTTTACTTAGCGATGACTTAACATTATCACTGATACCTGACAGCGCTAATTCCGATAGGGTAATTAATTGTTCCGACGCTTGTTCAGTGTCATTAATCCAAGTCACATCTAATAAACCATCTGCGATGTTTGGTGACCCACCACCTTGAGCCAACACTGTTGTAAACGGCGCAGCATTGGCAATAACTAAGCTTGATGTATTCACATCAAACGGCTCTTTATCATCAATGCATAAGGTTAACGCCAAGCATTGATTTCGAATGACGGTATCTAATAAAGCTTTTACATAAGCAAATTGCCCACCGTCATCCTTCTTATTCCTATCGGCACCAGCAATCATGCCGTACTCAAATCCTAGCCCGGTTACAAGCAACATCGGTTCTTCGTTACAGGTTGCCGTGTCGATTTTTCTCGTATTACCCGCCAAAATCGCATTACAAGCAACTGTCACTGGCTGTACTTTTGTTTGAATACCAAGCAATACGTGGGCTAATGCGTTGGCCGTCCCCATAGGTAAAATTCCCATTGATACGTTACGTGATACCAGTTGCTCTGCAACTTCAGTCACTGTGCCATCACCACCGCAAGCGACTATGTGTTTTGCGCCACATCGTAAAGCTTGCTCGGTAGCTTTTGTTGCTGAATACTCGGGTGTCGTTGTAATAATATCGACAACATACTTAGCAGTTAGTTGGTTAATAACTGCTCGTTGATAGGTCGGCCATTTACCTCCACCAGCGACAGGATTAGCAATAAGGGTGATAGGTTCAGCTAATTTAACGACGTTTTGCTTTACCATTTGTGTCAATTTGGCTAGTTGATAATCGTTAAGCGCTGCCGTTTGCCTAACATGCTGAACCTTTGCTAAAGCTTGTACTACTAAAAGATGTTGATGTTTAGCTAGCAAATAAGCCGCTACCACCATTACTGATCTACCGCGCCCTAGTGCACAATGGACAACGACTGTTCTAGATTGGTTGATTTGACTTTCAATCCAGTTAATAGCGTGAGTAAGTTTCGCGCTCGATGGTGCTTTATGGTCAAGCACAGGAATATTTAGATAGTGTAAATCACTACTTTCGGCCGTCCAATCAAGCCCATCAAATTCAGCGGTTACGTCTAAAATTGCCGAAACTTTCTGTTGCTTTAAGTAGTTAATATCTGAAGGAAGCAGACGGCAAGCTAAAAATAGCTTATCTTCTATTTGCTGAATCGATGGTACAGTGTCATTACGCCGAGCCCAGCTATTATAAAGCTGAGCCCCAAGTAAAAATGGAATAAACAACCAGCGAATATAAATTGGAATACTACCATTATCCTTCTTGCGAAAAATCGATGGAACATTAAACAGGTACGCAATACTCACCAAACCAAGCGACAATCCCAACCAAGCAAACATCAGCGAAAAATAGCTACTAGCAGTCATAAACGCGGCAAAAAAAGCCAAAATTGCGCCTGCAATATAATATTTTGTAATATACATCCTTTAGTATTCCTCCTTAAGTCAGGCAATTTATGCCGTTTAATTGACAGTAAAAATATACACCCTAGTAGCCTTAACATTTAACGATTTACATTAGCGTTAACCGCATCAACCTGCCTCAACAGCAGAAAGAAACTTGATGAAAAATTTGAATTGATGCGGCTTAATGAAACAACTAATGATGACTGGCAAATAAGGTTATTGCTGCATTTCTTGCTGATATTGTTGAGCTAGAGTTTGCTTTTGGCTATCGCTTAACACCTTACCTGCTTGTTGGAAAAACTCGCGTTCCTCTTCTGCTAAATGGTGCAATACTCGATGTTGAAGTGCCTTCATGGTTTTTAACCAAGCTGGTGAGCTCATGTCACTTTTATCGAACTCTGCAAGATATTGATCAATTTCTTGATGCTCTGCAATACCATGGCGGGTTAAATCTATTGTGTGATCTGAATCAATCAGTGGTGCATAAAAACAGCGTTCTTCTGCAATAGAATGTTGTGATAATTGATGTTTTAAATCTTTGAAAAAATGTTGTCTCGCTTCTGAATCACCGCTCGTTTCCACCACAGCTTTCATAAGTAAACGCTGTTTTTCGTGATCTTGTTTTATCGCGGCAAAAATATCCATTATAATCTCCTCTATATTTAACTAATTATTATCTGATCCATACTCTGTTTCCATTTGACATTCTTTATTACGAAGCAAATTCAATTTTGGATGTCTCAGACAAACGATCTCCTACATGATTGTATTTACAATAAATATACTAACAGGCTTCTACCGCAAAATGCGAATCTGCCCAGTGAAATTACAAATTAGCGGCACTGTCAACTATTCAACTAAAGCCAAGTGCTAAAGGCAAACCAAAAAAAATCCCGCCATTGGCGGGATTTAAACAAACTCTAGCGTAGCATCTACGATAAGTAAAAGCTTACTGTTCTGTTACAACCTCTGTTGACTCAACAGGTTTATTATTCAAGAACATTTCTCGTAAACGAGTATCTAACTCTTTGGCAATATCTTTATTTTCTCTTAGGTACTCAACCGCTTTCGCTTTACCTTGGCCAATTTTATCACCATTATAGCTGTACCAAGCACCGGCCTTTTCAACCATCTTGTTTTGTACACCTAAGTCAATTAACTCACCTAAGCTATTAATACCTTCGCCATAAAGAATTTGAAATTCAACTTGCTTGAACGGAGGCGCAATCTTGTTTTTAACCACTTTAACGCGAGTTTCGTTACCAACAATTTCTTCACCGTTTTTCACTGCACCAATGCGACGAATATCTAAACGAACTGACGCATAGAACTTTAACGCGTTACCACCAGTAGTAGTTTCAGGGTTACCAAACATCACACCAATTTTCATACGAATTTGGTTGATGAAAATCATCATGGTGTTTGATTGCTTCAAGTTAGCCGTTAACTTACGCATTGCTTGTGACAACATACGCGCTTGAAGACCCATATGAGAGTCACCCATGTCGCCTTCAATTTCTGCCTTAGGTGTTAATGCTGCTACCGAGTCAACAACAATCACATCAACAGCACCAGAGCGAGTTAACATGTCACAAATCTCTAACGCTTGCTCACCAGTATCTGGTTGAGATACTAATAAGTTATCAATATTAACGCCTAATTTAGCTGCATAAATAGGATCTAACGCATGCTCAGCATCTACGAAAGCACACACTTTACCATTGCGCTGTGCTTCAGCGATAACTTCTAAAGTTAATGTAGTTTTACCACTAGATTCTGGACCAAAGATTTCAACAACTCGACCTAGCGGCAAACCGCCAGCACCTAAAGCTATATCTAAGCCTAATGAACCTGTAGAAATAGTTTCTACATCCATGCTACGGTTTTCACCTAAACGCATAATTGAACCCTTACCAAATTGGCGTTCAATTTGACCTAAGGCTGCTGCGAGTGCTTTTTCTTTATTCTCGTCCATTTATCGCTCCAAAAAATACGACAACGTTTATTCATTAAGTTGCGCTCAGTATACTGTATGAGAATACAGTATCAAGTGTAATTTAATATTTTTTAGTTATTTTCACATAAGTCAAAGTAATTAATAGATTTATTTTTGCGAGCGGCTATATGAACGAAATTTATACAAGTTATCAACAGTAGTTTTATACAGTAAAAATATGGTCACTTGGCTAGGTGTTAAGCCCGGTTGTTTATGGCATAATTTCCAACAGATTTATTTACCTAATAACAATTCAATGACTACACCTTCGCCAGATTTAACCACTCATACCCCTATGATGCGCCAATACCTGAAAATAAAAGCAGAATTTCCTAATATTCTGGTGTTTTATCGTATGGGTGACTTTTATGAGTTGTTTTATGACGATGCCAAAAAAGCCGCAGACTTAATGGACATTTCATTAACTGCACGCGGTAAGTCAGGTGGCAACGCTATTCCAATGGCTGGTGTTCCCTATCACGCCGTTGAAACGTATTTAGCCAAATTGGTGCAGTTGGGTGAATCTGTAGCCATATGTGAACAAATTGGCGATCCAGCAACCAGTAAAGGCCCTGTTGAACGAAAAGTGGTGCGTATTGTTACGCCAGGTACCGTCAGCGATGAAGCGTTACTGCCTGATCGCCAAGACAATTTAATTGTTGCTATCGCGCAAACTAAACAAGGCTTTGGCCTAGCTTATTTGGATATGACCAGTGGCCGATTTGTCCTCAACGAACCGAATAGTGCCGAACAATTGCAAGCTGAATTACAGCGCTTGTCACCTGCGGAACTCTTATACCCAGAAGACTTCACTGATTTCGCACTAATTGAGCAATATAAAGGGCTGCGCCGTCGTCCCGAGTGGGATTATGATTACCAAACAGCGATCGCTATCTTAACCAAACAATTTAATACCAAGGAATTATCTGGCTTTGGTGTAGATAATTACCCTCGCGGTTTATGCGCCGCAGGTTGCTTACTTAACTACGTGCAAGACAGTCAGCGCACCGCGCTGCCACATATTCGCTCACTGATTGCAGAATCATCTCAAAAAGGTGTGATTTTAGATGCCGCAACCCGTCGCAATTTAGAGCTCACTCAAAACCTACAGGGCGGTACTGAAAACACCTTAGCGTCAGTATTAGATAAAACTTCAACACCAATGGGCTCTCGCTTATTAAAGCGCTGGCTACATTTCCCGCTACGTGATTTAGCTACGCTTAACACCCGACTTGAATCAGTTAGCACACTGCTTGATAACGAAAGATATAGCGAGTTACAACCAAATTTAAAGAAAATTGGCGACGTTGAACGTATCGTAGCGCGTATTGCTCTTCGATCAGCAAGACCACGTGATTTTGCTCGACTGCGTCAATCACTTAGCCAATTGCCAGAATTGCAAACTATATTGGCACAATGTACCAATAACTGTTTAACAAATATTAAAGCGAACACCCAACCTATTGATGAGCTTTATCAACTACTGAATCAAGCCATTGTCGAAAACCCGCCAGTGCTAATTCGCGATGGTGGTGTTATCGCACCTGGCTATCATCAAGAGCTTGATCATTTACGCGATTTAAGCGAGGGCGCCACCAATTTATTGGCCGAAATTGAAGCGAAAGAAAAACAAAAAACCGGCATTCAAACGCTAAAGGTGGGTTATAACAAGGTTCACGGCTTTTTTATTGAGGTTAGTAAAGCCTCAGTTTCGCAAGTGCCGGCTGACTACATACGTCGCCAAACCTTAAAAAATAATGAGCGTTATATTACCGAAGAATTAAAAGCGCACGAAGAAACCGTATTAAGTGCTCAAAGTCGGTTTCTTGCATTAGAAAAACGATTGTATGACCAACTGTTTGATTTGGTGATGCCATCACTTGCCAAGTTACAAACGCTTGCCGAAGCATTGGCAGAACTTGATGTACTTAATACTTTTGCTGAGCGAGCTGATATTTTAGGTTATACCAAACCAACATTATTCGAAACAAAAGGCATAACCATAGAGCAAGGACGTCACCCAGTGGTTGAACAAATGACCAAAGATGCCTTTATCGCCAACCCAGTGGTTCTTGATAACAGTCGAGAAATGTTAATCATTACCGGCCCTAATATGGGTGGTAAGTCTACGTTTATGCGACAAAATGCACTCATTGTATTACTTGCTCATGTAGGTTGTTTTGTGCCAGCGGATAGTGCAAAAATCGGCTTAGTCGATAGAATTTTCACCCGTATTGGTGCCTCTGACGATTTAGCCAGCGGCCGCTCAACCTTTATGGTGGAAATGACAGAAACTGCCAACATCTTACATAACGCCACAGAGCGCAGCTTGATTTTATTAGATGAAATTGGCCGTGGCACTAGTACCTACGATGGTTTATCGCTGGCATGGGCAGTAGCAGAAATGCTGGCGACTCAAACCAAAGCTTTTACCTTATTCGCCAGCCATTATTTTGAGTTAACTTTGCTTGCTGAGCAGCTATCGAACCTTGCCAATGTCCACTTAGATGCCGTGGAACATGACGACAACATTATTTTTATGCACGCGGTTCAAGAAGGTGCTGCCAGTAAAAGTTTTGGATTACAGGTAGCGCAGCTCGCTGGTATTCCAAAAGCTGTTATTCAACGAGCCAAACAAAGGCTTCATGAACTAGAAGCTCAGCAAGCACCTACAATTATCAGCGCTGAAAGCTTAGCTGCATCACCAACGCAAAATCAATTAGAGTTACTTGAAGCTACCACACACCCTGTAGTTGAAGCCGTTGAAGCACTGAGTCTTGATGATATAACGCCAAGACAAGCGCTAGATTTGCTCTATCAACTTAAACAACAGGTATAAACACTTTTAGGTGAAATTAAAGATAAAGTGAATTAAAAGTGAACTTGCAAATTAGGTCAAACAATGCCTAAGGTATTAACTTCAAATAGGAGACTGTGATGCGTATATTATCAATATTGATATTGCTGCTAATCGGCAGCATTCAAGCAGTAGCCAGTAACAATGAAGTTTCAACCGTCAAAGTAAGCGTCGACACTAACAATGACAAAGGCAATGACAAAGGCAATGTCGCTAACAATGAAGTTGAGGAAAAAGCGATTTCGTTGCCATCTTTAGTTAATATTCAAGAGTGGCAAGTTCCGTGGGGTGGACGACCTCGCGATCCGTTTGTTGCCCCAAATGGTGATGTCTGGTTTTGTGGGCAAGTCGACAATTATCTCGCTAGGCTTAATCCTAAAACTGGCGAAATGACGCAGTTTGATGTACTTCCTGGCAGCCACCCTCACAACCTAATTGTCGATAAGCAAAGTTATGTCTGGTATGCCGGTAACCGAAATGGTCATATCGGCATGTTAATACCTGAGACCAAAGAAATTCTTAAGTATGATATGCCAAGTCAGGTAACCGACCCTCATACTTTAGTGTTCGACCATCAAGGCGATATTTGGTTTACCGCCCAACACTCCAATGCCATAGGTAAATTAATGGTGCGTAGCGGCACCAGCAAAATTATTAACGTGCCAACAGTGAATTCTCGTCCTTATGGCATTAAATTGGCGCCCAACCGCCAGCTTTGGATAACGTTATTTGGCACGAATAAACTCGCAACAATCGATCCCAATACTTTCACCTTAACCGAAATTACCCTACCAAGAGCAAAAGCCCGACCGAGACGCTTAACCATTACCGAAAATGGTGACGTTTGGTATGTCGACTACAGTCAAGGCTATCTAGGGCGTTATCAACCCATGCTAGGTAAGTTTTCCGAATGGCCAATGCCATCAGCAGATAAAAGTTATCCCTATGGTATGGCGGTGGATAGCCAACAGCGCTTATGGATCGCTGAAACCGGTCAAGCGCCAAAAAAATTAGTCGTGTTTGACACTAAAACCTTAAGCTTTATTAGCAGCTCGAATATCCCTTCCGGTGGTGCTGTGCGGCATATGTTTTATGATAAACAAGCAGATGCAGTTTGGTTTGGCGTAGATGCTGGCTTTATCAGCAAAGCGACTTTTAATAATTAGATTTAAACATTACGTTTGAAAACAGTATCTTTGAATAAATGACGTTTGAAAAAATAGGTATGTTATGAGTTTAGTGTTGCCCATAGTTATTTCAGCTGAGCAAGGTATTTGCCAGCAATTAGGTTTAACCAGCGCTATGCTAGAAAAGCTTGAAGCATGGGCAAATTTCGAAACACTGAAAGCCAACTGGTATCACGATGAAACTCAAAGCATCCGCTGTCAATTCACCTTTGTTTCTAGCGAGCTATTTGCTAAAAAATTTAGCCAAACGTCATTGGCAGACTGGCAAATTGATCAAGAGCAACAAGTCGCGCTTAAAGTTGGCGATATTCAAACTAAGCAGCAGATAGTCCTGACGTTAACCGAAGATGACTTAGCCGCTAAAACGGCGACGAGTACTTGGATAGGCGAACATATTCAAGCAAATATCCAACAAAAAGTCCGCGAACATTTGCTATATTTGGCACAATTTCATCAACTTGACCCGATTGATTAAGCGAATAATGCACCTTATTACGTTATAACGCTGACCTTGTTTTGCTACCCAATCGTAATCAAGTCATGTAAAGCCATATCTAACCAAGCCAAACCCAAAAAGTTAACAACTTCTAAAGTCTGGAAAATAAATGAATATTGAGCAACTCTCTGGGCTTGAAGTCATTCAAGCGATAATCGATGGCAAATTGCCAAACCCTTCAATTTCAGAAACGATGCCAATGACCATGATGCGTGCAGAAAATGGCTTTGTCGAATTTCAAGTACAAGCAGACAACCGCCACTTGAACCCAATGGGCGGTGTTCATGGTGGCTTTGCCGCTACAATTTTAGACTCGGTTACCGGCTGCGCAACTCATACCACGCTACCAGCAAAAACAATTTACGCCACGGTCGATCTTAACGTTAAAATGGTTAAGGCAATGCCAATTGATACACCATTGATTGCTACAGGAAAAGTGATTGCTAAATCGCGAACAATCGCAACATCAGAAGGTTTTATTAAAGACGCGAACGGCACGATTTACGCTCATGGTAGTGCGACGTGTGTGATCAAAGCTTAATAGCGCCTTGTATGGAATTAATTGGTTAAAATAAATCGACAATACGTTTAATTAGTATAAACAAAAAGAGTAAGCACACACTTACTCTTTGAGTTCACTTGCCGACAAAGGGTCTATTTCTAGCATAGGCGCGGCATCAAGTTCATTAGCGTCCATCATAGTGGCAATACGTTGCATGGATGACAACAGTAAAGACTGCTCCCACTCTTCTAAGCCACAAAACTTTTGAATAAAGTGATCTTGCAAAGGCTTTGGCGCATCAATTAAACAGTGACGCCCTTGCTCGGAAAGATACAAACTAACACGGCGCTTATCTTCAGAGCTTCGAACACGTTCTATAAGCTTTCGGCTTTCTAAGCGGTCTAAAATATTAGTTACTGTCGCTGCACTTAGGTTAATACTTTTAGCTATTTGGCTGGCAGTTACCCCTTTAACTCGGGCAATTTCTTGCATTATTAACAGCTGAGGACCAGTTACCCCTGATGACTTATTTAACTGCTTCGAATGAAGATCGATTGCGCGAATTACTTTTCTGATTGAAATCAACAGCTCTTCGTATTTTTCCATAATATTTCTAAAGTAAGGCATTTATTTGGCAAGGATAACACCGCTAGCCATCTATTGTCATATATCTAGAGCGTGTTGTTCTAGGTTAATTGCTTAATATTATTAAAAATATCAGCAAGTATTATTGGTATTTTCAGCTAATATACGGCATAAACATTGTGCTTACTCGATAAACCGCGCGGCTTAGTAAACGGCGCTAAGGTATAGTTATGGATATTGCTCACTTAGATTTTATTATTGACGGCTGGAAAATTTCAGGCACTGATTCTTTACCTATTCAGCAAGTAGAAAGTGAGTCTATCACGCCATTTTGGCTTCATTGTGATCGCTCATCGTCAGCCTTTGGCCCTTGGTTACTAGAGCAAGGTTTTGACCGTTCAATTGTTGAGTCTGTGATAGCAAACGACACTCGTCCAAGGTTTCAGCAATTTAATGACAACTGTTTTTTCTTAATTGTTCGCGGTGTTAACTTAAATAAAGGTAAGCAACCGGATGATATGTTAACTGTCCGCATGTTATATACGCCAGAAAGGCTTATCACCTGTAATGCGCAAACCGCACGCGCCGTTGAGTCGGTAAGAGAAAACCTGCGTAATGGTCGTGGCCCGCTAACCCTTGAATTGCTAGTGATAGAAATACTGAGTCAATTGAATTTACGTATTGAACAATTTCTAGAGCCAATCGAAAGCTTTATTGATGCCCAAGACCGAGAGCAATTTGATAAACAACAAATTCAAGAAATCAATGATATGCATAACCGCTTGTTAAAGCTTAACCGTTTTTTAAAGCCGCAAATACATGCATTACAGGCAATAAACAAAGCCGAACTTCCACAGTTTTCCCAACAACAAGTTGCCTTAGCCAACCAATTAGACGTATTGAGCCGCATTGTCGAAACCATCGATTTTTACATTAGCCAAATTGATGTGATCAATGCAAAAATAAGCCAAATAAATAGCGAGTTAATGAATAGAAATACTTATATTCTTTCAATTATTGCCGGCATTTTCCTACCACTTGGATTTTTAACTGGCCTATTTGGCATTAATATAGGTGGCATGCCCGGCGTTGAAAATGGTGATGCATTCTATTGGTTTTGCGGTATCTTAACGGTTATTGGCGTACTGGAATTCGTTATTTTTAGGCGCCTTAAATTCTTATAACAGCAATCAAATAAATTCAAAGGCGTTGTTTTTTATGGCCAGTAACCCATTAAAATTGGGGAGTTTTTTATTGCTCTATCATCACTGTTTTATTTAGATTGACGACAAAAATAATTTGATGTTTTTTCGGTAAAGTCAGGCGTATTGTCTGCGCAGTTTTTTAACCTGTGCAACTAACATTTATGAGCAATAACGCCTTACAACGCGTTGAAGTTTTTACTTTACCAACCATTAATGAATTTGGTCTTAATCAACTCAACTCTATTATTCGACAACTCGAATTAACCTCATTGCTACGCATTGAAGATGATGCCCTGTTATTGGTGCAAGAAGGGCAAAAAGTTATCTTTTTTGATTTTGGCGTTGCCGTTTCTTGGGCGTTAACGCCTGAGCTGAAAACTACGCTAACGCAAGCCTTACCTTTGGTCACTAATAATCAAGGCAATGTTAAATGGGAGCATTGCCATTACCAAATTAACCCTGAAAAAGCGCCAAGCTTTGTTAACGATGTATTATCTCTAGCGAATGACGATAACGATACGTTACTGGCCGCCAGTTATGCGTTAGCGCAATCGGTAAAACTGGCACAATTTGCAGACATTGCCGAAAGCATGGTAACAACGAATAACCAACTGACCAATGAGTTAAGTCAATCTGGAAAAATTGCGTTATCAAGAAAGCAATTAGCGAAATTACGGGGGCAACTACACCGCAATAAATGCGATATTTTACTTCGATTTAACTTGCTCGATACACCGGATTTCTTTTGGGAAAAGCCGACACTTGAGCCGATTTACATTTTGGTTTCGGGCTATTTAGAATTGAACTCCAGAACCAAGCTATTACAGTTAAAACTGAGTACGATTAGCGAGTTACTGGAAATGTTAACTGACGAGCAAAACCATAAGCATGCATCATTTTTAGAGTGGATTATTATCGTACTTATCGCCATCGACATTATCATTTACTTTTTTGAATAACTAAAAAACCAGCGCATTAGCGCTGGTTTTTCAATGATTGTATTAACCTATTAGTTAATTCGTTTAACTTAATTCGCTTAAGTTAATTAAAGCGATTAACCTAACTTAGTCTGAATAAATTTTACTAATTCAGCTTTGCTAATTGGCTCAAAATTATTGGCTTCCAAATCTTCAGTAATACATTGCACAATGTATTCAACTAACATATCAGCACCCACTTCATCTTCTTGTGCATCTGACTGACAAATTTCAAAAATGTCATTTAACATTTCTTGATCAGCTTTCACTGCTTCGGCATTGGCGACTGATGTAGTCATGCCAATAACAGTGAAAATAGTTGCCAAAGAAAGTACTTTTAATTTGTTCATTAAATAAAACCTCAAATCGCAAATGTGCGATGAATAAAAAATATCTTATCGATATTTGTCTTTAGTGGATTAGCCCACCAATTCCATATCACCATCAATAACAATGTCGTCTACTTCATCATTGCTACTTTCAACGTTGATATCGTACGTTGGCGCTTTGCTACTTGGTGAAAAACCATGAAAGGTTTTTCTGTGCTCAACCGCCATTAAAAATTTGCGCCATAATTTCACTGTATACAGAGTGCAATCTGGCTGCATAAGTCCTTCGATAAACTGCTGTTCTTCTTCATTTTCAGGGGTTATTATCCCAGAGGCTAACCCATGAAGTGTACTGCCATAGGCTATTAGCTCATCCGACTCACGCTTATTAAAGTAACTGCTTCTGGATAATCCGTAAGGAAAAACATCATTGGCATAAAACCGAGTTTTACCCACTCTAATTGACGTATCCATATTACTTACTCCTCTTCTAGGAAAGTACTTAACAGATTAATATTGCTAAACATTTGATAGTTCAACGAAGTTAATTCGGTATTAACGCAATCTAAGAGCAACGCCTCAGAGGCTTGTGTTTGCTCCAAAGTTTGCGCATCCAAGCACATGGTATAAATATCCTGTACCAGCGCCTTATTGGGTTTATACAGCTCTTCGTCTTGTGCAGCGGTTACCGATGACAACGGCAGCACCCCAAAAAACAATAAGAGAATGTATTTCATCAATAATTCCTCAACAGTGTTTTGTCGCCCAAAATGTATTGAGAAAAAATAAAAAAGAGAAGCAAATAATAATTGTCGAATGGACAAAATTTCTTTAGATTTGAACCAAGCTAAATGATTGGCATTGTTATGGATATTCGCGTTTTTAAGACCTTTATTGCCGTTGCTGAAAATCGCCATTTTGGCAAAGCAGCCGAGCAGCTATACATTACTCAAGCAGCAGTCAGTGCGCGTATCAAGCAGCTGGAAGATTTTTATCAGGCTAAGCTTTTGGTACGTGATAAAAATAACCTTAAGTTAACCCCAGCTGGTGATGCACTATTAACCTATGCCCATTTAATTATTGATCAAGTCAATGAATCAAAGCAGCAAGTAAGCGTTGCTAGCCAGCAAAAAACTGCATTTAATATTGCTGCTACCCCCAATATATGGGACGCCTATTTTAATCAGCGTCTGGACGACCTTACACCATTATTTGATCATTCAATTTTGGCCACAGAGATTTCTGTAAGAGAAGTAATCCAACGAAAACTTGATGATCGGTCATTGGATATTGGCCTGTTAGCCGATCCAATCAAAGAAGATGACTTTATTAACGAACTTATTGGCTACTTTAATATTGTTTTAGTCGGCACTGAGCCAACAATTGATGCCAACAGTGATGGTTATATTTTTGTCGATTGGGGCATAAGTTTTGCCAAAGAGCATGCCCTTGCACATAAAGTTACACCGACAATAAAAACCTCTACCGCCAGTATTGCTTATGAGCTGATAAACAAACGCAAGGGCTTAGCTTATTTACCGCAGGAGTTAGTAGCAAAAGAAATTGCTAAGCAAAAGCTATTTATAATTGATAGTGCAATGGCGGTTAAGCGACCGATTTATTTGGTGTATAAAAAAAATAATAACCATAGCGAATTAATACAAGAGTTAATCAAAGTATTATCCAGCAACTAAGATTGTTAAATTAACCGTATTTTTTAGTGATATTTATTAGCGACATTGCTTGGAAGTATAAATCAAATCACTTTATTGATTTTTAACCACAAGTTCACCATCAAGGTGAATATCGCGTTGGGGAAATGCTACAACAATATTGTGCTCAGTGAATGCGCGGTTAAAGGCAAAACGAATATCACTGGCAACTTGTCGTAACCCGCCCTCCACTTCAGAATTTATCCAGAAATAAACTTCAAACATCAAGGCGTTATCGCCAAAATCTTGAAAAAAGACTTTGGTTGCTGGTGTATCTAACACTTCTGAATGCGCTTTAGTGGTTTCTTCCATAATTTTTGCCACCAAATCACAGTCACTGCCATATTGCACTCCCACAAGCACAGTACCACGGATTAACTTATCTCTTAACGTCCAGTTAACGACAGTGTTTTCCAGTAATTTACTGTTAGGGATCAACATATGAACACCATCAACCCGCTTAATACGTGTTGAACGGGTATTAATTTCTTCTACCAGCCCTTTTACACCTTCCACTTCTAAAAAGTCACCAATGCGTATTGGTTTTTCGCCAATGAGAATCCAGCCACTGATAAAGTTATTAATGATGTTTTGGGCGCCAAAACCAAAACCAATGGCTACCGCACCTGAAAGAAATGCAAATGCAGTAATCG
This sequence comes from Colwellia sp. MEBiC06753, assembly GCF_053470325.1. Taxonomy (NCBI): domain Bacteria; kingdom Pseudomonadati; phylum Pseudomonadota; class Gammaproteobacteria; order Alteromonadales; family Colwelliaceae; genus Colwellia; species Colwellia sp. MEBiC06753. Next base: position 208,313 of record NZ_JBQMTM010000004.1, on the reverse strand, counting down.
GCACATTGAGCATTGATAAGGTAGTGATAAAAATAATGATCAGCGAAATAACGTAAAGTACCCGCTCAACCAAGTGCACTACATTTGGGTCTTTATTTTTTGAACGTAAGGTTATACGAACTTTACGAATCACAAATTTAGCAAACCAAAGACCTAGAATAATCCATAGCGGTACAGCCAATACCTCCAGCAAGGTAAAAGCCGTACCGTTAAAGGTAAATAATTCAAAATTAAGCCAAGTTTTGATTTGCTCTAACATTTAGCGCTATTACCTCTATTAATTATCTGATGCTAAAAATACGCAAGAAGCATCCACTAAAAAGCTATCGCCCAGTGCCTGACGCCCCAATAACATCAAATAAGTCATATCAGAACGATCAGTTAAGGTAATTTCAATTTCCCATTTATGATCGCCAAGCACGGCTGGGGTTTTAATTACATAACGTTGTTCGCTTGAACCATTTGACGATTTTATCTTACGTACATCATGCAATAGTGCCTCACAGCGAACGACTTTATCAACATCATGAATCTCAGGATGAATATCAAAAGCAACGCCCGGCTTACCATCTAACTTAATACGTTCAATATTATCAACATGTAATGATGAGGTTTGTGCGCCAGTATCAACACGCACGGTTAATTGCTTAATCGCTAACTTTGGTAGTTGAATATTTTCCAAACGGCCAATGATTAATTTATCTTTCATAATTAAACTTCACTCGATTAAGTATTACCAAGTTTGTTGCTAAAACTAACTTTTTAATACTTTCAATATGTAACTATTTTTTAACTCTTTTTTTTAACTATTTTTGTTTATCAGTAGCTATTACCACCACCAACGTCAGAAATTTATAACAGCGACTTATAGTGTAGCAACAGACCTGCCGATTTATTAAGTTCAGCAATAAGTTATCACTAATGTTAAGTGGTTAACCCTTAGCCTTGACCTTTAGTTTTATTAGCATTGAACTTAGCATTTTTTTCAATAAATTCAATAAGTTTAGCAGCAACGTCTAGCCCTGTTGCCGTTTCTATTCCTTCCAACCCCGGTGACGAGTTAACTTCCATCACCATAGGGCCATTGTGCGAGCGCAATAAGTCTACACCACAGAAGTTCAAACCCATTGCTTTGGCTGCATTTACCGCAGTAGCACGCTCTTCTTTTGATAGTTTGACAATTTCAGCACTGCCACCCCGGTGTAAATTAGAACGAAATTCGCCTTCAGCGCCTTGGCGTTTCATCGCCGCAACTACGCGATTGCCCACTACTAAACAGCGAATATCAGCGCCACCCGCTTCTTTAACAAATTCTTGTACCAAAATATTGGCCTTTAAGCCCATAAACGCTTCGATAATACTTTCAGCAGCTTTGGCAGTATCGGCTAACACTACACCAATACCTTGCGTTCCTTCCAATAGTTTGATCACCAATGGCGCACCACCAACATTTTTAATTAAGTCTTTAATATTGTCTGGTTTACTGGCAAACCCCGTACGCGGCAAGCCGATGCCTTTGCGCGATAACAGCTGCAAAGAGCGTAATTTGTCACGAGAACGGCTAATAGCAACAGACTCATTCACATTAAATGTACCCATCATCTCGAATTGGCGCGCAACCGCTGTACCATAAAAAGTAATAGAGGCACCGATTCTTGGAATGATGGCGTCGTACTTAGGCAATTCAGCACCATGGTAACGTACCGTCGGGCGGCTACTGGTAATATCCATATAACAGTGTAAGGTGTCGATCACTTCAATATCGTGGCCACGCGCTAATCCCGCTTCTTTTAAGCGGCGCGTTGAATATAAATTTTCACTTCGAGAAAGAATAGCAATCTTCATTTATTAACCTTAATGTTCATTGTTGCTGGGACAAGGTTGCCGAGACAAAAAACGCGCACTTTAAAGGTTAGCTAGTGAAAATAAAAACGAATTAAAGTATATTGTTTGATAAATTATTTTTATCAAACTTTGTTTACTAGTGACGGCAATTTATGAAAATTGAATTACTGACTACATTTCTTGAAGTCAGCCAAACCCTGCACTTTAGAGCGGCTGCAGAAAACTTATTTCTAACCCAGGCCGCAGTAAGCAGCCGCATAAAGTTACTAGAAGATGAACTTGGGGTGTTATTATTTGATCGCTCAATGAAACGGTTGAAATTAACGCCGGAAGGCCACCGCATGGTGAAACATGCCCATGAAATGATAGTAATGTGGCAAAAGTTAAAACAAGATGTAGGTGTATCAAAAGCCAAGCATAAACAATTGTTTGTGGGTTCAATGATGTCAATTTGGGACATAGTCTTACAAGATTGGCTACAAAAAATTCACCGTAATTTAGATGATGTTCACTTACATACCCACACCTATTCACCAATGGAGTTGCGTAAACAGGTCATTAGCCGGATAGTTGATATCGCGTTCTTATTTGAGCCACCGTATATCGAAAATATCGTCAGTGAAAAGGTCAGCACTGTGCCACTGCAATTAGTCACCACAGATCCAACGGCAACCTTAGATAACATAGAAAACATGGTGATGGTGGATTATGGCGAGTCGATTAATACCCAATATTTACGTGACTTTGGCGAAACATCGCCAGTACGCCATAATATGAGCCAACCTAGAATTGCGCTAAACTTTATTCTAGAAGCTGGCGGTAGCGCTTATTTACCTAAGCAAATGTGTTTTGAGCATATCCGTAAAAATCGCTTACATTTACTGGCCAACGCACCGCAATACCATCGTGATATTTATGCGATTTATTTAAACAAAAGCCACAAAAGCTCCTTGATTAAAGATGCACTGCAGCTATTCCCTTACTTGCGGGCTTAGTATTTGTACACACCCAACTTCCTTTTGATTTAAAGGTACTTACTACCGCCCAGTAAATCGACAATATTGATAAAAAAAACCTAATGTTTGATAAATTAATTTTATTAAACATTAGGTTTTGATTAAATTTTATTCTTAAAAAATAGATAATTAACTAACAAATTAAGCTAAGAATATCACCGTCGCCGATCCTAAAAATACAAAGAAACCAACAACATCGGTCACTGTGGTTAAAATAACCGAGCCGGCAATCGCTGGATCTATACCGACTTTTTCTAAAATAACTGGAATAAATACCCCAGCTAATGCTGCCACCACCATATTAACCACAATTGCGCCAGCGATAATGAAAGCCAATAAACCATTGTTAAACCAATAAAAACAAATAAAAGCCACTAAAACAGCCCAAACGCCACTATTAATCACTGCCACCCAAAGTTCTTTATCACGTAAAACCTTTAAGTTTCCTTGACTAACTTGGCCTGTAGCTAAGCCTCTGACCGTAAGTGTTAAAGATTGACTGCCTGTAATGCCGCCCATACTAGCAACAATCGGCATGAGTACCGCTAGCGCCACCACTTCCACCAACACTTTATCAAACAAGCCAATAACCATAGAGGCCAAAAATGCCGTGAGTAAATTAATGCCAAGCCAAGTTGCCCGACGTTTAGCACTGACATTGACTGGCGCGAATAAATCTTCATCACTAACTTGACCTAAATGCGCCATTTGCCCTTCGTAGTATTCTTGGAAAACATGTAAGGCATCATGGATTGAGAAAATACCGATAAAGCGACCATCTTCCCGTACTACCGGCAAATAACTGCGTTGACTTCCGCGCACTAAATTCGAGGCTTCTAATAAGCCAGTTTCATCATCAATGGTTTTATCCGATGGGTGAACAATATCAGCAATTTGCGCATCAATATCGCTATTAAATAATTCTTTTAATGACACTTCGCCCAAATAACTAAGATGGCTATCGACGACAATAATATTATTAAGCTCAGTTGCTAATTCCGTTTGCTTTAATTCTGTAATCACCTCTGAAACACTGGCAGTAACATCAACGGTATACACTTGCTGGTCGGTGTAACGGCCAACTTGATCATCGGAATAACTGAGGGACGTTTCTATTTGGCTTTGCGCGGCAGGCGCTAGTTTCTTAATAATTTTAGAAGCCGCTTTCGCCGGCAAGGTTTCTAAGATATCAACCGCTTCAACGTTACTACCTGAGCGAATGGTTTTCTCAATAAACCTTTGTGGTAAAACCGATAGAAACTGCAAACGCGCATCCTCGCGCATTTCCGATAAAATTCCACTCATTAACTGGCTATCAACGTTAGGCAGTAAAATTAAGCGCTGATCATTGGTTAAACTTTCAAAAATACCGGCCCACTCAAAGGCATTTAACTGTGCATATTGTTCAGGAAGTTCAACGGTTTCCTGAGACAAGGCGACGATCAGCTCATCAATATTGACTGACACTTGCTTATTATCCATAGATACACTCCTTTAATGCTATACGTCAGTACTTTCGTGCGACTTACTATGCTGGCTAGTGTTTTCGCGACCATGGTCACTACTAACTTTAGTGGCAGCTTGCGTTTTAGCCTGATCCCATAAAAATAGTAGATCTTCCGTCAACTTTTGCTGAATCGCCACGGCGTCATGGGTTGGGCAAAATAACTCAAAACTGACCGCGATTTTGCCAAGCTCGGTGGTGCTAATATTGATTGATGGTGCAGGGCCAGAAATTTTAATATCTAAACGATTTTGAATAAGCGAATTATAGCGCTCAGCAACATCAATAAACCCTTTACAATAACCCTTCGCTTTTTCAAGTAACGGCGCTTTTAACTGAAATGGGTTTGCCAAGGTATCTTCTTTAACGACTCTAAAGTTATGATTTACATAACGTTTCATATAGTTAAGGTTGCGAATAGGCTGGGTCATAAATTGGCTATTCGGTAAAAAAACACTGCGACCTGTATAGGAATACGTAGCTAAATCAACCTCATGTAATGTTACTTTCGCCCAATCAGTTTCAGCAACTTCACCAGTCATATCATCAATTTGAATCCAGTCGCCAATGCGGAATGGTTGAGTGCTCGACAAATAAATAAAGCCAATAATGCACTGAATAATTTCTTTGGTTGCCAGCACTATCGCGACAATAAACGCGGCAATTGAAAACGCAAAACGTTGTAGTTCTGTGCTCCAAATCACAAACAACATAATAACAGTGATGACATTAATTAAATTACGCAGGTTATTAATTAAATATCGTTTATCTTCACCTTTTTTGGCATATTTACGTTTAATAACACGTACTGCTAACAGCTTTAGCGGCACAATCAATAACAGTAATAAAATAGAGACAATCAGCTTATTGCTGGTGATAAATTCCATCATGAGTAAAGCAATCCTACTTTGTGAAATTGAGTGACTGTTTAGTGATTGCAACTAACAGCCAACATATTATTTTTAAGTCAACACCTGTGAATTCACCAAGCTTTTAGTAATAAAAAGCTACTTGATACAATCAGTTAACCATAACTATTTTTGCGTTATAGTAATGAGCTTGTCATAATGAAATCAACACCACGTATCATACAGCAATCATGTTTTATAAAAAAACCTTACTGTGGCTCGTTTTATCCCATGTGTTAGTACTCAGTGCGTTGGCATCTAGCGCATTAATACCTAAGGTTATGGCTGCAGTAGTCATAAACCTTACCGATCAACATGGTCAACCACTAGTCGATGCTGTTTTAGAAATCCCAGAGATTAACAACCAACTTGTTCCTGCTAAAACGCCACTGGTAATGGATCAAATCAATAAAACATTTGTTCCTCATGTACTGATTGCGCCGAAAAATAGTTTAGTAACCTTTCCTAATAGCGATGATATTCGCCACCATGTTTATTCTTTTTCTCAGCCGAAAACCTTTGAATTAAAGTTATATGCTGATCGCCCAAAAAACCCGATTAGTTTTGAGCAAAATGGGGTTGTTGTATTAGGCTGTAATATTCATGATTCAATGGTCGGCTATATTTATGTTACTGAGCACAAAGCGAGTTTTCTCTCTGATCAAAACGGCCAAATAATCATTAACCAACTGCCACCAGCGGCCACAGAATTTACCATTTGGCACCCACTAGCGACGCAAGGTGTCGAAAATAGAGCTAATTTCCCCATTGCTAAATTAAATGCTGAGCAATCAGTCTCCATTGTAATAAATACCACTGCACCAGCGCCAAGAAATACCTTTGGGGAGCTTAGTAAACATGCTCACTAATCTCAGTATTCGCTCGAGAATTACCTGGTTATCCGCGTTACTTATTATCTTAACCGTCATCATGCTGACCACGAGTTACGCATTTAGAACGGCACAATTTACCGAGCGCCAAATTGAACGACAAATGCAATACGCGCAAAATGTCTTAACGCAATATTTGTCTTCTCAAGAACAATTATTAGTAACGGCAACACGCGTATTAACCGCTGACTTTGGCTTTAAGCAAGCTATTGCCACCCGAGACAAAAACACCATTGAAAGCGTACTACTTAATCACGGCGCTCGCATTAATGCCGATTTAATGATGATGGTAGATTTAAATGGCGAACTTATTTCCATTAGCGCAAAGCGCGCTATTGCCAAAGAGTCGTTGAAAAACAATATCGCTAAACTATTAACCAGCTCAGAAGTGGCGCAATTTTTAGTGATTAATAACAATATTTATCAATTAATTATTTTACCAGTAAAGGCCCCGCGTGAAATTGGCTACGCGGTTGTTGGCTTTCAATTAAGTAAAGCCGCGCTAATTGAATTAAAAAATCTTACCTCTTTAGATATTACGCTCGCCGATGATAACGGCAATATCGTTTCGAGCTTTGCGAACTTATCAGCTGTTGAAAATCAATTAACCATTGAGCCAATTGAAGATATAAATTTACTATTAACGCAATCTAACTATTTTAATAAGAAAATAGCGTTTGGCGAAAACTCCGGCATTTATGCGTTATTATCGACATCACTTGAAGAAGTGCATGATGAATTTACCCAACTAATCTCGTCGATTATTTTTATCGCAGGGTTGATCATTATCAGCTCGATGTTTTTGTCACAACTACTTTCTAAAGGCATTTCTAATCCTCTGAACTATCTAATGAAACTCACTAAGCGCATTAGTCAGGGTGAATTAACCATAGCTAAAAACGAGCAACAACTGCCGCTGGAATTTAATGAACTGTATTACGCCTTCTCCACAATGGGCGCCGCCATTAGCCAACGTGAAAGCGAAATTAAATACCAAGCAGAGCATGATCATTTAACCGGTTTATATAATCGCCAAATGCTATTAAAGCTAATTAGTGAACGCTTGCTAACCCAAAAGGAGTTATTACTCGCCAGTATTAATATCACCGGCTTTAACCAGATTAATGATACCTTAGGCCCAGAAAATGGTGATACGCTGCTTAAATCATTGGCAATACGCTTACAAAGCTTAATTGCCAATTATCGTGAACCTGATCATCAAGCGGCCGCGGCCAGAATAAATTCAGATGAATTTATCTTAATGATGCCATTAATCGCCATCGACGAAATTGATGCCGAACTAAGCTTGCTACTCGAACGCTTAACCGAGCCTTATTGGATTGAAGATATTAAAATTGAATTAAACCTTAATATTGGCTCGGTGAATTCCATCAACCATGGCAAAGACCCTGAAGTGTTAATACGCCGCGTTGTTATGGCTATGCGCGCGGCAACCACCGAACAAAAATCAATTCGCCATTACCAACAAGGCGAAGACGAAGCCTATTTGCAAAAACTGCAAATGATAGAAGAGTTGCGCACCGCCATTCATAGTGAACACAGCCCGCTATATTTAAACTATCAGCCGAAATTAAACTTAAGCACTAATAAAATTGAAAAAGTTGAAGCGTTGATCCGCTGGGTAAATAAGGCCGGTGAATTTGTCAGCCCAGAATTATTTGTTAGCCTTGCTGAAAAATCAGGCTTAATTGTCAGCTTAACCCACTGGGTGCTGAAACATGTTGCAATGCAAATTGCCCAATGGAATGACATCGGCATCAATATCCGCGTATCGGTCAACTTATCTGCGCAAGATATTCAGCATCCAGAATTTGTCGATTTTTTATTGACCACTATCGAGCAATATCATATTCCACCAACCCAGCTAACGTTAGAATTAACTGAGCGTGATCTTGCAGAAAATGAAGAAATGGTGGCCACTCGGCTATCACACTTGCAATCTCTGGGCTTTGAGATTTCAGTAGATGATTATGGTATTGGTCAGTCATCTTTATCTAAGCTTAAAAGCTTACCCGTTGATGAACTTAAAATTGATAAATGCTTTATTTTATCACTTGAAGCCTGCACTAAAGATCAAGACATTGTCAGTTCAACCATTTCGCTTGGCCATAAACTCAATATGCGGGTCGTGGCAGAAGGTGTCGAAAATGCCGAAAGTTTAGCGTTACTTGCGTCTTATGGTTGCGACTATGCCCAAGGCTATTATATTTCTCGCCCGATAGACGCCGATACATTTATTAGCTGGTATAAGAATTATGAACCGAGTTATTAGCTTAACTGTTAACTTAGTTTTCCTGTTGCTACCTAGCTTATGTTTTGCCAATGGCAAAATATTAGCAACACCAGGTGTTTCTCAAGTGGAAGGAGCAGCCGGTGGTGGCTTAGTGCCTTGGGCGCAACTTGCGGGTTATGCCAGTGAAGATCAAATCGCGATTTCCGGCTTTTGTTCACGGGGTGATGTTGATGATTTTCGGCTTAATGTCTGTGGCGCTCAGCTAAACTTATATGATCGGGTAGAATTGTCATTTGCCGAGCAGCGTTTTGAGGTGAATCCATTATCTTTAACCTTAAAACAACAAATAGTCGGGGCTAAATTCAGGCTGTATGGCGATATTATTTACAGTACTTGGCCGCAATTTTCGTTAGGTATTCAAGCTAAAAAGCTCGACACCAAAACCGTGCCATTTGCCCTTGGTGCTAAAGACGATAGCGGCATCGATGTTTATCTAGCCGCCAGTAAATTGCATTTAGGGTTAATTGCTGGTTATAACTTTTTATGGAACACCACGATTAGATATACCGAAGCCAATGAAATGGGGCTATTAGGTTTTGGTGGTAGCCAAGGTAATGGTGGCTTTTACTTAGAAGCATCGGCGGCATTATTACTTAATAAACATTTAGCAATTGGCAGTGAATATCGTCAAAAACCTGATAACTTAGGGCTAAATGAGTCTAACTGGCAAGATATCTTTATTGCTTGGTTTCCTAATAAGCACGTCAATATCACCTTGGCCTATCTTGATCTTGGCGCTATTGCCACGATAGATAATCAGCAAGGCTGGTACCTTTCTATCACGGGGTCTTATTAATGCCACAGTCTGTTATTCATATGATTAAGCCGTTTTTAATCACCGCGCGTATTAGCGTTTTTTGCACATTGCTCATTAGTTGTACCGCCAGCAATAACTCAACCAGCTCACTTTATGAGGAAATTGGTGGTGCGCCAGCAGTTGAGCAAATTGTTGATGCGTTTATTGTTAATATTGCCAAAGATAAGCAAGTACTCCCTTACTTTATAAAAGCTAATGTAGAGCACTTTAGACAAGGATTTATTCAACATTTTTGCCATGCCACGGGCGGACCTTGCCAGTATCAAGGTGATTCTATGGTCGATATTCATAAAGGCATGAATATTAATGAGGCAGACTTTAACCGAATTGTAGAATTGCTCGTAAGCGCAATGGAGCAAGCAGCGCTTAGTTATCCATTACAAAATAAAGTGCTGGCACGATTAGCACCGTTACGCGAAGAAATTATTCGTATATAACAGCGAGTTTAACTTTAAATAATAAAGGCTACTGAATTAGTAGCCTTTATTTTAAACAAACCCAAATAGTTATTAACTTGGTATTGGCTATTAGCCAGCTTTATGAATATAACGATGACCGTCTTGTTTAAGCTCTTGTATTGAGCCAAAGCCCATCAAACGTAAATTGCGCTCAAGCTCGGTTTTAAAGAAAGTTAAACAACGTTCAATACCCGGCACGCCATGAGCAAGACCGTAACCATAAGCTTTACCAATGCCAACACCATCAGCACCTAACGCTAATGCTTTGATCACATCATGGCCACGAGTAACGCCGCCATCAAGGTAAATTTCAATATTCTGGCCGACCGCTTCACGAACTGACTGCACTTGATCAATTGGCGCAATCGTCGCATCAAGTTGGCGACCACCATGATTTGATAACACGACAGAGTCAATACCTGCATCAATGGCTAACTTAACATCTTCAATATGGCTAACACCTTTTAATACCAAATGCCCTTGCCACTTTTCGCGAATATCTTTGACATATTGCCAATCTAGGTTCATTTCCCCCAAACTTGATAGGAACTTCATAAACTCGGCACCATCTTTCATATTTGGTGCATTATCTAGGTTCACTAAGTCTTTACCGCCCGTACAGAAATAGTCAAACACATATTTTGGATGCATGGCAAAATCAATCATAGTGGCAATAGTTGGTTTTAATGGAATGGTTAAACCATTGCGTAAATCACGCTCACGATTACCACCAACAGCACTATCAACGGTAATAATTAAGCTTTCAAAACCGGCTTTTTTAGCGCGCTCTATCATTCGATAGTTTTGCTCGCGATCAGACAGCACATATAACTGGAACGCTTTAGCGCCGCTGTTAGCAGCCCCTACTTGCTCAATAGTTTTAGAGCTAAAGGTAGATAAGCCAAATAATACGTTATGCTTAAGTGCAGCTGTTGCACCAGCAACATCAGCGTCTGGGTGATACATACGTTGTTGACCGACCGGTGAAATATAAATTGGTAAATCAACCTCCATTCCCATAATTTGAGAAGCCAAATTAATGCTAGGTGATGGCGTTAACACTCGGGTCATTAACTGATATCGATTAAAAGCCTGCTTATTGTTAAATAAAGACAACTCATCTTCCGCGCCGCCTTCCAAATAATCATATACCGCTTTTGGTAACTTCTTTTTCGCACTGCATTTTAAGTCATTAACATTATGACAAGCAGCTAAGCGTTTACTTAATCCCATATATCTAGAGCCTTTTTTAGCTGGAGGTTTTTCCACAATTAAATTGTGACATTATTTTTACTATTTAAATGCCACATAAATGACAATTTCATCAAAACCAACAATCGTTAACTTGCCACTATTGCGCAGTTAAACAAAATTTCTAGCAGGTAAACAAGATTTTAACCAGCTTAAGCTACAATTTGTTACCGACATCTACTGTTACACGCGCTCTAATAATAACGACTAAAATTGATCTGGTTATTAAGTTTGTCACCCATGTTACAGACTTGACAAAAAAGTGGTGAAAAAATGGCTAGATAATATGAAGTTCCGTGCGATAAAAACTTGTGCTTTTTCAATTGCTTAACTAGTACATGAACCACAAGCTAATAGTTACCTATAAATAAAGTGACGAACTATTAGTGCAATGAAAGTGAGGAAAACAATGAATACCATAGTAACTTCTCGTCAACTGCCGCTTGAGCAGGTTTCGTTAAACAACCAGGAATACAAACTAGCGGCATTTAATAACGATTTTTCGATATTTAATGACGTTAGCGTTTGTATTTCCACGTCACTAGATCCGATTAATGCTAATTTTATTGAGCAATTACCAGAGTCAGTAAAACTTATCAGTAATATCGGTGTTGGTATCGATAATATCGACTTAAGTGCTGCAAAAGCGAAAGGTATAACCGTTACCAATACGCCTATTGTTACCGAAGATACTGCCGATTTAGCGTTTTCTTTAATTCTTGCCGCATCTCGCCGACTAACCACTAATGAAGCATTTCTACGTGCTGGCAATTGGGGCGCAGATGCACCGCTTGGCGCCATGGGCCACAGTATTCAGGAAAAAACGCTAGGCATTATCGGCTTAGGGGCAATTGGTAAAGCGGTTGCAAGACGTGCCCAAGGCTTTAACTTAAATATTATTTATTTTGACCCGTTCCGCAGCAACCCTGAAGTTGAGCAAGCGTTAAATGTAACCTATGTCGACTCGGTTGAAGCATTGTTATCACAAGCTGACATTGTCACTATGCACTGCTTGTTAACTGACGATACTCGTCATTTAATCAACCAAGAACGCATCGCATTAATGAAACCAACCAGCGTCTTAGTTAACGCTGGTCGTGGTGAGTTGGTTGATGATGAAGCGCTTATTAGCGCCTTAAAAAATCAGCAAATTTTTTCGGCGGCTCTTGATGTATTCAATAATGAACCGGCATTTAACCCGGCCTATTTAGACTTACCAAACGTGACATTAACGCCACATATCGGCAGTGCCACAATGGAGTGTCGCGCTAAAATGGTTCAGCAAGCATTAGCCAATGTTGGTGCATTTTTACAAGGTAAAGATGTGTTAAATAAAGTGGTATAACACTTTCTCCCTCGTGCTCAATATGATGTTTTAGTTTTTGGCTAAAGCATTGTGTTGAGCACTTTTTATAACGCATTGTTCTTTTTATTTCCCGCTTATAATTCCCGCTCTATTCCAGCGTTTGCAGCTCGTTGCAAACAGGCTCTTGAAACTACCAAAACTTCGAGAAGAAAAGCACTAAGCTTAAATTAGTATCATCATCCACCAATGGACTATTGGTAATTTCACTATCATACCAAGTATGCTGAATTTTCATTGAACTAAAGCCACCAAAAAACATCGGGGTTGAAACACTTAATGCCAGTGATGGATTTAAAGCATCATCACCTTTATATGCAGGTCTTGTTGGTAACACTTCATTTGCCTTTACCCCGTAATAATAATTGACATGCTTGCTATCTAAATAGCTTAACGCAACAGATGGTTCGATAAAAATTGGCCCGTAGCGAAATACTCTAGCAACTTCAGTCGACCACTCGCTGCCATGTGAGCGCCCAAGAACATCGTGCATATAGGCGGCATTTAACTTCCAGTTTTGGCGCTCAAAACGCAATGCAAGCCCTGCATCTACTGAAAATTTTCGCTGTTTCATGCCAATAAATATATCACTGTCGTTTTCATCGAACCCTTGAAACCTTGGAGCCGCCTGAATCGCAACCTCAAAGTCACCTAGCTGATGTAAGTCGTAGCCAATAAACGGTCCTAGTACCCTTAACTTTTCACCACGATAGCCAAGAATAGGTAGCGGAATAACTCGACGATCAAACCCTTGATAAATCTCTTGATTAAGGCCTAGGCCAAAACCGTATAAAAAACCATAGGGCTCTATAGCTTCTCTTAGTTCGCCGCGCTCAGGTTGTTCTGCCTTAACGAGAAATGCACAAAGTAGCAAACAAGTAAAAATTATTTTTTTCATAGCGATAGGATATTTAATAACTAACTGAAAATGTGGAATATAATCGCAGTACGTTAACAACAGACGACAAGATCGCATTTAATTTTTGTTGTAGTTAACAGTTACTGGATCTAGAGGTTATTCATCTTATTTATTCGTCCTGTTTATTCATCTAAGTAGCGTTGTTTAATCTCGAGGATAGTGGCTAACTCAGCTTCTAATAACTCCACTAATTTAGGCTCAAAGTGTCTGCCACTTTGCTCTTTAACAAACGCCATCGTTTGTTCAATCGACCAAGCAGCTTTGTATGGACGCACACTAGTTAACGCATCAAATTCAATAGCATGATCAATGTTATCATCAACAATTGGCTGAACACTTAAGGTTACCGAGCCTTGTTGAGTAAATTTAATCGCATTATTGAGTAAATTCGTGAGTACTTGCCTAATGCGCTCTGGCGAACCCAAATATTGATCTTTCAGTTTAGGGGATATTTCTGCGGTTAGTTGTAAGCCTTTGTTACGAGCTTGCAGCCATAAGGTAGACACCACTGCATCAACTTCTTCCACCAATGAGAAGTTACGCAACTCCAGCTCCATTTTGCCTTTATCTAATTTAGCGCTATCAAGCACATCATTAAGTAAATGCAGTAATGATTTTGCTGACTGGTTAATGGTTTTTAAGTGACGATGCTCATCGTCATTCAAATGGTTTTCTAATAAAATATCACTAAAGCCGATAATAGCATTCATCGGTGTACGAATTTCATGACTCATATTCGCCATAAATGCCGCACGGGCTGACGCCGCCTGTTCAGCAGTTTCTTTAGCTTCCAGTAATTGCAGTTCCATTTCTCGGCGTTCGGTAATATCCATAATAAAACCATCGAGCCAAACATCACCGCTTTGCTGGTCTTTAATGTAATTACCATATTCCATCATCCAGCGTACTTGGCCATCGCGCCGAATAATTCGAAACTCTAAGCTAAAGGCTTCTTCTGTGGACGTTGCTTGCGCTATCATTTCGCGATCATCAGGGTGAAATAACTCAGTAAAGCTTCGTTTGGGGTTAGGTAAGACAAAGTCTTGGGCGGGGTAACCAGTTATCGTTTCTACCGCATCGCTAATAAAAATCATCGGCCAGCCATTATCATCAATGCATCGATAGGCAATGCCCGGAATATTGGTAATTAACGAACGGAATTTTTCTTTATTAGCTCGTAATGCTTCTTCCATTTTTAAGCGCGGACGAATATCAGAGATAAAGGCAACAAAAAAGTCATCACTCGTCATTTTGACATGACCTATGGCTAAACGGATCGCTACTTTTTCACCATTTTTATCTACCGCCTCAACCTCTCGGCCTTGGCCAATAATACGAGCGTCACCGGTAGTAATAAAACGGCTTATATAGCCATCATGCTCTGATTTATCTGGCTCAGGGATTAACATACTAACGTTGTTGCCCACCATTTGCTCAGCGCTCCAGCCGAATAGATTTTCGGTGGCATTGTTAACGCTGATAATAGTGCCTTTGCTGTCGATACTAACAATGGCATCAACGGCGGTATCCATCATGGCTCTTAACCGTTGCTCGCTTTCAGAGGCACTTTGTGAAGCATCCTTATAGCGATAGATCAGATTTACCCCCAACACTAAGCAAATAATCACCACGGTTGTTATCGCAACGCCCAGCGCCAAGTAAAATGAAATAGATGATGTTTGTTGACTAAGCTCTAGCCCAGGTGGTTTTACAAAGCGCGCCGCCGCCATTCCCGTATAGTGCATGCCGGAAATAGCCGCGCCCATCACCACACTGGCAGTAATATTGATATGCCATTCTTTAAGCGCCGCTTTGGTTAATGTGACTAAACCGACTCTGACCCATAACGCTAGCATCGCCAGCGATACAGCCACCAATATCGATAACGCAAACATCCAAAGATCGTATCTTAGTAACGGCGCCATGGTCATAGCAGCCATGCCTACATAGTGCATAGTACCAATACCCGCACCAACCAAAACACCACCGACTAATAAACCAGCAAAGCTCTTACGGTGGCTATTGATATAACATAGCGCAACCCAAGATGCACCTATCCCAGGAACCAGTTAAATTAAGGTTAGTAACAAGTCATACTCAACTGGCGAACACAAATCAAACGCCAACATACCAATAAAGTGCATGGTCCAAATACCACCACCTAAGTCAATGCCACCAATAAGCAACATGGTCTTTTGACGTTGTTGACGTAACCTGCGTTCAGCTTGCGAGGCAACTTGCAGCCCCATAAACGAAGCAAACATGGCAATGATTATTGAAAGCCCGACCAACCAAGGGTTGTAGTTGCCGTAAATAAGAATGCTATCTTGTTCAATGGTAAAGAGTTCAATACTAAATTGTGTAATTATCCAGTCAAACATAGAAAAGGCTATAACCAACAGGAGGGTAATATGTGCAACAAAAGTACCACAGAGAAACTTACTTAGCCAAAGTAAAAAAGTGACAAAAGACCAAGCTCATCTTTTGTCACTTATGGAACCTTGCCACTAATTACAAATTAAATTAAAAGTGAGTACTGCCTTTGCTTACTTTTAATCACATGGATAATCATTTACTAAGGTTTCAAACACCACTTCTTTTAGGGTTTTAGTTTCTAGCTGGCTGATATCAAGTGACTTAGCCAACATAGAAGCAATGGTATGGCGCTGATACTCTATAGGGATACAAAATTGATGTGACTCCTCATCCGGTAAAATAGAGTGGGTTTCTAAAACCCTAGTTTGATAAGCTCGTTTTAAGTAACTACTCGTTTCATCATTATCTGCAATTAACGCTTGAGGTTTCGCCACGCCATCCTCCGACAGCAGCGCCGCATCGATAAAGCCATCAATATACAACTTACAAGCGTTTAATTTGCTTGTACTAGTACCGGATTGATAATCAATACAAGAGGCAATTATTTCTGTTTTCAAATCTGCCCATGCTGGCAGCGAAATCAGAGACACCAATATTACCACGACACTATGCTTTAGCTGTTTGAACATTTTCATTAGATTCTCCTTTAGATTGAGGCAACTTTTTCGACGCTCGGCTCAATAACCACGCCCCGAATACCGCTGACAGTATTGAGCCAACTAACACTCCGACTTTAACTTGAGTTTGATACTCTCGACCTTGCTGCTCAAAGGCTAAGGCGCCGATAAATAAACTCATGGTAAAACCAACGCCACATAACACACACACGCCATATAGTTGCTGCCAATTTGCATCTTTGGGCAACTTACATAGTTTTAGTTTTATTGCCAGCCAGCACGCCGTAAAAATCCCTAGTTGTTTACCGACAAATAGTCCAACGATGATGCCAATCGTAATCGGGGTAAACAGCTGATCGACACCGACATTAGTTAACCCAACACCTGCGTTGGCGAAGGCAAACAAAGGCAAGACAAAGAAAGTAATCCACGGATGCATCCCGTGCTCTAATTGATACGCCATTGACTTAGCATGGTCACGTGCCATTGGAATAAACCACGCTACCGCAAACCCTGCTAACGTTGCATGAACGCCCGATTTTAACACCGCTGCCCACACCACGATTGACACCAAAATAAACGGCGACTTATTTTCAAGCCCTAAGCGATTAAATATAAACAGCACCACAAGGCCAACCGATGCAACAATCAGTGAAAATGGCGCTAAGTTTTCCGAATAAAACAGCGCAATGATAATCACCGCACCAATATCATCAATTATCGCCACCGATAATAAGAACAGTTTCAAACTCGGCGGCAAATGCTTACCAAACATCACAAAGATCCCGAGAGCAAATGCAATATCGGTTGCCGAAGGAATCGCCCAGCCGCCAAGCGCAACAGCATCTTGATAATTAAATGCTGCATAAATAAGTGCTGGCACTGCAATACCTGCAACCGCCGCTAGAAACGGCAGCACAATTTGATCAGGCTTTGATAATTGACCGTAAAATAACTCCCGCTTTATTTCTAACCCGACAACGAAAAAGAACAGTGCCATCAAGCCATCATTAATCCACAAGACCAACGGCTTACTAATAGCAAAGTTGCCTAGCGTGATACTTACCGGAAAATCGAGAAAATCATTGTAGTAATAACTTAAAAAACTGTTGGCCATAAATAACGCCAACGCAGCAGACGTCACCAGCACAATACCTGCACTGGCGTCTGTTTTAATAAAATGCTTCCATCGCTGAATTAGCATTTTCTCGGTCATACTTCCTCCTTTGTCACTAAGCCTTAATGTTATATCTAAGCTAATAGCGCAATAAAAGCCGTTTATACTTGTGATATCATCAACAAAAAGTTGACAATACATAGCCAATAATAGAGAGCCAATCGCTGGAGTTATTGATGACCAAGCTGAATTACCATCACTTAAATTATTTCTACGCCATTGCCAAACACGGCAGTATTGCCAAAGCTGCTCAGCAAATTCATATTTCCCCGCAAACGCTCAGCGCCCAACTCAATCAACTGGAGTCGCAACTAGGATTTCAATTATTTAACCGCAAAGGACGCAGCTTAGTGCTTAATGAAGAAGGGCAAATTGCCTATAACTATGCAGAGGAAATATTTAGCTTGGGTGATGAGCTAGTCAATTCGCTTAAAAATCAGGCGACTAATTTTGCCTATAAATTCTCCATTGGCATCACTGATGTCATCGCCAAGGTCTTTTCGTTTTACATGTTAAAGTCAATTTATACGATGGATGACTCGATTAAGTTAGTGTGTAAAGAAACTAACCTAGAAGTGTTGTTAGGAGAACTCGCAGTCAATAAGCTAGATGCCGTGTTAAGCGATACGCCACTACCTGCTAACTCGCCACTAAAAGCTTACACTCACCTACTGGGAAAATGTGGCTTAAGTTTTTTTGCCACAACGGATATAGCACAGGGCATTAAGGCCGGATTTCCTCAATCACTTGACGGCATGCCATTCTTTACCGCTGGCGAAGGCTCCAACCAATATTTAAGTGTTAGAAGCTGGTTTGATGAATTAGATATTAACCCTGTCATTATTGGTGAGTTTGACGACTCTGTGCTCTCTAAATACTTTGGGCAGGCTGGTTACGGCGTATTCTGTGCGCCATCTATTATAGAGCAGCATGTGATCGAACAATTTAATGTCTCTATCGTCGGGCGCACGCGAGATATTACTGAACACTATTACTTAATTTCACCAGAGCGAAAAATAAAACACCCAGCAGTTAAACACTTAATTAGCGAGGGGAAAAAGCTATTCGCACAAGCCATTACCTAATTAACGGCAGTGGTGTTAAAAATGTGCCTCAGCTAGAGATAGCAATGTGTTTCTATGCATTAGTACTTATGTAAACCAAGGTTAAGTATGAACTATAACGTCTTAGCCAAAGTCGCGGATGGACTTTCTTGAAAGTGTTTTTTGTAATCAGCTGAAAAACGTCCCAAATGTGAAAACCCCCACTGGATAGCAACATCGGTAACGGAGTTAGAACGCTGAGTTTCTAGCTGAGCTTTTACTGCTTCTAATCGCTGAACTTTAAGGTATTGCATCGGCGGCATGCCGATAAATTTGTTAAATCCAGCATATAAACGCTTAGGGTTAACTTCTGATGCCAGTACTATATCATCTAAACTAATTGGCTCTTTTATCGATTGCTGAATAAAGGCCAAAGCTTTATTAATAAAACTGGGTTGATTACTCGCCTGCTGATCTAGCAGCAATTGGCTATAACCGTGATCATGGTTATATAAAATGCCTTTAATCAACATTTGCTCAAACTCTTTATGCATGCTGGTTAAGCACAGCGCATCATTGGCAAAGCTTTGATGAATAAGAAATTGCACAGAATCTTGTAAAAACTTTACTAAAGTATCAGACATCAATAACGCAGGTTTAAAACGCGATGCGGTTAAATGGCTGACCTTCACTAAGCTCATTAACTGACGTTCAAATAAGCTAATTGGACATTTAATTAAGTAACAACAGCTGTCTGGCTCCAGCGTAATTTCACACGCTTTAACATTTGGTTGAAAGCCAATAAAACCATTCTTTTCTTTAATGCCATTACAAATAATATGGCTAGCACCTTTAACTGACAAAAAGATATAACAATACTGTTCAGTAGTGGGAAAGCTCAAAGTACATGAAGTAAAAGCGCATAACTTAGTGATGCTCAGGTCAAATAGCTCTAGCGTTTGTTGCTGTATTCTAACGTATTTATCACTTTCTACATTGATGTTCGAGCTATCAAAATACTCAATAAAAAAACGATGCAAACTAACAGCATCATTTATCCAGTGATTTGATTTAGTGTCAGTAGCAAACATCTGCACAACAACTTTTTACATTTAGTTACTTATTTATACAAAAATGTAAGGAATCTTAGTACTGTGCTCAATGAGATCTTTGTTATCAATTGTTATCCGTTTTCTGACGATTAGCTGGCTATTAATTGACTATTAACTGACTCCTTCTCAACCATTTATCACTAGCCAAAAAAAGCCCGCAGAAAGCGGGCTTTGACGTTAATTAACAAAGATTATTTCAAGCGAAGTTTATTATCGTCTTCACTGCCACCACGTTGGCGTTTCTTTTTTATTTTAACTGATACAGTATCTGCCTTACTAACTGATTTACCTGATTTGGCAACTACAGAGAAAGTCACATAAGTATCTTCATCGACTTCTGGCGCAACAAAAGTCACTTTAGAATAACCAGACTTATCCTGAACACCAAAGTCAATCGTTGGGCCATCTACTTGAGTCCACTCGTAAGTAACATCTTTTAATAAGCTGTACTTAGCACGGGCATAAGCATACAAATTAACTACTTTACCTTCATCTACAGAACGCTTGCTAGCTCCTGCTTTAACAGTAATTTCATTATTTTGTACTGGCGCTTCATCTTCCGTACGGTTCAGGGTTACACGCATAGTACCAATGTTAGTCGGCAATTCAGCTGAAATACCTAATTGTACCGCAGCATAGTGAAGGTCACCTTCTTCCATTGCCGCACTCCAGTTAAGTGTGAAATCAACTTCTTCACCTGCAGCAACCACAGTTGGTGCTTCAGTTGTTAAGGTATCGTCATCATACTTAACCGTAGCTACTGATAATTTTACGGTATCCATTTCTGGCTCACCTTCAACCGGTGGCGCAAAGTTATGAGTTAGAATCCAGTAAGTACCAGGCTCTGGGTCGATAATATCGATTAACTCATCTGAATCCGTACCACCACTGATATAGCGAATATAGTAGAACTCATCAATGTCCGGCTCGCCATCTAGGTTGCCGTCATAACCGATATAAAGGTCGATATCAGGAGAGCTTGCTTCTAATACATCAACCACTAAGCGCTTGGTGCGTGCCTGAACGTTTAATGGAATTGCATGAAGCGTGCTATCAATCGTTTGACCAAAACCAACAACGATGTGGTTAGTGTCATCACGTTGTACTTCAAACTCATGAATATCAGCTTTGGCTAAACCAGTTTTACTCACCTGTAAGTCGTTAGTACCAATGGTTTTGATACCATCAACTTTTTGGCTACCTTCATTTAAGCCTGTGTTGATAACAAAGTTCTCAGGTACGATACCTGCAATAAAGTTTACTGCTACAGGTAAGTGTGCTTCTGGTGTATCAGCATCACTTGGTACTAATACCATCTTACCAAATACCCACTCGTCATTTAGACCTTGTTGTGCTTTGGCAGAAATATTAACTTCTACTTCGTCACCTTCAGCAACCGTGAATGATGAAGGGGTAAAGGTTAACTCATAGTTAGCTGAGTCATATACCGGCTTAATTGTCCAGTCACCAGCCTTAGTCGCTTTGAAAGTACGCGTCCAAGAACACTCAATTAAACAGCCTTTTTTCGCTAAGCTTGGCATGTTCATTTGAGATGGTTCACCGTGCCAACCTTCAATTTCCCCCGTAGTATTGGTTTCTTCCGCTAATGGATTCGCCGCTAAGTAACCTGCTTTAGTTTCATTCATTACTAAACCAGCTTTTACAGCACGACTGATTCGTGTACTACCAGCACCAGCATCAAACGGAGTTGAAGGAAGTAATACACCACTATAGTTGTCATCTTTGAAGGTATCACGTTCGGCGGTTAGCATTAATGCAGATTGCACTTCAGCCGCCGTCCAAGTTGGTTGACTACCCGCAACGAGTACTAAAGCACCAGCAACATGTGGTGTTGCCATCGATGTACCACTCATAAAGCGGAAATCACCTCTAACTTGCTCAGAGTAAGGAATACCACTGTAGTGGTTAGTACCAATACCGCCAGCAAAAATATCAACGCCAGGTGCTGCAATATCCGGCACTAAGTAGTCACCTTCCCAAAGATCTGGGCCACGTGAGCTAAATGGCGCAGCAATATCGCCTTTGCTAGCATCAGACTCAAGTACTGAGTCGTTAAAGCTTACGCTATGACCAGAGCCAGTTGCCATCCATGCACGTAAAGTTTCACCATCAGCTTTATTAATGTGAATAGTCGGTAATGAATGGAAGTCAGATACAACGTTGTTATATTCATCTTCAACATTGACTAAGATCATACCGATTGCGCCCATTTGCTTGGCAATCTTACTCTTATGCACACGTGCTAGTGGTTCACCGTTATAGTTCACACCACCACGGTTACACACTAAGATTTTACCAGCAACTTGTGCTTTAGCTGACCAGTCAACACTACCACATACACCTTCACCGTATGTGTCTTTGTGGTATTGACTTTCAATGTCACCCATATAAATCAATTCACCGCTTGCACCACTAGTTGCACCTTCACCTGACATTTCAGGTAAATCACCAGCGCCCCCAGTGAAAGTAGCTGTTTTACCAGTAAAGGCACGATCATGAGTATAAGCTGCAACAGTTGTTACCCAAGGTGAGTTACCTGGTGAGCCAATAGTTTTTTCACCTGGACCTGCGTTACCAGCAGCAACAGCAATATGAACACCAGCTTCACGGGCACTTAACATCGCAAGCGCATCAGATAAATACCAAGGTGAAGCAGCACTGCCACCTACCGAGTAGTTCATCACATCAACATTATTTTCAATTGCATGTTCAATTGATTTAACCGCTAGTGACGGCCAACAACCTAATGTTGGGTGACAGGTTTGGTAAGAAATAATGTTGGCATTTGGCGCAACACCGGTAACTTGTTCAAACTTAAATTCACCTTGTTCGCCAAGTGCGTTAACTACTGGCACATCTTTTACCGGGTTACCAGCAATGGTTGATGCAACGTGAGTACCATGACCGTGTGAGTCGCGGCCATTACCAAACTGGTTCATTTGCCAAGAGCTATACTGAGAAGTAATTTCTGGGTAGCTGATAACACCCACTAACTTATCATTACAGTGCTCTGGCGCATCAACACACATACCAAAGTAAACACCTTCACCATAAGGGTTAACATGGTCGTAACCTTCGCCGCCATCTTGGCCTGGGTCAATAAATGATGGGTGGAAGGTATAAGTAGAATAGTCACCGTTCCAAGCATACGCAGTATAAGTGGTAATACCGGTATCCATGACACCAACCACCATACCTTCACCTTTAAATGGGGTACCAGTTGCAGAGCCATCCCAAACACCTGGTGCACCAATAAATGATGGACCTCTATCGGTTAATAGCTGTTGACGTTCTTCTTTCGTTACCGCGATAACTTCAGGTAACGCTTCTACCGCTGCAACTTCTTCCGGCGTCAACTCCATTACCATGGCATTTAATGCTAATGAGAATTGCTCTTTAACATTAACGCTACGCTTAGTAATGCGGTTAATGGCCGCTTTAGCATCGGCTTGGCGATCGTTTAAGTAAGCCTTATAGCTAACACTGGCGCTACTTTTGGTATTTAATTTACCTCTAGCTGTCGCGTTTTTGCCTTTAGTTGCCGACATTGAGGTTGGCGCTAAACCTTTGACTTCACCATTGTACAAAGCAATTGGTGCATCTTTTAGTAATACAAAGTAGCGATTAGATTCGATAGCGTTTAAACGTTTCGCGTCAATATTTTGCATATGCGCAGGCTTAACGTTGCTGGCACTATCAATGTTTTGATTAACCGCAGCTTGGGTCATGGTTGCAATGGCTAATGGTAGCGCTAATGCAACTTTAGTTATTGTTAATTTCATATTAAAGCTCCACCTTAGCTATTGATTTTTCTACGACGAGCTAGTGTTGTAAGGCCTAAGAACGCCAACACTAAGCTGCCAAAACTACCACCAGAGCTTGATGAACCTGCATCAACACTATCAGTTTTTGTTTGCGCTACGGCAAAGTTAACTTGGGCAGAAGCTGTATTTTTACCATCAGATAACATCACATTAGCCGATAAATCGCCGTAACTTTGCGGAGTACCTGTAATTTCACCAGCGGTAGAAATGGCTAAGCCTGCTGGTAAATCATCTGAGCTATAGGCTATACCATCACCTTCTGGATCAATAAAGTGGTCTGAAAGATCAACCGATACTGCTTGGCCTTGTTTAGCGACGATAGTTTCGATGTGCTTAGTTTTTTGTGGTGCAACATCATTAACGTTTACCACAGTCACTTTAATTTCCACTTCAGGTGAAGTGTCCATGCCTTGTTTCGCGTAAACCACTAAGTTGAATTCTTTAGTGTCTTCAAAATCAATGGCATCGGTATTTGCCACAGTAATTTCACCATCTTTACTTACGTTAAATGGCGTACCAGGAATGGCATTAAGCAAGAAGATATCAAGCGGCGAATATTCATTAGTATCGCCAACACCAAAGAATGGTAATGAATCTGTGTGAATTTGACCAACAACATGACCATTATCAACATTTTCATAAACACTGAATTCTTGGCCTGCTAATGGTGCTGCAAGATAATCATCAGCATCATCAATACCAGCGGTTTGAATGACATAACCAGTCGCAGTATTAATTAATAACGCACCTGATTTACAACCTACATCAACTGAAGAACCGATACCTACACCACCTTCGGCACAATGTACATCCATTGCCAAACCGAATTTCGCGGTTTCACCAGGAGCTAAGGTGATTTCATGTGAGTAATCTGATACTTCACCACCAGTTACTTTGGCTAAACCAGACTTATAACCAGTTAATGCTGTAACCTGCAATTTCCAAGCCCACTCTGGAGAGTTCTCACACATCCATTCACTGTCTAAACAAACTTCTTCATCGAACACTGTGCCTAACTGTACTGGGTTAAATAGTAAGATATTATCGTCAACACCTGCTTGCGCATCTCGATCGGTTGCAAACTGGTAGCCTAGTTCACCATCAAGTTTTGACGGATCATTAAAGGTATGGTGATACAAATCTTCAACACAAACGTTAGCCACAGCAGTATTGCCATCTGGCGAAACGATTGTTGGTAATGTTGATTTTCTGTATCGGCCTGTTGGGTTTGCTGGATCGTACGATTGATTTAAATCGAGATAGTAAGTTTGCGGCTGAGCATCTTCATTTAATTCAACCCAAACCTTACCTACAACCCCTTCAGGATAAAAGCCAGCACTTGAGTCAACATTAAATGCACTGTAACCGTAGATTTCCATCATTTCAGGGAAATAGATTGACGCCTGAAACATAGTAAAGCCAAAACGATCTGGGTGCTTAGCAATCGCTAAATCTGAACGGTCAAAGAAGCTTGTTGCAACGGTGAATTTTTTACCTGACGTACATTGGGCTTCATCATACACACCTGACGCTGCATATTTTAAAAAGTTACCTTCTGTACGCACTTTGTTTTCGTCTTTATTCTTTACCTCAGTAATTACTGGCAAGGTCATAAAGGTTTGATTAGCACTTGAGGTATTAGTAAATTCCATCGCTAATTGATCAATATTCCACTCAGGAATACCAACATCTTGTCCCCAGTCACCCACTAAGTGGTCTGGACCATAAGCAGTTGAGGCAAAGTCTTTTTCAATAGCGTGAACATTTTTCGGCATTACTAACCAAGGCAAGTTAACCACATCGCGTTGTCTAGACTTTGACGTACTGAAATTTAGATAACCGTTTAAAGCAATTTTCGACCAGTTTTCCAGCGTGTAGTCTGCACTTTCTTTTAATGGCATTTCAGGTAGTTTTTCACCGTCGATAACCATAGATACAGAAAACGTGGCTGATTTACCTTTTTCAATAACAATTGACTCAGGTAAAATCCACTGAATCGCTTCATTACCTGCTTTGTTACCATTCAGTGAAGCTGATGGGTAATAACGCTTAGTTTCTCTTGAGAAGTTTTTAATAGTGACATCACGAGTAAGCGTTAATTTGTTATTCACATCAACAAAACCAAACGCTAAGTTAGGTAAGTAACTATTGGCATCCCATACTACAACATCGCTATCTAATGCTTCTTTAATATCGGTTACACCGCCACCAATGCGCGTTACTTCAGCGTCACCTTTAACATCAGTATTACCTGTGTTAACCAAAATTGCTTTAGCTTCTGCTGCGCTTAACTCTGGACGTTCTGCTAATAACTTAGCTGCCTGACCAGCAACGGTTGCCGCCGCTAACATAGGATCAGTTTTAGTTGCTGATTCAGTACCTGTACCGACTAGCGCAACATTAACATCTTCACCCACTTGCATCGCATCTGGCTTCATAATGAAGTCGCCACGTACTGGGCCATGCGGAGTGAAATCTGATGGCGATACATTTTTGCCATCTAGTTTTACCGAACCAACAGTTAGTGATTCAGGAGAAGCACCACGCCATGCAATGTTGAAGTAAGTTGGGAATTCACCCCATTCACCAGCAGGTGAAACCACAAGGCTACCTAGTGCTGAAATGCTACGCATCATTAAAATGTCTAATACTGGTGAAGAAATACCAGAATCACCTTGTGCGTAGAAACCATTTGAACCTAAAGCGTCGATAATGATAATGTCAGCGCGATCAGAAGTATCGCCATCCATATTTGGATCGATGGCCATTTCTAACGCTGGGTAATTATAATCGCGATAATCAACATAAACGGCGTCGCT
The DNA here is from genome assembly GCF_053470325.1 of Colwellia sp. MEBiC06753. Taxonomy (NCBI): domain Bacteria; kingdom Pseudomonadati; phylum Pseudomonadota; class Gammaproteobacteria; order Alteromonadales; family Colwelliaceae; genus Colwellia; species Colwellia sp. MEBiC06753. The sequence continues at coordinate 182,039 of NZ_JBQMTM010000004.1, read as the reverse complement.
ATCTTTAGCACCGGTCGTTTTATAGGCGTAAATTTTAGCGTCTGGTGCTTGTTTTAAAATTTCTGCCGCAATCATAGTACCGCGACCTGCAACGTATTCTACACCGTAGTACGGATCAGTAACGTTGTTTTGGCGCTCGATTGGGTTGTAATCTAAGTTATTGGCAATATGTTCACTGGTAAAGTCGAAACCACCAATAACTGTGTCAGTAGGGAAACCATCCCATGCATTGCTTCGGTTTTCCCAAGCTTCTGCATAAGCGTCAGCTTCGCCACTGCCACCTAGTGCTTTATGAGTGTAATCAACACCGCTACTGATAATAGCAACGGTAACACTTTTACCTGCATCATTAACTTTGTAGAACGGATATTGCTGATCAAGATTTGGCTTGTCAGTAATCGCTGCATTGCTCAATTGGTTAATTGAAGCAATACCTTCGTAGCTTTGTAACGAGTTAGCTGCTTCATGTGTCATTTGCACATGCAACATATTGTTAACTAGGCGTACGCGGTTGTTAACAAAAGCGTTTGGATCAACCGCTGTAATGTGTTGCATTAGAAGATCTTGTTCGTCTTCTACCATTTCAATGGCTTGTTGTTTATCAATACCATCTTTGAAGTACTGGTTATGTAATGCACCAGGTAACTTCAACATTATGCTGTAAACACCAACTTGTGATTGGTTAAATACAGGCGTTTGATCGACTGTTAGTTTGCTGTCCCTTATGGGGCTGTTACCGGCAATAGCTGATGCACCGGTAAGTAACATCGCCATTGAGATAGCAGAGAGCGTAAATTTTTGTCTCATTTCTCTGACCCTTTAATATAGTTATATTTCCTCTCAACCTATTATTAAAATTCTTGGTTAAGAGGTTCACTGATACTAGGCAAAGAGTTCATGACTCAACTATCCGTTTTTTGCGTTTCTATCCGATTTTTTAACCATCATGTATCCTGTATTACCATTTAATTTTCATTGGATTTTCTAACGTTTTTATTGATAGAATTTTTATTAAGGGAAGCAACCCCCCTAAAAATTGAATGTTGGCTGTACTTTTAGTTACCAGACGCGTATAAAGTCTCACCGGTTTTTAGTGAAAAATTAAGCAAAGAAAAACAATGTTATCAATTGTTATCGGATATATCTGGTGGTAACAATTACTGTTAAGCTTGGTTTAATAGAGTATTTTGTAGTAATAAGTTGTGTCGCGTTTTATTCATTTTATTTTCATTTTTATTCTTTCCTCTGCGCCTTTTCTAGCGCCGAGTGCTAATGCTGCTAGCGATACTGAACTAACTGAAATTGGTCAATTAAATCTATCGGTTTCAGTTGGTGCCGGTTTTGCTACCAACCCAGTCAATGGCGGTGAAAATCTACCGCTAGTTATTGTGCCTAGCATGAGTTATTACGACGAAAAGCTGTTTTTTGACAATGGGGTATTAGGTTACACCTTAGTAGAAGATGTGCGCTTTGCCGTTAGCTTAGTGAATAAGCTGAACTTTAATGGCTTCTTTTTTGAAGATATCAATGCCGGTAGCGTATTACTGGCAACCTTAGTGTCTGATGGTTTTAGTGGCGATGTTGGCGCTTGGGATCAAATAGAAACTTTCACCGAACACAAACTTACCATAGATGATATTGCTTCAAGAAAGTGGAGTGTCGATACCGGGTTACAAGTGAACTGGTTTATTGACGATTCATGGCACTTTGTTGCCAGTGCTTCATTAGATAGCACAGGTGTCCACCATGGTGAATCGGCACATGTTGAAATTAGTAAATTGCGACAAATTGATTCAACACAACTTTTGGTCACCTCTTTTGGCATCAATTGGCAAAGTAGCCAAGTGAATAATTATTACTATGGCATTAGTGAACGCGATACCGACCAAAGCTCAATGTTCTATCAAACCACTGATGCCTGGATGCCCTATATTAAAGTTTCTTCAATGACTAAGCTTTCCGACCAATGGAGTTTAGTACTTTCAACCAAAATTAATTACATCGATGATGCGATCACGGATAGTCCATTATTAAACACTTCTTTGCGTTACGTAGTGTTTTCTGGGTTTAGATATGATTTTTAACCTAGCGAAGGTGCATCAGATTTTGCTTAGTTTTCCAGTAAAGATTAGCTACAGCGCTCTCGGATGCGTGTTCGCAGCTTGCAGTTATCTGATTTTCCCCATGACCGCGAGCGCTGAGCGGATAACAGTTCCAACCAAATTTGAAATTTTGCCAACCACTTGCATGACGTTAACGCCACAGTCGAAATGTCAGATGGAATTAATCATTAATTGGCAACATCACATACCATTTTCAGGCTGTGTGGTATTAGATAAAAGCCAGCTAAAATGTTGGAAGGGCCAACGTTCAGGGCAATTAGTTAAAGCGGTAACCGTTGACGAAAGCAGTAAAATTTCCTTTGTAGAATCGAAAACAAAACAAGCATTATTCGAAAAATCTATTAATATCAGGTATGTACATCCAAAAAATCAGCGACGGCGTTTACGCTCAGACTGGAGTATTTTTTAATGGCAGATATTTTATTAGTAGAAGATGATGAGCGCTTAGCTCAATTGGTTAAAAGCTTCCTAACTGTTAACGAGTTTAATGTCAGCATTGCAGGTGACGCCAAATCAGGATTAACGCAACTTCAACAACATAATCCTGATTTAATTTTACTTGATATTAATTTGCCCGATGAAGACGGCTTCACCCTTTTTAGCAAACTGCGCCAACAAACCCAAGCTCCTATCCTTTTTCTTACTGCCAAAGACAGCAATACTGACCACTTAAGAGGTTTAGAGTTAGGTGCTGACGATTATATTATTAAACCGATAGATCCCCCCATTCTGCTAGCTCGCATTAATAATATTTTGAAACGTTTCAGCCAAAGCGACAACGCCACAACAAAAGAAACCTTAACCTTTGGCCAATTAACTATTTGTAAAATCAAGCGCCAAGTATTTTGGCGCAGTGAGCTAGTAAACACCACGAATCATGAATTTGAGCTACTAACACTGTTAGCTGATCATGCCGGAGAAATCCTGAACCGAGACTTTATTCACCAACAGATGATAGGCCGAGAATATGACGGCTTAGATCGTACAGTTGATGTGCGCGTATTCAAGTTACGTAAGAAATTTGATGATGATGTAAAACAACCAAGTAAAATTATAACTGTATGGGGCAAAGGCTACCAATTCTGTCCGGACGCTTGGAACGATTAGTTGGCTGTAGATAAATGACACGCCTATTTTTACAGCTTTACTTAGTTGTTACTGCGGCACTGCTGCTTATTGGTTGGGTTACCGAACTTGCTTGGAAGTCTAATCAAGCCTCTAGCGACAACGACTTACACCAACTCGCACAATTAGCCACCTTGCTACCACACCCTGTAGATGCGAATGCCTTGGCACAGTTCGAACAACAAACCGGCGTCAAAATATCTCAGCAAAGTGCTCGCTCTGTTGCATTGTTATCATCACAGTACCAACAACTATCAAAAGGCCAAGCAATTATCAGCTATGATGAAAATGATAGTTTGTTTATTTATGTCATGAGCAGTGATCTTCGCTCATTAACCATCGTTGGCCCAATCACTATTGCCCCGACACAAAATATTTTTAGGCAATTTTTGCTACTTGCCTCTTACCTGTTTCTAGCTATTGTTATCTTGCTGTGGAGTCGACCATTGTGGCAAGACTTAAACCGATTAAATATGCTGGCAAGCCAATATGGTAAAGGTAATTTTGACGAAAAACTCGATATTAAAAGAACATCAGTAGTTTACCCATTGGCAAAAGCTTTAAAGCGTATGGCGGAAAAAATAGCCTCATTATTATCCGATCAGCGACTTGCCTTTAATGCTGTTAGTCATGATATTCGCACGCCACTGAGTCGACTTAAATTTACCGCGGCGCTGCTACCTGAAAATGCACAAAACTTACAAGAAGAAATCAAGCAAGATGTCTCAGAAATAGAGACTCTCTTAGACACTATTTTAAATTATGGGCGATTAGAGTCTAACCTTGAAACGTTAGAGTTAGCTGAGCTTAATTTAACCGAGTTGATTAACCATCAAATACAAAAACTACAACTTAATGCAGCGTGCCCTATACACTTCGATGTTCAAGAATCAATTCTACTAAATTGTGATGGCCATTTAATAGAACGGGCACTTCAAAACGGCCTAACTAATGCGATTAAATATGCTAACTCAAAAGTCGAGGTGAGTATTACTCAAAAAACATATTATATCGCTATTGAAATTGATGATGACGGGCCTGGCATACCTGAAGATCAGCGAGAAGCCGTGTTTTTACCATTTTCACGACTGGAAACAAGCCGAAATAAGCACTTAGGAGGCTTTGGCTTGGGGTTAGCGATTACCAAAAAAATCATGCGCAAACATCAAGGCGACTGTTATTTTGAAGACTCTAACCTTGGTGGTGCCAAATTAGTGTTGAAGCTGCCACTTTAATTAGCTTTTTTCATATAAAATACCCTATTATTGAAGCCAAGTAGCAGAACCGTTAGAATCAATCATGCTCATTAATTACTCAATAACTTTCAGGTGAACATCTGTGGAACTTGTAACCCTCCAATGGATAACACTTTTTACTGGTTTGACATTTATGTTTGCCCAGTTATTGATAAGTAAAAAACACACCTCGCATATTTTATTTGCAATATTTTGCGGCTCTGTTGCGATGTCAGTGGCGCAAGATATTTCTGGAGATAGTATAGGCGCCTACAAATACTTAATTGGCATGGCCGCTTGCGCTACATGTAACTGCTATTGGTTGTTATCACGCAGTTTATTTCGCGGTGAAAATAGCATTTCAGTTCAACATCTTTTATTGGCTGCCGCTATTGCCATATTAATTATGTTTAATCAGGGCTACTTATTTGCTAGCAAAATCGACTTAGTTCACTCCGCGACAAGTAATTTCGCGCAACATGCTTTGCGTGAAATAACCATGCTATTATCCTCTTGTATTCTAGTACTCTCTTTTTGGGAGGGTTGTAGAGGATTCTCTGTGGCTAATCCAAAAGAAAAAGTCCAACGCCTGCTATTCTTATTTACCTTTGGTGGTGCGGTTGCTTTTAGCAAAGCGTTGAATGCAATTTTAGCTGGTAATCCAGTTGCGCAAGAAATGGCAACTACCATTATTATTCTATTCGTGTTGTTCAATACTCATATACTAATACTATGGCGTTTCAAATTCGCACTGCCGAAAACATCTGTTAAGAAAGAACACCAAGCATCAATGCAGAGACATGGAGACGAAAAGGGTTCTTCAAAGGCAACTCCTTCAACGACTGTCACTTTATCTACTGACACTTTAAAGACAGGTGACTCTAACGCGAATTGTCTAACACCGACACTATCACCCCAAATTGATGAGAGCGAGCTTTCAATTCAAGTGAAATCGCTAATTGTAGACCAGTGTTTATTTTTACAACCTAACTTAAAAATTGCCGATGTCGCGCGAAAGCTCGACGTACCTGAATATAGAGTTAGCAATGCACTTAGACACAATTTAAATGCTCGAAACTTTAACCAGTATGTAAACGAACTACGAATAAAACATGCTAAATCTTTACTTGCTGATTCAGATAAACGCAAATGGCCAGTACTAGTAGTTGGTCTGGAAAGTGGTTTTGCCTCGGTAGGACCTTTTACACGAGCGTTTAAAGCCATCACAGGTTATACACCAAATCAATACCGTCAAAGATTTATCCCTTAAAAGCCATCATTAATAGCCTTATTAACAGCTAAGCTTGCCGCTATCCCTACTGTTACGAATATAGCTTTAAAGTTTTAGTCAATATGTGAATAACGATAAAAACACCTATTTTATTGTGCCGAATTCGAAATTAGGCGCGAAAAAAGCGCTTAAAATTCTGAAACTGGTTGCTCTATTTGATTAAACGCAGAGTATGATAATGACTGAAGCAGTTATAAACTCCCCTTTATTTGGTTTGCAGCGTGCAAACAAAACACTAGATCTGAGTATAAAAAGCTGGTTTACCATTACCTTTATTGGCCAATGGGCATTTGCCTTTTATATTCTCACTATCTATACCCTTACCTTAGCCAATGGTCTAAATGTCACTGACTTTAGCCCAGCACCTAACCTGAAAAACGCTGACAGTACAGTACGCTTAATGTTCTTTTTTCATGTTATTCCGGCAATTTACTTATCACTATTTGGTATTAGCCAACTAATTCCCGCAATCCGCAATAAATACAGAGTATTTCATCGCTGGAATGGCAGAATATTTTTAGCCTTAGGCTTTACTGGTGCTTTAACGGGCTTATTTTTACAGTGGTCTAAAGGCTTACAAACCAATACTGCTGCTTCGCTCGGTATTAGCTTAAATGGCTTGCTAATTTTAGTTGCGGTATTTTTTACTTGGCGTTATGCCACCAATAAGCGTTTTGACTTACATCAACGCTGGGCAATTCATACGTTCTTTTTAGTCAATGGCGTGTGGACCTTTAGGCTTTACTTAATGGGGTGGTATATGGTTAATCAAGGTCCTAACGGCAATAGCTCCAATGTCGATGGGCCGATGGATATTTTTCTATCATTTGCGTGTTATTTATTTCCTATGGCTGCTACTGAATTTTATTTTTGGCTAAAAAAACAACGTACAACTAGCACAATTTGGAGCGGCTCCGTGGTAATAACTATTGGTGCGTTAATCACTTTAGTTGGTGTCAGCGCTGCTATTATCATGATGTGGTATCCAAGAATAGCTAAAGTTTTAGCGACAATTTAACTTAGTTTTGAAGAGTAATAGTACGCATATCAAGCGATATTGTTCAATCATTAGGCATAAAAAAACCAGCTTGTTAGCTGGTTTTATATTTCTCTAGATTTTTCTAAATCTGAGAATGGTACCGGAGGCCGGACTTGAACCGGCACGCCCGCAAAGGCAACGGATTTTGAATCCGTCGTGTCTACCAATTCCACCACTCCGGCAACACGTGACCAATCGTTTTCACGAAAGTGTTTGGCATTATACGAGAACTTTAGCGCCAAGCAATCATTTTTATTCATTTGCATATCAAGTGTTTAATATTCAGGCAAATTAGTAGTTTTTAAAATTGCGTATCCGTAGTTTTGCCACTTTCTCTTTTGTAATTTTAAGTGGGTGCACTGTATACTAGCGCCAGTTTATCTATACTTATTTTGTTTATTCATGACTGAATCTACTAAGCCGTTAGAAAGTTCTCAAGACACTACTTTTGTTCGCTATACCGACTTCCCTCGCGCAGGTTTTTTCCGCCGTTTAGGCTCTTGGATTTATGATGTGCTGATCGCCTTATCGGTTTATATGATTGCCGGAGCAATTGGTTTTGGCTTATTTGCTCTTGCCGCCAAGTTTGGCTTAGTTGATATGCAAGGTTACCAACACCTAATAGAGGCCCAACAAAGCTCGCTGCTTTATAGTAGTTTGATTTATAGCTGGAGTATTAGCTGGGTTGGATTTTTCTTTGTCTATTTTTGGGCACGAAGTGGTCAAACGATCGGCATGAAGGCATGGCGGTTACGCTTACAAAATCACGATGGTAGTTTAATTTCTAAAACGACAGGCGTTAAACGGCTGCTACCGACGTTATTAGGCTTGGGCAATTTATTAGTGCTTTTCGATCGTAAAAATAAATTAAGCCTGCAAGATAGGTTAACTAATACGGAAGTGGTGGTGTTATCACTTGAAGCGAATAAAACGAAGCTTTAGCCAAATATCATACCTTGTAATGGCGGGCGAGCTACTTAACTATTTAAGCAGCGCGCCGCTTCATTAACCATATTGCGATTGAGACAAATAAAATACTCGGCATTACCGCACCAAATATTGGCGGCAGTTGATAAACTAAACTAAGCGAGCCAAATACTTGATTGGTAAGATGGAATAATAAACCCGTTAACACCCCCATCATTATTCTTGCGCCCATTGACACTGAACGTAATGGACCGAAGATAAATGACAGTGCCACTAATAACATCACCGCAACGGTTAAAGGCTGCATTATTTTGCGCCAAAACGCTAATAAATAACGGCTTTTATCCTGCTCATTTTGTGATAAATAATCTAAATAGCTAATCAACCCTTGTAACGATAGTGACTCTGGCTTAACCGTTACCACGCCTAATTTTTCTGGCGTTAAACTCGAATTCCAGCTCACACTGTCGAAATGCTGCGCGCTAATGTTATCTTGGTCCACTTTTGTATGAGTGACATTAGTGAGATGCCAAGCGCCATTTATATATTCGGCTGAATCAGCAGATAGCCAGCTATCTAACTTAAGATCAGGGTTAAAACGGTACACTTGCACTTTACGCAGTGTGCCCTGATCTTCCACTTCGGTAATATGAACAAAGTAATCACTGTCTTTTGCCCATACGCCATTTTTTGAGGAGATTAAGCTACCTCCGGAAATAGCTTGAGCTCGAAGCTCTCTGGCAGAGGCTTCACCTACTGGTGCTAGCCACTCACCGATTGCCATTGAAATTAAAATAAGTACCACAGCCGTTTTCATCGCCGATTTAACAATACTAAACTTCGACAATCCCGCGGCCTGCATCACCACTAATTCACTATTACTGGCGAGCATACCAATTCCAATTAAGCCGCCAATAAGTGCAGCCATTGGAAAGAATATTTCTAAATCTCGCGGTACAGCATAAAGAACATACAAAGCGGCATGGGCCAATTCATAATCGCCTCGACCAACATCACTCATTTGCTCAACAAACTTGATGATGCCGCTAACACTGACGAATACCAATAAGGTAATAAATGTCGTAGAGGCAATAACGCGACCTATGTAGGCATCTAAAATTCTCACGATGCACTACCTCGCACTTGATGTCGTTTAGGCATAATTGATTTTAGTTTTAAGCCACTACTTCGGCTTCTCATTAACAAGCTGCCACCTAGCACCAGTGCCAATAAATGTACCGGCCACAGGCCGACATAATAAGGTAAGGCATTACCTTCAACACCTGATCGCATTGCGGTTAATAGCAAGAAGTAAGCTAAAAACATCAGTAAGGCCGGAAGCAGTTTGGCAAACTTGCCTTGTCGAGGATTAACAACGCTTAGCGGTACTGCAATAAAGGTTAAAATAATACAAGCTAACGGAAATGCTATACGCCATTGTATGGCCGCCTGAGCATCTTGTGTTGTATCAAAAAACAAATCTTTGGTCGCTACTGCACCGATTTTTCGGCGTTTATGTTCCACTTTTTGATCTTGTATTTGAATGTAGTATTTATCAAAGGCCACTGTTCTAAATTCGCCAGTGGCAATATCACTTTGATAACGAGTGCCGTTTTCTAAAATTAAGCGCTGTAAGCCAGAGTCTTCCTCGATCACTTTACCTTTACTGGCATAAACCAAACTTGAATTAATAACATTTTCAACGCCTGTTTCATCGTCTGGTAATTGCGCAACAAATACTTTTTGGTAGGAATTATCGTTTCTGTCTTTATTGTGAATAAACACCACGGCTTTTTTATTGCCGGTGTTTTGAAAACGCCCTGCAACCATGGCACTTATACCGGCATCTGCCGCCAATTTTTCTTTGACTTGATACTCGTATTCAGCCGCCATGGGCGAAAGATACAAGGTAAAAATACCGGTAAAAATAGCAGTAACTAGACTTAAAATCAGCGTAACTCGCACCACATACCATTCACTCACCCCACAAGCATGTAATACCGTCATTTCACTATCAGCATAAATACGACCGTAAGCTAATAGCACCCCCAAAAACAAACTCAATGGTAATAGCATACCGGCGAGATCTGGCATTTTAAGCCCAATAAACACCATAACAAGATGGCCGGGTATACCACCTTCAGATGCATCGTCTAGTACACGAACGAATTTTTGACTGATAAAAATGGTCATCAACACAAAGAAAACAGCTAATTGCGTCTTAGCCACTTCCTTCAATAGATAACGAAATATAATCACTTAAACACCTAACAGGAAACTCACACTAAAAACTTAGTTTTTTTCTGACATTTGAGCAATTTTTAAGTAAAATTGCTATTTTTATACATAATAAAACTAACTTGCTCGTAGCAAACAGGACGAATGCAGCTATAATTATAGCCCTTAGCGCTATCTAATTCATAGTAAGCATATCTGTTAATTAGAGATTTTATCAAGTTTAATAATATTCGAAGCTCGGTTTAATCGTATTTCGAGTGCAATTACACGCAAGTAGCTCAGTAGGAGAATTCATGGAATTTAGTGTAAAAAGTGGTAGCCCTGAAAAACAACGCAGTGCCTGTATTGTTGTTGGTGTTTTCGAGCCCCGCCGTTTATCCGCTATTGCTGAACAATTAGATGAAATTAGTGAAGGTTATATCAGTAACTTATTACGTCGCGGTGATCTGGAAGGAAAATCGGGCCAAATGTTGCTCCTCCATCATGTGCCAAATATTTTAAGTGAGCGCGTGTTATTAGTTGGCTGTGGTAAGGAACGTGAGCTAGACGAACGTCAATACCGTCAAATTATCAGCAAAACCATTAATACCCTAAACGAAACGGGCTCAATGGAAGCGGTATGCTTTTTATCTGAATTACACGTCAAAGGCCGTGATACCTACTGGAAAGTAAGACAAGCAGTAGAAGCGACGAAAAATTGCCTTTATAGCTTTAACAGCTTAAAAACTCGTAAAGAAGAACCGCGCCGTCCACTGCGTAAAATTGTATTTAACGTACCAACGCGCCGTGAATTACCCATTGGTGAACGCGCTATTGCGCACGGTCTAGGTGTTTCAGAAGGTATCAGCACCTGCAAAAATGTTGCGAACATGCCACCAAATATTTGTAACGCTGGATATCTTGCAGAACAAGCCAAAACCTTAGCCAATGATTATGACAAAGTCAGCGTTGATGTAGTGGGTGAGCAAGAAATGGAAGCCCTAGGTATGGGGTCATATCTAGCGGTTGGCCGTGGTTCGGTTAACGAGTCTATGATGAGCATCATTAATTACCAGGGTGGAGAAACAGGTCAAGCACCAATAGTTTTAATTGGTAAAGGTTTAACCTTTGACTCAGGTGGTATTTCAATTAAGCCAGGCGAAGGCATGGATGAAATGAAATATGATATGGGTGGTGCTGCTAGTGTCCTTGGTGCAATGCACGCGTTAGCTGAATTAGACTTGCCAATTAACGTTATTGGTATTTTAGCCGGTTGTGAAAACATGCCTGATGCCAATGCCTACCGACCAGGAGATATTTTAACCACGATGTCAGGTCAAACGGTTGAAGTTCTTAATACTGACGCTGAAGGCCGATTAGTACTGTGTGATGTGCTAACTTACGCAGAACGCTTTGAGCCAGAAGCCGTTATTGACGTAGCTACCTTAACGGGTGCTTGCGTTGTCGCGTTAGGTAAACATGCCTCAGGCTTGATGAGTAATCACAACCCGCTTGCTCACGAATTATTAAATGCCTCAGACCAAAGTGGTGATCGCGCATGGCGCTTACCTCTTTGGGACGAATACAACGAGCAACTTGAAAGCCCATTTGCCGATTTTACTAACTTAGGCGGCCGCGCAGCAGGAACGATTACTGCTGGCTGTTTCTTAGCAAAATTTGCCAAAAAATACCATTGGGCACATTTAGATATTGCTGGCACAGCATGGAACGGCGCGGGTAAGTTGAAAGGTTCCACTGGACGCCCAGTTAGCATGCTAACGCAATTTTTATTAAATCGCGCCGGTGCAGAGCAAAGCGAATAATTGGGTATGCAAACGCAGGCAGTATTTCATTTAATTCCTGATGGCGCTAGTGAATTAGCCAACGTGCAATATGCTTGTGCGTTGGCAGCAAACTATTACCGTCAGCAACAGAAAGTCTACATACTAACTAATGACCAAGCGCAAGCTCATCAAGTCGATGAGTTGTTATGGTCATTTGAGCCTGACAGCTTTGTACCGCACAATTTAGTCGGTGAAGGCCCTCGCCAAGGTGCGGCAGTAGAGATTGGTTGGCAACCGCCTAAAGGTAGGCGACCGGTGTTAATCAATCTCTCTCAAACCATGCCGACATTTGCCGGACAATTTTCTCACATTGTTGATTTCGTCCCAAATGCTGAAAATGAAAAGCAATTAGCCAGAGAACGCTTTAAGGCGTGTAGGCAAATGGGCTTTAACGTGGACACCCACACCATTAACAGCTAACGAAATCAGTTTAAACAACATAAGCGAATAGACAGTAAGATGGAAAAAACATTTAATCCTTCTGATATTGAACAACAGCTTTATCAAAGCTGGGAAGAAAAAGGTTATTTTAGCCCTACTGGTGACGGCGATGGTTACAGCATTGCCATTCCACCTCCGAACGTCACTGGCAGCCTGCATATGGGGCATGCATTCCAACAAACGATTATGGATACCTTAATTCGTTACCAACGTATGCAAGGCAAAAAGACCTTGTGGCAATCAGGTACCGACCACGCAGGTATCGCTACTCAAATGGTAGTTGAGCGTAAAATTGGCGCTGAAGAAGATAAAACTCGCCATGATTATGGCCGTGACGCCTTTATCGACAAAATTTGGGAATGGAAAGCAGAGTCTGGCGGTAATATCAGCCAACAAATGCGTCGTTTAGGTAATTCTATCGATTGGACGCGTGAACGCTTTACCATGGATGAAGGCCTATCTAGCGCAGTAAAAGAAGTATTCGTACGTTTATACCAAGACGATTTAATTTATCGCGGTAAGCGCTTAGTTAACTGGGATCCAAAATTACACACGGCAATTTCAGACTTAGAAGTTGAGAACAAAGATAAAAAAGGCCACATGTGGCAGCTGCGTTACCCGCTAGCTAACGGTGTTAAAACTCAAGACGGCAAAGATTATTTAGTGGTAGCCACTACTCGCCCTGAAACCATGTTAGGTGATACCGGCGTTGCAGTTAACCCTGAAGATCCACGTTATAAAGACCTTATTGGTCAACACGTGTTATTGCCATTAGTTAATCGTTTAATTCCAATTGTTGGCGATGAACATGCCGATATGGAAAAAGGCACCGGCTGTGTAAAAATCACCCCAGCACATGACTTTAACGATAATGAAGTGGGTAAGCGCTGCGGCCTTGCCATGATCAATATCTTCGATAAAGACGCTGCAGTATTAGCTAACGCTGAAGTTTATGATACCAACGGCGAGCCGTCTGACGTTTTTGACAGTGCCTTACCTGCGGAATATGCAGGTTTAGATCGTTTTGATGCCCGTAAAGCGATTGTTGAAAAATTCGATGAGCTTGGTCTATTAGAAAGCATTAAAGATCACGACTTAGTAGCGCCATACGGTGATCGTTCTGGTGTAATTATCGAGCCACTGCTGACCGATCAATGGTATGTTCGTGTTGCGCCTTTAGCTAAACCGGCAATTGAAGCGGTTGAAAATGGCGATATTCAATTCGTACCAAAACAGTATGAAAACATGTACTTTGCCTGGATGCGCGATATTCAAGATTGGTGTATCTCGCGTCAATTATGGTGGGGACATCGCATTCCTGCATGGTATGACGACAACGGCAATGTTTATGTTGGTCGTGATGAAGCCGAAGTACGTGCGCAGCACGGTTTAAGTGAGGACGTGGCATTGCGCCAAGACGACGACGTACTTGATACTTGGTTCTCGTCTGCATTATGGACGTTCTCAACCTTAGGCTGGCCAGAGAAGACTCCTGATTTAAAAGACTTCCATTCAACTGACGTGTTAGTGACTGGTTTCGATATTATCTTTTTCTGGGTTGCTCGCATGATCATGATGACCATGCACTTCATCAAAGACGATAGTGGCAAACCACAGGTGCCATTTAAGCAAGTCTATGTTACTGGGCTTATTCGTGATGAAAATGGCGATAAGATGTCAAAATCTAAAGGTAACGTCATTGACCCATTAGATATGATTGACGGCATTTCGCTAGAAGCATTATTAGAAAAGCGCACTGGTAATATGATGCAGCCGCAACTAGCGCAAAAAATTGCTAAAGCGACGAAAAAAGAATTTCCTGAAGGTATTGAAGCCCACGGTACCGATGCCCTGCGCTTTACCTTAGCCGCATTAGCGTCTACTGGTCGCGACATAAACTGGGATATGAAGCGCTTAGATGGTTATCGTAATTTCTGTAATAAATTATGGAACGCCAGCCGCTATGTGTTAATGAACACTGAAGAGCACGATTGCGGTAAAGCGGTAGATGGCAAGCAACCAGAAATGAGCTTCTCACTAGCTGATCGCTGGATTATGAGCCAATTCCAACATACGGTTAAAGCTGTTCATGAAGCGTTTAATACTTATCGCTTTGATATGGCGTCACAAGCACTTTACGAGTTCACTTGGAACCAATTCTGTGACTGGTATTTAGAGCTAACCAAGCCAGTATTATTTAAAGGCAATGAAGCTGAGCAACGCGGAACACGCTATACCTTAGTAACGGTATTGGAAGGCTTATTACGCTTGATGCATCCAATTATGCCATATATCACAGAAACGATTTGGCAGCGTGTAATGCCACTGACTGATTTTGCCGCAACTGGCGACAGCATCATGGTTCAACAGTTCCCGCAATACGATGAAACCAAAGTTGATCGCCAAGCATCAACCGATTTAGAGTGGGTAAAACAGTTTATCGTTGCTATTCGTAATATTCGTGGCGAAATGGATATTGCGCCAAGTAAAGCATTACCTGTATTACTTAAAAACGTCGAAGCTGAAGATCAGCGCCGATTAGATGAAAATCAGCAGTTCTTAAGCTCGCTTGCCAAGCTTGAAAGCATTCAAGTGCTAGAAGCTAATGATGATGCACCCGCTTCAGCATCAGCCGTTATTGGTAATATGACAGTGTTAATTCCAATGGCGGGATTAATTGATAAAGATGCAGAGCTTGCACGTTTATCAAAAGCGATTGATAAACTAGAAAAAGACGCACAAAAAATCAAAGGCAAATTGAGTAATGAAAACTTTGTTAGTAAAGCGCCAGCCGCAGTTATTGACAAAGAAAATGCGAAATTAGCCGAAGCCGAAGCGGCATTAAGCAAAATGATCGCTCAGCGCGATGAAATAGCTGCGCTATAGAAAGTGCTGCCGTAAAGGTTATATCATCCCCAAAGGGCTGCTCATTTGCAGCCCTTTTTATTTTCACATCATAATTATGTAACAGAAATTCAGTAAGTTTTTGTATGCTTAATCACAATCTTTGTGTTAAGCTAGTTTCGCGTTGAGTTTTTGCGTTCGGATGAAGGTTTTAATTAGCTGCAAAGTAGTAAGTTAAGTCACCTGGCGCGTTAGTGTTATTGGAATACCTTCCTCTGTCTGTACTTTTGGGTAGAGGGCATTTACTCCGTGAACGGCTATTTTGGCCACTTTTTTAATATTTATGACTACGGGAAATGAAGGTATGTCTGATACAGTAACTGGTAAAGTAAAATTTTTCAACGAAACTAAAGGTTTCGGTTTCATCGAACAAGAAAACGGCCCTGACGTTTTCGTTCACTTCAGTGCGATCCAAGGTTCGGGTTTCCGTACTTTAACTGACGGTCAAGCTGTTTCTTTCAACGTTAAGCAAGGCCAAAAAGGTCCAGAAGCTGAAAACGTTAACGCAATCTAAGTAATACTTGATTGAAATAAAAAGCAGCCTAGGCTGCTTTTTTTGTGTCTGGAATTTGGTGCTAAAGGCGCTCAATTCAAGGAAAGGACAGCGCTTAGATATGGGGTTTTATTAAATCCAGCATTAGCTCGATATGATCATCGCGATCATTCAGTGCTGGAATGTAGTGATATTGCTCACCGCCAGCATTGATAAACACTTCACGGTTTTCTGAAACCAATTCTTCTAAGGTTTCTAAACAATCAGCACTAAACGCTGGCGACATAATGGCAATATGCTTATTGCCCTGTTTTGCCAACTCTTCCAAGGTTTCGTCAGTATAAGGCTTTAACCATTCTGCTGTACCAAAACGCGACTGGAAGGTCATGACAAAATCATCGTCAGTTAGCCCTAACTGCTCTGCGACTAAGCGCGTGGTTTTCGCGCAAAAGCAATAATACGGATCGCCATTTTCCAAAAACAGTTTTGGCATACCATGGTAAGACAATACCAATTTATTTGGCTTGCCATGCTGAGCAATATGTTCACTTACCGTATTGGCCAGCGCCTGAATATACAACGGATGATCATGATAACCACTAACAAAGTGAATGCTAGGGATCCAACGCCACTGCTGAATTTCTTTAACCACAGCATCAAACGCCGACGCTGTCGTTGGCCCTGCATATTGTGGGTATAATGGCAACACAATTAAATTATTAACCCCACGTTGCTGCAGCTTTTTAAGAGCGCTGCTCACCGAAGGGTTACCATAGCGCATCGCCACCTCAACAGATACATTTTCGCCATACTCACTATGTAACTGCTGTTTAACTTTGGCCATTTGCTGCTGACTAATGACCAATAAAGGTGAACCTTCGTCGGTCCAAATACTTTGATAAAGTTTCGCTGACTTTGCCGGACGAATGCGCAAAATAATGCCATGTAGAATGATCATCCAAGCAATGCGTGGTATTTCTACCACACGAGGATCAGATAAAAATTCTTTTAAATAGCGCCTTAACGCGCCTTCTGTTGGTGCATCGGGTGTGCCTAAGTTTACTAATAGCACACCGGTTTTTAATGATTTGTCGTGAACACTCTTATCTAAGCCGGTATAACGAGACATACTACTTACTTATCTCCAAAACAATTATAAAACGACTTCTATAGCCTGAATAAATTCCGCATCATCAGGTGCTACACGGCTATTAAAATGTTGAATGTTTTTGCCATCTTTAGAAACTAGGTATTTATAAAAATTCCATTTTGGCGAAGTAGTTTCATCACCTAAATGTTTAAACACTGGATTAACATCTGAGCCTCTGACCGCTGTGGTCTGCAGCATGGTAAACGTTACGCCATAATTAACAAAACAGACTTTTGCCGTGTCTTTTTCATCATCTTCTTCTTGAAAGAAGTCATCCGATGGAAAGCCAATAACCACTAGGCCTTGAGCTTGATATTTCTTATGTAGTGCTTCTAGCCCTTTAAACTGCGGTGTAAAACCACAATTAGAAGCCGTATTAACTAATAACACCGGCTTGCCAGCAGTAAGTTTGCATAAATCAACTTCGTCGCTTGCATGCAATTTTCTAAATTTATGATCTAAAAATGCCAGGCACTGATTCGCCTGTTTAACCTGTTGTTCATCACCAACTTCAGGGGCTGCAACAGCCATAGTTATATTTACCAACAGCACTAATGATAGTATCGCGATTTGTTTCAGCATTATCGACCTCTTGTCTAAGCTTAGTTACCTTAGTGATTTATTCAACTAACGTATTAATTTCTAAAGATATTGTTTCTGTAGTGCTCACGGCAATATTCTTAACTTCAGCTTTCATATCACCCGGCTTAATACCTGCGCCACCTAGTTTTGATACCACCGCATAAATATTCACCCTTTCAACACTACTTAAGTTCATTTGCGGGCTCATGGCTCTGGCATTGTTAAGTACAACATTGACAGGCAAATCAGAAGCCATCAGTTTAACTGCCGCTACTGGCATTCTTCCGCCATTGGCAGGCACCGCATAAACAAATACGACCTTATCTTCACCTTGGTTCAATTGTGCTAAAAATTCTTCACTTAATGTCACCGCTACGGTTAATTCAGGTCCAACTTCTGCATTTTGATCGTTACTTTCTGCATCATTAGTCAGCCCTAAACGTGCTTTTGCCTCATTTACCGCTTGGGTTAACGCCGCAACATTGACGGTAGGTCTAGCATCATCAATCACTTTTTGCCAAAAGCCAATTGCCGCCTGATAACTTTGATTCATAAAGTTATGCATACCCAGCAAGATATTAGTCGACGGATCATTAGCATCAATTGTCAACGCTTGATCAATGAGCGCCTGCACTTGTGGCGTAATTTGCTGCTGTGCTGCGTAATAGCTAGCTTGCGCTTTTGCCCCTAATAAATCGGCATGAATACCTTCAATGGCAATGACTTGATCAAATGCCTTAATCGCTTGTTCAAACTGGCCAGCACTCACATACATTTGCCCTAAGCTATACCAAGTTTCAGGGTTAGTAGCATCAGCCTGAGTTAATTGTTCTAAACGTTCAACTTCCGCTAAAATTTGCTGTTGCTGATCCATCATTTGTTGCTGCTGTTGAGCACTAACACGAGGTTCAGACAGTTTTTGATATGCCCCTTGCTTGCTATACATTACAAGGCTAAAAACCAAGACAAAAATACTTAAGCCAATTGGCCATAACACAGATAATGACCGAGAACTGCGCAGTTTAGTCGCTTGTTCCGCTTTATTTTGTTCAATATCTTGCAATAAGCTTTTATCTAACTCTGCCAGCAAATAATCATAACTTTCTTGATCGATATTGCCTTCAGCAAAGTCATGTTCAATTTCAACTTTATGCTCTTTATACAAGGCAATATTAGTTGTTTCACGCTCTTCACTTTCGCCAGTAGTTGATGGTAATTTCGCTGACTTAATAAAATGCCACCAAATAATGGCCAACAGCAAAATAATAAATAAAACAATTAAAACCAAAACTTCAAACATAGCTTACTCTTTTTCTTTTAGAATGGCGTCGAGCTTAGCTTTTTGCTCGTCAGATAAGGCTAACTCTTGGCGACTAACCGCTTTTTTTCTCGCAACCACCACCACAATAACCACACCAATAAATAACAAAATGGCCGGGCCAAACCATAGGATGTAGGTGAGTTCATTTACTCTTGGTCGATATAAAACAAACTCTCCATATCGGTCCACCATGTAGCTGGTAATTTCCATATCGGCTTTGCCTTCTTTAAGCATGGTATAAACTTCATGACGCAAATCGACAGCAATTTGCGAGTTTGAATCAGCTAAGTTTTGATTTTGACATTTTGGACAGCGCAACTCTTTGACTAAGGCTTTATAGCGAGTTTCCATGACCGGATCATCAAAACTATAAGTGTCACTTGGCATCGCCTGAAGGTCGGTAGCAAACAGCAGGCTGAAGAATAATAAGGCACTGAAACGCTGAACTATTTGAACTAACATCACTATTCCCCTCGCGCTTTTTCTTGTTTAATCATTTTAACCAAAGGCGCAAATTCTTTTTGCCACACTTTGGCGTCAATCGGGCCAGCAAAGCGTTTACGAATAATGCCGTGATGGTCAATAACAAAGGTTTCAGGGGCTGCATACACGCCAAGATCTAGCCCAAGGCGACCTTGGTCATCAAACACTGAAAACAGATAAGGGTCACCTAAATCTTCTAGCCATTTCACTGCCAGTTCACGTTCATCTTTGTAATTTAAACCATAAAGCTTAACGTCTTCATTTTTTGCGACATCCAAAAGATAAGGATGCTCATAGCGACACGACGGACACCAAGTTGCCCAAACATTCAGTAAGACAATATCACCCGCTAAATCACTTTCGCTGACTTGGGTATTTTCATCAAGCAACTTGGTCAACGTAAAGCTTGGTAGTGGTTTTCCTACCAACGCTGACGGTAATTCCTGAGGATTTAAAAACAAACCGCGATATAGCACTGCACCTAACGCGATAAAAACAATTAGTGGTAAAAAACGTATTAATTTTGCCATAAAGATTCTTTCTTAAATTCTTTTTATAGTGAAAAGGTTATAACGCCGAGGCATTAACATTGGCGCTTACAGCTGGTGCTGCTTTTGCCACTTTTCTGGCTTGGCGTTGACGATAACGTTTATCCAAAATCGACATTAAGCCACCAATACCCATAAAGATCGCCCCTAACCAAATCCATCTTACAAATGGCTTGATATGCACACGAATAGCCCACGCTCCTTGTTCTAGCGGATCACCTAATGCCACATAAACATCACGGAATAAGCCTGGATCAATTGCCGCTTCGGTCATACCCATGGTTTGTACCATATAAGTTCTACGCTCTGGCTGTAATAGCGCGATAAATTTATCGTCTTTATAGACCTCAATTTGGCCTTGCTCCGCTGAATAATTCGGCCCTTTCACTGGTGTAATACCGTTGAAAGCTATGGTAAAGCCATCAACATTTACTCTATCGCCGGCTTCCATTCGAACGTTAGTTTCGGTTTCATATACTGAAACCAAAGTTACACCAACAATTGTCACCGCAATACCGAAGTGAGCCGCGGTCATGCCCAACTGGCTCATGCTTAATTTACCGGTTTTTCTTAAGGTGATAATCGCTTCTTTAATTACTACGCAAGCTACCCAAGTTGCTAAACCAATGCCTAGGCTTACTAACCAGTCAAATTCGCCGCCATAAATAAATGGGAAAATAATGCCGACAAAGACGCTGACTAGAGTAATAGGATTAATTTGTTTTCTGAGCTCGCCTTTTTTCGCTTTTTTCCAGCGAATCAATGGTCCTATACCCATGGCAACAAATAATAAGCACATCATAGGAACAAATACCGCATTAAAATACGGTGGTCCTACGGAAATTTTGCCAAGCCCAAGCGCATCAATAAACAGCGGATATAAAGTGCCTAACATCACCGTTACCGCGGCAGTAACCAAAATCACGTTCGCGACTAATAATGCCGTTTCACGCGAATAAAATGAGAAACGCGAAAAACTTTGCACATTGCTGGCGCGCAGTGCATAAAGCGTAAGTGAACCACCAACAGCTATCGCTAATAGTAATAAAATAAATGAACCACGGGTTGGATCGGCAGCAAACGAATGCACAGAAGTAATTACCCCTGAACGCACAATAAAGGTGCCAAGTAAACTCAAGCTAAAAGCGAAAATGGCTAGCAGTACTGTCCAGTTTCTAAAGGCGCCACGTTTTTCGGTTACCGCTAAAGAATGAATTAATGCAGTGCCAACAAGCCAAGGCATAAACGAAGCGTTTTCTACTGGATCCCAGAACCACCAGCCGCCCCAGCCAAGTTCGTAGTACGCCCACCAGCTGCCTAAAGCAATGCCTAAGGTTAAAAATATCCAAGCGCCAACTGTCCAAGGTCTTGACCAACGTGCCCATGCCGCATCCATTTTGCCGCACATTAATGCCGCAACAGCAAAGGCAAACGCAACGGAGAAACCAACATAGCCCATATAAAGCATGGGTGGATGCACTATAAGGCCAATATCTTGCAATAAAGGATTTAAGTCTCGTCCTTCCATTGGCACATTCGGCCATAAGCGCTCGAACGGGTTAGACGTTAATAGCGTGAACGCCATAAAGCCAACGGCTATCATGCCCATAATCGCCAGCACCCGAGCAATAAACTCTGGCTCAATGTTTTTGCTAAAACTCGCAACCGCCATTGTCCATGCCGTTAAGGCAAACACCCATAACAATAATGACCCTTCATGACCGCCCCAAACCGCACTTATTTTAAAGTAATACGGCAGGTGGCTATTGGAGTGGCTGGCGACATACATCACCGAAAAGTCATCAACTACAAAGCAGTATCCCAAGATAACAATACTGATAGTAGTAAAAATAAACATGCCAAACGTCAATGGTTTAGCATAACTGGCTAGTTTAGGTTGATTAACGAATACGCCAACAAGTGGCACAATAGATAAGCAAATAGCAAACGCCATGGCAATAATCAGGGAAAAATGCCCTAACTCAGGGATCATGAACTTCTCCAATGCAATGTAATAATGTCGCTGCTGGTTATTTTGTTTATTAGCAGTCGATAAAGCTGGTGAATTCTACCACTAAAGAAGTCTAATTTTCAGCTTTTTCGCCGAGCAAATTTACGACAAAATGCGACAAAAGCTGATTTAACGCAATAAATGATTAGCCACGGCGACCGACACTGTTTCGCTCAGCCAGTTTTGTAGTATGATAGGTCGCATTATCTAACGGTAACGACAAAAATAGCGTTCGCCTTAACCTAAATAAAATGAAGTAACCCTTTGTCAGATTCATCAGCCCTGCTCCAAGCCCACCAATTAACCTGTATTCGTGAAGATCGCATTCTGTTCGAGCAGCTGTCGTTTGACATTCATGCTGGCAATATTGTGCAAATTGAAGGGCCGAATGGCGCAGGAAAAACTAGCTTATTACGCTTGTTAGCTGGACTGTCTTCACCGTATGAAGGTGAAATTCATTATTTAGGCCAAGCAATTAATGAGCAGCGAGAACGCTTTACCAGCGATTTACTTTATATCGGCCATATGCCGGGGGTAAAATCAGAGCTTACCGCTCAGGAAAATCTAGCGTTTAATTTAAGCTTACATGGGCAAGCTGCTGACAATGCTGAAGCTGTACTAGCAAACGTTAATTTACTAGGTTTTGAAGATGCACCAGCCGCGCAATTAAGTGCCGGTCAGCATCGCCGTATTGCACTAGCAAGATTGTGGCAAACTGATGCGAAAGTTTGGATCCTCGATGAACCATTTACCGCCATTGATAAACAAGGGGTCAAAGCGTTAGAGCAACGTT
Source organism: Colwellia sp. MEBiC06753 (assembly GCF_053470325.1). Taxonomy (NCBI): domain Bacteria; kingdom Pseudomonadati; phylum Pseudomonadota; class Gammaproteobacteria; order Alteromonadales; family Colwelliaceae; genus Colwellia; species Colwellia sp. MEBiC06753. Next base: position 159,512 of record NZ_JBQMTM010000004.1, on the reverse strand, counting down.
TTATTGAACACACTGACAACGGTGGCTGCGTTATTTTGACTACCCATCAAGATTTATCAATTCCCGCAGATAAATTTCGCAAAATTACCCTAGCCTACAGGTTTTATTAATGTCGACGTCACTTTCATATCGCAAAGCCTTTAGCTTAATTTTAAAACGCGACTTAACCATAGCTTTTCGCCATAAAGACGAAATGCTTAATCCACTGTTATTTTTTATTATTGTGGTCACCTTATTCCCGTTAGGTATAGGCCCTGAAGTTAATACGCTATCAAAAATTGCACCAGGCATTATTTGGGTGTCTGCCTTACTAGCTACTTTACTCTCGTTAGATCGATTATTTAAAAGTGACTTTGCCGATGGCTCATTAGAGCAATTTCTAATTAGCCCGCAGCCACTATTTATTTTTACCTTGGCTAAAATCACCGCCCACTGGTTGCTCACTGGCCTGCCGCTAATTTTAGTGGCGCCAGTACTGGCCGTGTTGCTGCATTTACCCGAACAAAGCTATCAAGCATTATTTATCACGCTATTACTGGGTACGCCGGTACTAAGTTTCATTGGTGCCATTGGCGCAGCCCTAACCGTTGGCATTAAAAAAGGTGGCGTGTTATTAAGCCTTATCGTTTTACCTTTGTATATTCCAGTACTAATTTTTGCCACCAGTGCAATTGATACTGCCAGCATGAACTTACCCTACAGCGGACAACTTGCTATAATTGCCGCGCTATTTTTTGGCTCTCTAACACTGACCCCATTTGCAGTAGGAGCCGCATTAAAAGTGAGTACAAACTAAATGTGGAAATGGTTACACCCTTACGCCAACCCTGAAGTGTCTTATCACTTTACTGGTAAACTCAAACCTTGGTTTGGTTGGTTAAGCGCTATCTTGCTATTGGTTGGTCTTATTTGGGCACTATTATTTGCGCCTGCCGATTATCAACAAGGCGATAGCTTTCGTATTTTTTATATTCATGTGCCAAGCGCTATTTTATCTATGGGGATTTATTCCACCATGGCAATTGCCGCCATTAGCAGCTTGGTCTGGCAATTAAAACTTGCCGATGCCGCTGGTGCTGCCTTAGCACCTATTGGCGCAGTGTTTACCGCTATTGCGCTGATTACTGGCGCTGCTTGGGGTAAGCCAATGTGGGGCACTTGGTGGGTATGGGATGCACGTCTAACATCAGAGCTGATTTTATTATTTTTATATTTAGGTGTAATTGCCCTGCACAGCGCATTTGACGATAAGCAAATGGCGGGTAAAGCTGCGGGCATATTAACGTTAGTCGGCGTGATTAACTTACCGATAATCAAATATTCGGTAGAATGGTGGAACACCCTGCATCAAGGCGCGACGGTTTCTAAACTTGGCGCACCTGCTATGTCTGCTGATATGTACTGGCCGTTCTTAGTATGCTTTATCGGCTTTAGTTGTTTAGTCGGTTTTATTATGTGTATGCGTTTTCAAACAGAGATTCTTGCTCGCAATAAAATGCGCCCTTGGGTGAGACAACTGGTTTGCCCTGAACTTAGCAATAGCAATGGCGGAGGCAAACACTAATGCAATTTGACAGCTTTGCAGCATTTCTCGATATGGGCGGTTATGGCTTTTTTGTTTGGCTGAGCTTTGGTATATCGGCAGCACTATTGGGGCTACTGATTTTTGCCAGCTCGAAATCTGCCAGTAACACTCGCCTGCAAATCGCTCGACAAATTAACCGCGAACAAAAATTAAAGCGCGCTGCCAAGCAGCAACAGCAAGAGGTAAACAATGAATCCTAGAAGAAAAAAACGATTAACCATCGTTATTTCAGTACTTTCAGGTCTTGGTATAGTGTTGGGTTTAGTGCTTTACGCATTAAGCCAAAATATTGATTTATTTTATAAACCATCAGAAATTCACCACGGTAAAGAAGATACTGGCTTAAAAGCACAAATTGGCCAACGTATTCGTGTCGGTGGCTTAGTGGTTCCAGGCAGTGTGAAACGTGATGAAAACAGTTTAAAAGTTAGCTTCAAGTTAGCTGATATGAAAATGCCGATTAGCTTTAACGACGCAGACCCAATGATCACGGTGAAATACGACGGCATATTGCCTGACTTATTCCGCGAAGGTCAGGGTATTGTTGCCAACGGCACCTTAGCCAATGGCTTTATTATCGATGCCAGCGAAGTGCTAGCTAAGCATGATGAAAACTATATGCCGAAAGAACTAGCTGACGAAGCAGGCATTAAGCATGAAAAAGCGGGCTACCAACCTGCTGCTGATACTAACTAGTTCACGTTACTGAGCGCTACTGAGCGCTTTCAGTTACTTTTAATTATCTGAAAATCGAGGCTTAACCCTCGATTTTTTATTGTCTGTTCTTTCCTATATCTAAGAAACTGGCAACTCTTAGTTATATGCAATAGTCGCATATGGCAAACGGCGGACTTTTACTAATATCAAACTTATCGCGTCATTGCGGAGAAGGCCGCAATCTCCTAGATTTAAAGAAAATTTTTTAATGCTCTGCTCAATTGCTGAAGATCCCGTGTAAAAGCATCACGGGATGACGACAGTTATTTGTAGTTTGGCTGATTGTATTAAGCTCGCTCATAATCGACCATTTAATACCAAACCCAAATTTTAGGCATAAAAAAACCCCGGGTAAAAACCCGGGGCGATCACTGTGATCATTTAACGCACTCGGAAATAAACATAGTTAATCTAAAACGCCTTTAGTTAGGCACTTAGCTGATGAACTACCAAGTCTCTTTTTTATGGCCAATTACCGCATAGTAAAGAATGAAAGCATAACAAGGTAACATCACTACATAGCCCATTTGCATTGAGCTGGTGCTACTAACCATGCCCCAAAATAATGGGCCAAATGCACCACCAGCAATACCCATTACTAATAACGCTGAACCGGTACTGGTTAATTTACCTAAACCAGATAACGCTAACGGCCATACCGCAGGCCAAACAATGGCATTGGCTAAACCTAAAAATGCAATCAGCATTAAGGCATCTGGTAATTGCACGCCACCAAATGGCACAAATAACGCATCTGAAATCACCGTAGTTTCAGTGTTGGCAAATAAAATCGCTAACGCTAGTAACAAGCCTAAACAGGCAGAAATCATTAACGCGGTTGGCTGACTGATAAAACGAGGAATGGTGATAATACCTAAGATATAACCTAACACCATGCACACCATGGTATAGGAGGTCATCACGGTATAATTCTCAACACCTAGTGATAACGCAAAGGTACCGATAGTGTCTGCGGCAATAACTTCCACCGCAACGTAGACAAAAATCGCGATAACACCTAACACTAATTTTGGATGCGCCAATGCTTCTTTAACACGGCCAGTATCACCTTCATCACCTTGACTCACTAACTCAGGTAATGGCGAGAACTTAACAGCTAGTGCTAATACACCAATAAACAGCGCCATGCCCATATAAGGTAACACTAGGCCTGCAGCCATATCATCAATTTGTGTTTGGGTTAACTCAGCACCAGTATTGTGAGCAAAGTTACTTAAAATCAATGCTGAGAATACAATAGGAGCCACAACACCGGCGCCTTTGTTTAGAATACCCATCACGCTTACGCGTACAGCGGCTGATTCTTCAGGACCAATACGTACTACATAAGGGTTAACCGCAGTTTGTAATAACGTTTGACCAGTACCCATGACCAGTTGAGCAAATAAGAATAGCGCGAAAATTTGTGTTTTAGCCGCAGGAATAAATAAGAAACCCGCCAACATCATTACGCCCATACCTAATGCCATGCCGGTTTTGTAGCCGACTTTACGGATCACCCAAGCCGATGGAATAGCAGTAAACGTAACCGCGATATAGAAAGAAAATAGAATTAACGAACCCTGAAACGGGGTTAATTGTAATATTTGGCTTAAATACGGCATTAACGAGCCGTTAAGCCAAGTAGCAAAGCCAAGAATAAAAAATAGAATGGCGACAATTGCCATTGGCACTACGCTACTCTTTGCTTGTGAATCTAATACATCTGTTGTCATTGTGCGTTCCTCATTGCGCAGTATTACTTATTATTTTTGTTATATTTTTAATTTGTCTGTACTTGTTATTCTTTAATCAGAATTAGACAAGCTTAATTCTGATTAAAGACGCTTTTGCCGTTAATCCAAGTTTGCGATACGGCTAAACCATCATCGAGTAACGCCATATTGGCGGCACTGCCGACAGTTAGCTGACCCATTTTTTTATCAAGCTTCACGTATTGCGCTGGATATAAACTAGCCATTCGAATGGACTCATCCAGTGGCATTTTCACTTGCTGATGACAATTTCTAACCGCGGTTGCCATATCCAACACTGATCCGGCCAATTCACCTGTTGTTGAGGTTAATTTGCCGTCATTTAAATGCACAGTGCGATCAAAAAACGCGAACTCATTATCATCAGTGCCTACTGGCGGCATGGCATCGGTTACTAAAAAGATTTTGCCTGCAGGTTTTGCTTTAATCGCCAACTGGCAACTGGCGTAATCAACATGGTGACCATCAATAATCAAACCACAACTGGCACGATCATTTAATAACGCGCAGCCAACAACACCAGGTTCACGACCAGTTAATGGCGACATCGCATTATAAAGGTGAGTAAAACCATCAGCGCCAACATTAATCGCTTTTTGCGCAGTTTGATAATCGGCATTGGTGTGACCTAGACACACTTTAATACCTAAATCGACCATCTTCGCGACATCATCTGGCAACACGTTTTCCGGCGCCAGTGTGACTAAAATTTGACCTAAGTCTTTACGGGATAAAATACGCCATTCGCGCGCAGAAATTGGGCGAATATATTCAGCACTATGGGCGCCTTTTTTCGCTACTGATAAGTGCGGACCTTCAAAATGAACGCCGATAATGCCAGGCGAACCAACAGCAATCGCTTTTGCGATCGCATCAGCAGCTTGCTCCATCACCTCAATATCGTCAGTAATCAACGTTGGTAGCATTGCGGTAGTGCCAAATTTGGCGTGAGCGGCCATGATGGTTTGTATGCCATCTAACGAGGGAGAAGTATTAAATAGCACTCCACCACCACCATTGACCTGCAAATCGATGAACCCCGGTACTAATAAACCCTGACAAATTTGGTCGTCAGCTTCCGGTTCCACATGAGTATCTATCGCGCTGATTGCTCCATCACTAACCACCATACGCACTTTGTCTAGAAAACTCTGACCATCAAATAAACGTTCAGCATAAATTGTGTAGGTATCAGTCACGAATAATACTCCTAATAAACGACGAAACGGCTATATTGCTGCCGCTTGTTGACGAGCAAAAATCACCGAGCCCATTTCTGGCGGGTAAACAGGTGCTGTCAGTTTATCTTGAATATCTTGATCAAGATAAGGGGTTAATAACGGTGTTAAACCACCAATTAATGATATTTTCGGTGGATTTTTGGCTAGTAGTTTACGAGCAACGCGGCTAATGTAATCTGCCCCTTCGGCAATAATCTCATGGGCTACAGCGTCTTGCTTATTGGCGGCCTCAAAGACTAAGCCTGCCATTTTCGCATAAAATGTTGCAGGTTTTGACGCAATCGCTTCTACTAGTTCAACGGCATCACTAACTTGCAAATGATTAAGCACTGCCTTAGTAAGTAGCGTTGGCTCGACTAACTCATCAAGCGACAACAATACTTGTTTTGCCGCTTGTAAGCCAATCCAAGCTCCACTGCCTTTGTCGCCATGCGGGAAACCATGTGCGCCAACAATTTCTTCAACACCATCAATATAAACAAAGCCACAAGAACCTGTACCCGTGATCATCACGGCACCATCTTCGCCAGCATGTGCGCCAAGACAGGCAATTAATAAATCGGTTGCCAAGTACATTTGTTTAAATGGATGTTGCCATGCGCTCATTTGCTGAAACAGCACAGGTAAATTGACACCTGCAAGACCAACACCGGCAGGGATTTCGCTTAGTTTTTCAGCGGGTAAACCTGCTTCAGCAAGCGCTAAAATTGCCGATTCGGTAATTGAATTAGTTGCTTGCTCAAAACCGTGTAACGGATTTCCAGGACCAGAAATACCTGTACCCAGTACAGTGTTATTTTCATCGACTAAAATGGCCTTGCACTTACTGCCGCCACCATCAATTCCCAGAAAAAGCCCTTGGCTATTGTTATCGCCTTTAAGCATATCAACCTCATCATTAATTCGTTAACCGTAATGTTTTTCACATATTGCTAAAGGCAAAGTTATTACAGCTAGCGTTGTAACTGGCACCGTTATTACTAGCGCAATAACTGCTGTCTAATCATCTGCTCCTGCGCATTACAGTTAGCTTTTATAAATTTTATACTAACACAAATGACAGCGTTGTCATTTGTTTTTTTAAGGATTATCAAAAAAGCAGCAACTTCTTTAATAATCCTATGTTTTTATTGGTTATTTATTTTCGTTTCCTGAAGGGGAATTTACGATTAACGCTCGGCTAAAGCGTTTACCATCATAACTAGCGCTTCTCACTTTAACTGAGCCGTTAACTGCGACCGGCGCTTGATATAATTGCCATGCGCCATCATCAACTTGGTATTCAATAGCTAAGCCCGGAAATGCAACATTAGCGTGAAGCTTGCCATCAATAATTTGCGCGCCGACTGTTGGCAATCGGTAGTGAATACCTGCTTGCGTTAGTTTAGGCAGCTCTTTTTTCCCTAAGGTGTAGGCAAAATTTGTCCACGCTTGGTCTCGTGCCTGCCTCATTTCATCAGTAAAGGTATTGGTTTGCTGACTGTATTTAAAGCCTTGGTAGTTGTATGGCACTGCCCAATCAGCCTGATGCCAACCGCGCTCTGCTAACGCCATTAACCGTGGATAAATTTTATATTCGGCAGTGGCTTCAGTGCGAGTATTTTCACTCCATAACTGCCCTTGCACGCCTAAGAATCTAACCCCAGCATTTAATGGCGCAGAGATAACTTTGCCGTGCTCATCTTTTTGTACGGTATCGTCAGCAACATACGGGTTACCTTCTCTATCTAACCAAAATTCAGCCTGTGCAGGTAAGTTATCCGGCATAAAGTTAAACATTTTCTGGGTATTACTTTGGCGTGATGCCCAATAATAACCATGTTCTTTAGGGTCAGCTTCATACGGGAAATCAAAATAAGTAACATCTGGACTTGAAACCACTATTTGCCAATTGTAATTTGCTAGTTTATGAGCTGATTTATGGCCGCCCCAGAACAGTGGATGCCAAGCATTAGCTTGAACAACTGCAGGCATATTTTTCGGGTTTGTGTGCTCTAAGCCGTCAATCCAAGCAGCCGCTTCAATACCTAAGTCGGCCAACATATTGGCAACGCGCTCAACAAAGTAAGCACCTAATTCTTTTGGCGATGCAATTTCCGCATCATGTTCAGCAAGAAACGCTTTACACGCTGGTGAGTCAACCCAGGCACCGGCCGTTTCATCAGCACCGATATGGTAACGCGTTAACGGCTGACCAGCAGCTTCATGCATCGCCTTAACATCTTTCATTACGGTTTCAATAAAATGATAAGACGACTCTAAACAGACATTGATGGTGTTATCGTTGTAATACTGTACCGACGAATAAACCGTTGTATCTTCAGGGTCGTACAACATAAATTCTTTGGCTTTCTCTGGCTGCTCCATTGCCATATATTTATTGTAACGTGCAGTCATGGCTTTTACTGCTGCACGAGAATGACCGGGCATATCAAGTGAAGGAATTACCTGAATATAACGCTTACTGGCTTCGCGTAAGATTTCCTGATAATCAGCCACAGTATAATAGCCATTGACGCCGCTATTTGGGTCAACACCTGCGCCCAGCTGTGGTAGTAAACATTGCGTTTCGGTTGGTTCAAAGCAACGCTTGCTGCTGATATCAGTTAGTTCAGGTAAGCTTGGTATTTCAAGGCGCCAGCCTTCATCTTCACCAAGATGTAAGTGCAATTTATTCATCTTGTAAGCTGCCATTTGATCCAGCAGTCTTAATATAAAAGCTTTGTCATGAAAGTTACGGGCAACATCAACTAACAAGCCACGAAATTCAAAATGCGGTGCATCTTCAATCGCCACCACAGGAATAATATTACTGTCTAACTGCTTGAGAGATGCTAATGACTGCAAGCCATTAAACACGCCGTTTGCATCACTGCCGATAATAGTAATATCACTGTCGGTAACTTTTAACCGATAGCTACCGATTTTCGCTTTATCATCGGCAACAATTTGTAGGTTTAGCTTTACCCCTGATGGGTTAAGGCTAACTCCCAACTTGGCCAAGCGCTGAATTGCCGCTTCTACTTGAGCAATTTCAACATTGTGCCAATTAATTGCTAGACCAGGGCTAAGGTCAAGCTGCTGCTCAGCGCTAACGCCAATATGTTTGGGTGTAGGAATTACTGACGATGAAACATCTAATGACTTATTGTCAACCAACTGGTTTCGCTGATATAAACGCTCTGCGGTTAACCATGGCGTATTATCATTGGCGTTGCGTTTAAAATGTTTTAACTCGTCTGTGTAGCTAACGACATGAGGTAGAATTTCCAAGCCAGTATCTGGGTCGATAACTGTTTTGGTCGATTCAATCACCTGCGCGATAAGATCGTCGCCTGTGACAATATAGTTTGGTAACGCGTCCGTTTCAGATACCGACCAAAAGTTTGCTCTAAATAAAATTGATTTGGTTTCACCTGCGCGAAAACCGTTAAATTGGTCAGTTAGGGTAATTCGATGTAAATCGCCATTAATATGGGAAATGCTCGCCCAATCGCTTTCAATCGATTGAATGGGTGAGATTTGGCTAAAATAAATAGACCAATCTTTTGCTGAAATTGCGTTTTTAGCGGTAAAAGACAGTTCAACCTCAAAACAGGCGCCTTCTGCTTTTTCTTGATCACATTTGTCTGTTGGCACATTAGTAACCAGACGGTAAGAAACGTCAAGTTCATTAGCTATTTGTGCGATATCTTGCTGTGTTGCCGGCTTTAATGCCTGAAGATTTTCTACCGCACTTGCCTGACTTACTTTCGAGCTATTATCTTGTTTAGCTTGCTCGCAGCCCGACAAAATTACTAAGCTGAGCACGGCGCTGGTTACAGCACCAGCGATTGTTGACTTGTTCATTTCTCACCCGAATCTGGTTGTTATTTGAATATTATTTGACTAGTTAATAGCTATAAGATACCGATTTTGACAGCGCTGTCAAAAATATTTACCCCGTTATGATACCCATCGGATCAGTTTGCACTTTTGTTTGCTTTTTTTGCTTGCATGGTTAGCTTGCAAAAATTCAATTGCGAGCACTTATTCGCAGCTATAAAAAAAGCGACTTTTGATAGTCGCTTTTTCATATTAGGTCTGTTAATTATTTAGCTTTTAAACGCGCTAAATTATTTAATTGCTGCACAGACAATAAGTGGGCATAGATTGGTGATAAATAACCACGCTTTTTCATATCCAAAAAGTCTTGATCTGACAATTCATTTAGTTTGCCTTCATGAATTAAATAAACACCACTTAACTGACGTTTTTGACCATTAAGTTCAAGGTTTAGTGTTTGTTCAACTAATAAGTCTTTTTCTTTTAAGAAGTTAACAAAGGCTTTGGTAACGTGACTGTGTTCAAAGTACTTACCTAATGCATTTTTACGCTGTTCTAAATAAGCGGTTTCGCTGCCGTCTTCTTTAAATAGCGCTTCACCTTCAGTGCCATTAAGTACTTCATCAGTCTCAATAACAATCATCTGTAGGTTTTCTGGATCTTCTTTTGATGGCATCAACGCAAAAGGGTGATGCATAACCACGGCAGGTACATAGCTTGCACGCCAAGTTTCACCATAAAACAAGTTCTCACCGGCTTCAAAGCCCATAATAGCGACAGGCGTAAATTCACCTGTATCGGCGTTTTTAACAAATACCACCGGCATTTCAGCTGCGGCACTGGCAAACTCATGCACGATTAACGGCACAATTTGTTCTTTTTCAACATGTGGGAAATGACGAGATGGCTTAATTTTCACTTTGCCATGGTCGACAAAATTAAGCGGTCTAGCAGGAGCTGACATAACGAATCCTTAATACTAATCGGTACTAAATATGCCCGATATTTTTATACAAATAAAATTAACCAAGGGGTTATATCAAAATGATAAAAGGAAAGTAACCCTAAATAAAAAAATATAGCTACTGACTAACAACGCTCCTTTACACGTTAGCTGATATGCAGACGAACTCAAAGGTGCACTCGATTTTTTCTACGAGTACACCTATTCCATAACTTACAATAGCTTACGTTAGATTATTAGTGCGGTTATGCATTTAACCTTTTCAAATAATCACTATGGGTTAACGCAATACCCGCGACATGATTAGCTTGCTGCTTAATATAATCAAATATTTGCTGAGAGTCGGCTTGGTCTACGCCGCCATTGAGGGTCGGTAAATAGTCCATACCATATAAAATATAACGATAGTTATTTTCGGAAAATAGCACGGCATTGCTGCCATCCATATCCATTTTTTCACAATATTTATGGCGCCATAATTCTAATTTGCTAGCTAAGTTGCCGCTGTACTGGGCAGTAGTTTGGGCATGTTGCCAAAATTCAGTATCGTCGCGGTCGGTAATGCAATAATGCAGCACAATAAAGTCTTTTAAGCTGGCGTAAAATTCATTCATTAGCTTGTTATATGACTGTTTAATTGTGTCATGGGTATCAGCTGCGGGGACATGGGTACTTAATAAACGCACCGCTAATTCAATTAAGTGCAAGCCAGTAGATTCCAATGGTTCAATAAAGCCGCCTGACAAGCCAATGGCGATACAATTGCCGACCCAAAATTCATGTCGACAACCAATGTTCATTTTTAAATGGGTGGTTTTAATCGCTTCAATATTGTTGTCGCCATTACTATCGCCAACACCAATATGGGCTAACAATTCAGCTTCCGCTTGTTCAGGGGTTAGACGGTTGCCATCATAGACATAGCCATTACCGCGCCTGCCAACTAGATCAATTTCCCACGCCCAACCATTAGTTAACGCCGTTGCCGCGGTATAAGGTTTAGGCGGGGTGTTTTCCGGATAAGTGGTTTGAATGGCAACCGCGCGATTACACGGCAACGCATCTTCAAAAGATTGCCAGTTATCAGCCTTTAATTGATTAATCAGCAGACTATGAAAACCAGTACAGTCAATAAAAACATCACCGTGTAACTGATGCCCTTTATCGGTATGCACCGCGCTAATGTTGCCATTATCAAGAATAACGTCATTTACATTAGCAACAATATGCTCGACACCTGCAGCTACCGCCATATCTCGTAAATAGCGCCCCATTAGTGTGGCATCTAAATGGTAGCCATAAGGCACACAGCCTTCATAAGGTTTTGAACCGCTAAGCTTAGGCGATTTTTGATGTGCAATTAAGGCACTGCTTAAACAGGTGGATTGATCAAAACGCTCTTTTTTATATTGCTCTGATAACAGCCAACTTAATGATATATCCATTTTGCCAATTTGCGGCTGCGCTTCAAACGGATGAAAATATTCATGCATTTCGCCATTAACCGGCTTCATCCAGTTACGAAACATAATGCCTGACTTTAACGTACCATTGGTTTTCTTTAGTAAGTCTTGCTCGTCTATTCCTAAAATACTAAAGAAATAACGCAGCGTATGCACGGTCGCTTCACCAACGCCAATGGTGCCAATATCTTCACTTTCCACGACAGTGATGGCGTAAGTTTGCTTGTCACTATTAAACCATTTAGTTAAATAAAGCGCCGTCATCCACCCGGCAGCACCGCCACCGACAATGACTAATTTCTTTAACGCTGTAGACATAGTTGCACCTGATTGTTTTCGTAATTCTTTGGTTAGTGTTTAGTTATTATTTGCTTATTAGTAAACGCTTTATTTAAAAGTCAGTTTGCTTGGTTCGGATTAATTAAATTTTAGCAAAGCCATATTGATAGACTTTTTCCACTAGCTCTCGATGGCTAGGTAATTCTCGCTTTAATAATTCGCCGACCCGTTCAACATTATCAAACTTAGCTTTAGCTTCAGCTGATTGAGCAAACGAGGTTACGTTGTGAGTTAAATCAACATCATACTCCATGCCGTACAACACAAATAAATAACTATCTAACACAAACGGCTCATACGCATAATCAAAGTCATATTTAGTCGGCGGATGGGTTTTCCAGTGAGCTAAACGTTTTTGCAGCGCTTCGGGGATTGATTTTGGATCGCAGTTATCTTTCCAGTAATCACTGTCCTGACGCTTGGTAATACAGTAGTGCAGTTTGACAAAATCGACACTTTTATCCCAACGTAAGCGGAAGGTTTTATTATATTTTTCTTCAACATAGGCCATGGCATCCCATTGGCGTGGGAACTGATCCGCCAACATATTTGCCGCCGCTTCAATCAAAAAGATGGCCGATGCTTCTAACGGCTCAATAAAGGCGGCAGACATACCAATGGCGACACAGTTTTTATGCCAGAACTTTTCTCGATAACCTAAGTTCAGGGGGATTTTTCGAACTTCAATACCCGCCGACATAGGGCCAGCATACTCCCTTAACACCTGCTCAGCGCGCTCATCTGTAGTGTATTTACTGCTGTAGACATAACCGACACCGCGACGATTATGCAGGCCAATATCCCATGTCCAGCCAGCTTCATGTGCGGTGGCGATAGTATGGGTGGCAATGGGTGCATCAGCCGTTTCATACGGCACCTGCATAGCCAGCGCTGTGTCGTTAAAAATAACATCATCAATTTTAAGCCAAGGCACATTCAGCGCTTTTTCCATCAGTATTGCCCGTGTACCTGTGCAATCTAAGAAAAAATCAGCTTTTAACTCGCCAGCACTATCGGTCATGACAGATTTGATGTAGCCATTATCGTCAAGCACAACCTCAGTGACATCAGCCAGAATATGCTGAACACCTAACTTTTCACTGCTAAATTTAGTTAAGAATTTCGAAAACTTATTGGCATTTAAATGATACGAATAATTTTGAATGGCATCATATTGCGGCGTGGTAATTTTCTTCGGGGCAAGACCTGCATCACACACATAACTTTGAGTGGCAACGGCTTTATCATAAGGCTTATCTTGCGCGCCTTTTAGCAACCAATATGGCGCTAAGTTAAAATCATAAGACGAATGGAATACTGCGCTTAATGGGTGATAATAGCTATGCTTTTCATCGGCTTGTGGTGTGTAAACCCAGTTAACAAATTCAGATCCTTGTTTAAAGGTTGCATCACACTCACGCATAAATTCGCCTTCATCAATCCCTAAATTTTGCAAAGTAGTACGCATCGTCGGCCAAGTACCTTCGCCAACACCAACAATCGGAATATTCGGTGATTCCACTAACGTGACTTTAACCGCGCCATCGTCTTTACTGTTAAGTTGCTTAGCTAATATTGATGCCGTTAGCCAACCAGCTGTGCCGCCACCGACCACCAACACGTGATTGATAAGTTTGGTCATGATACTTCCTCTTGGGCTGCTCTATGCAATTGTCTTATGCTGTTTTACAAATTCACAGGGTAACTTATTGCGCCATTGCCAACTTAATTAAATTATGGACGCGGTGCATAGAAAGCATCGATGCATAAATGGCAGGCAATACGCCCTTTTCGCGTAGCTGGCAAAATACTTCATTGGATAACGCATTAAGTTTTGCTTCGTCAATGACATATAAACCATTTAGCGCATAGCTTTCACCACCGTCAATATTTAAGGTTAACGATTGCGGCGCTAATAAATCATGTGCCAATAGCAATTGGATAAACTGATCGGTCATCTGTGATTTTTCAACGTGCTGAATAACACGCTCACCCGTTTGAGCTAACCAATCGCTTTGGTTACCTTGCTCATCAAATAATGCATGACCTTCGCTGTCATTGATTAATGGCGAGTCTTGGTCAATACACAAGACATTTTGCTGATCATTTTGGCCAAGTAAAAATGGGTATAATGCTAAAGTTTCTGGTTGGTAACCTGCTAACCACTTTTCTGGGCTATAAAACAGGTTTTGCTCTGGCTTTAGGCCCAATAAGGCAATAGCTTTGAACTGCCCAGTTTCTGCATTTTTGACAAATACTACCGGAAATTCCTGACTAGCAGGCACAAACTCTTGCAACACCACAGGGGCAAAATGACGATGCTTACTTTGCTCTAGCGTTGGGTTGTCTTTAATTTTAGTTGTTTTGTGAGTGATACTACTTAAAACTTGGATATTCGCCATGGTGTTCTCCGAATTCGGTACTTGTTATAACTTTTGAAAACCGTGCTGATAGACTTTATTTAATAGCGCACGGTTACTTAATAATTGTTTTTCTACTTGTTGGGCAATTTGCTGCACTTGCTGGCTGCGACTAGTGGCCAATGACTGCATGGTAAAGCTTGAACGCAAATGTGATAAATCTTGTTCAAAGCCCATACCATAAAGCACATATTGATAACTTTCTAATGGAAACGGTTCATAAACGTTATCAAAATCATAGTTACTCACCGCATGATGCTGCCAACGCTCTAAAGTGGCTAATAAGCTATCTGGCACAGTAGATAGTTCGCGGTTATCTTGCCAGAACGGTGCTTGACGCTTCGACAGAAAATAATGCATTTTGATAAAATCGATGGTCTTTTGCCAACGAAATTGAAAGGAACGGTTAACCTTTTCTTCAACAATCGCCATCGATTTGCGATCGCGCGGAAATAAATCGCACAGCATGTTACTAGCTGCTTCAATTAAAAATATTGCTGATGCTTCTAAAGGTTCAACAAAAGCCGCTGACAGGCCAATGGCCAGACAATTTTTATGCCAGAATTTTTCCCGATAACCAACATTCATTTTAATGCGTTTTGCCATCAAGCCTTCGGCTTGTGGGCCAATATAGTCTCTTAGGGTTTGTTCGGCACTGTCGTGATCGGTATGGGCCGATGAATAAACAAAACCAGTGCCGCGACGATTTGCTAAGCCTATATCCCAAGTCCAGCCGGCATCATGAGCGGTGGATATGGTGCTGCTGGCAATTGGCGCTTGTTCGTCTGCGTATGGCACTTGAATGGCAACGGCATGATCGGTGAGTAAAGTATCGCTAATTGACTTAAAACCAACACCTAGCGCTTCACCTAACAACAAACTTTTAAAGCCAGAGCAATCAACAAAAAAGCCCGCTTCAATATGTTGACCAATATCGGTATCAAGCGATGCAATAAAACCATCGTTATCTAAATTAACTCGAGTAACGTTGGCGGAAATATAGTTTACCCCAAGCGTTTCAAGGCAATGTGCTTTGAGTAAATCTGCAAACAAGCCAGCATCAAGGTGATAGGCATAATTTTGAATGCCTTCAAATTCTTTATTGGTGATTAATTTAGGTGCTAAACCGAGCTCACAAACTTGCCCCTGCACACTAACTGTTTCAGCGTAAGTTTTTCCTTCACCAATCAAATTGAGTTGCCAATAAGGCGCTAAATTAAAATCACTTGGATCAAAAATTGAGGTAAACAAATGATAGTAATGGTTGTTTTGACCATTAATTGGATCGGCTTTCCAGTTAACAAACTTAGTGGCTTGTTTAAATGACGCCTGACATTTTACTAGAAATGTCGATTCGCTAATGCCGAGTTTAGCAAGAGTTTTTCGCATAGTTGGCCAAGTACCCTCGCCAACACCGATTGTTGGAATATCTGGGGATTCAACCACAGTTACTTGAATCGAACTTGGGTCTTTCGCATTAAGTGTTTTAGCTAAGTTCGCTGCGGTTAACCAACCGGCAGTTCCACCACCAACCACGACCACATGATTCACAGTATCTTGAGACATTGTTGCTCCTAACTACACAAAAGAGGTTTATCTTTATATCTCAAAAAGGCTAGACGTAAAAGGGAAGACAATTGTCTTCCCTTTTGATCTATCACTTCTTCACATTACATTTGCTTAGAAGCGCATTGACGCTTTAACAAAGTAACGAGTACCGTTATCGACAGCTGTACGAAGTGTATCTGAACCACCGTTGTGACGTGCATAAACCACTTCACCTAGTAAGTTAATACCTTCAACAGTGATATCGATTTCGTCAGTTGCATGCCATGTGAATGACGCATCTAAGAAATCTTGTTCATCGTTGATATCAAGCTGGTTAGCAATGGCAGTACCTGCTGCTAAGAACTTGCTACGGTAAGTGTAAGCAATACGTGCAGCAAACATGTCATCTTCATAGTAACCTGTTAAGTTGAATGCATTGCGCGAGTTACCTGGTAATTGGATAGTATCACCAGCTTCGTTCTCTGCTTCAGAATCAGTGTAGGTATAGTTGAAGATAGTACCAAAGTTACCAAACGCTTGTTGATACTGTAGTTCTACGCCGTCTACGTTACCACCACGACCTTGTGCAGGCACTGAAACAGTCCATGGCACGATTTCACCATTTGAGTTGTCATTTGGCGAAGGAAGGTAACGAATTTCGCTACGATCAGTGATAAACGATTTAATATCTTTAGTAAAGTAAGCTAATGATAATAAAGATTCATCATTGAAGTAGTACTCTAAACCGATATCCATTTGTGTCGCACGGAAAGGTTTAATACCTGGGTTACCCGAGTTAGCGCTTGGCTTAGTTGGGTTGATATTTGAGTACGATGGCGTTAATTGGCTGTAACCAGCACGAGACATTACACGTGCTGCTGACATACGTAAAATCATGTCATCGGCTAAATCAATCGCCAAGTTAAAGCTTGGTAACCAGTCTTCATAGTCACCTTTAACTTTTTCAATTGACGTTTGCGTTGGATCGTATGATCTACCAGTAATATCAGTACCTGTGTAACGTAAACCAACGTTACCGCGGAAATTATCACCGTCGAAGTTACCTTGAACATAGGCAGAGAAAATTTCTTCTTTTACTTTACCGTAAGCAGATAAATCTTCCGTCCAACCGGTAACAGCTGAGTTGATTGCTTTGATATAAGCGTCTTCATCTAAACGAGGATATTTGCTGATAGAACCCGATGCGATTACTTCACCAAAGTCTGAAATATAGCCATCTTGATAATCAGCTAAGTTAGTTAACCAGCCGCCATCCAGATTCGCATTTATGTAAGCTTGAGAGAATTCATGATCACGGAATTTAATACCCGCTTCAATTTGAGAAATTGCGCCTAACTCAACATCAAAATCAACATCTAGTTGTGCGTAAGTTTCTTCATCTTTCAGTTTAGTTTTTGCTAATGAACGGTCATTATGCGCTTGCCATGTACCATCAGTAGCATCTAAACCATTAATGGCCATGTAGATGTCGTTCTTACGATCCATATCGTAATCAACAGTTACACCATTATCTCTAAGTGGTGTAGAAGCACCAGAGCCTGGCTCTGACCAAGGATACTCAGGTGAGAAACCTGCCATACCCCATAAACCATTGTAGTTACCGCCGTTACCACCTTTTGATTCAGTGTAACCAACGATACCTGAAAGTGTGTAACCATTACCTTGATATTCAAGCGTTAAATCAAATACTTCAGAAGTAATTTTTGCTTTACGGGTATTGGTATCTTGTGCAAGCCATGCAGGTAAAACTGCCGTACCTGTTAATGGTAAACCACTAGCAGTGTAACGAGAACCGCTATCACCAATCCAGCCACCTTCACGAACGCCATTCGCGTCTTCAGTACAACCTTCATAACCTGGTGTTACATTTGGGCTATCACAACCAATGCCTGCATCCCAGTGCGAGTTAATCGTTAAGAAGTTTTGGTTAGTGTTTTTTGCATCTAATTCTGTTCTAAACGCGTGACCTGTGATCACTAAGTCATCACTTGGCGCCCATTGTGCTGTTACATCAAACGCATCGCGTGTACGGTCTTGATCAAATGCTGAGATACCAGAGGCTGTCCAGCCCTCTTCCCAATAGTTTTCTGATTTACGTGCACGACCGATTGTTTCTAATGTAGAGGCAGCAAGTAGAACACCGAAGCTTTCTTCGTCGTTTTTCCAGCTATACATACCGGTAGCACCAAAACCGTTGTCATCAGCTAAGCTGTTAGTGTTACCTTCAACAGAGCCATAGATAGTATTAGCATCTAATTCCAATGGACGGCGAGTACGCATTACAACAGTACCACCAACACCACCTTCGTCTAATGACGCTTCAGGTGATTTATAAACATCAACGCCAGCAACTAATTCAGATGGCATTAAGTCCATGTTAAATGCACGGTTGTTAGCTGATTGCGAGAACCATGCAGTCGACGCCACAAAGTTACCATTTAAAAGTACTGAGGTTAGTTGTGGGTCAATACCACGAATAGAAACTTCGTTACCTTCACCAGTAAAACCACGGTTAATAGTTACACCAGATACACGCTGCAATGTTTCCGCGATATTTTTATCTGGAAACTTACCAATATCTTCAGCAGATACTGATTCAACGACAGCGTTAGCAAATCGCTTAGCATTCAAAGATGCTTTAAGCGAGCCGCGAATACCACGAACTTCAATAACTTCGACTTTGTTATCAGCAGCTTGAGCTTCTTCAGCCATTGCATGCGGCGCAACACCACCTGCAAAGGCGACAGCAATGCTAGTAGCTAATACACCTTTTTTAAATGTTAAAGTTGACATCGACTTTCCCTTACACACGTTTTATTTAATATTTTCATTATCTTAGCTTGTTTATGAATGATAGCGTTGTCTTTTGTTGTTATGACAGCGTTGTCATTCATCTAGTTAAAACCATACACATAAAATTTACTCTTGGCTAGAGCTTGTTCATATTTAATACAAACACAATTATTAAGTATATGTTTAATAAGACTATTTAATTGTAACATTACTGTATTATTGTTAATGCTCAGTTAAATTCACTTGACTAAAAGGTCAATTTTCTTAACTTTTTCCATTAATAAGGCGGTCTAAAACCGCCTTATTAATTACCAATTATGGCACTTATTTAGTTGTCCTGACTATTCTCGAACAGTTGGCCACTGCGTATTTCATGATAATAACGAATCAAACTTTCCGTTGAGCAATCATGACTTCGCGGTAATTCACTGTCTTCTAGCTGTGCCTGAATGGTCGCGGCCAAGCCTTTGCCTAGCTCCACGCCCCACTGATCAAACGAACATATTTGCAGTAAAATGCCATGAACAAAAATCTTATGCTCATATAGTGCAATTAAATTACCTAAAGAGCGCGGATCAAGACGTTTTAATAACAAAGTGTTAGTTGGGCGGTTACCTTTATGCACCTTATGTGGCGCAACCATATCGATATACTCAGCTGTTCGGCCTTTAGCTTTTAAATCTTCCCTCACTTGTGATTCATTAACCCCGGTCATCAAAGCTTGAGTTTGAGCAAAGAAGTTCGCCATTAATGTTTCATGATGCCCTGAAACCGGCGTAACACTTTCAATTGAGCCAATAAAATCAGCCGGCACAACATTATTGCTTTGATGCAGGTACTGGTAAAACGCATGCTGGCCATTGATACCTAGTTCTCCCCAAATTGACGGAACGGTTGCGTAGTTAATTTCCTGTCCATGCCACGATACAGATTTACCGTTACTTTCCATTTCCGCCTGCTGTAGATAAGCCGCTAACATATGCAGCGTTTGATCGTAGGGCAAAATTGCTTGCGATTTAGCGCCAAGAAACGTGGTATTCCATAAACTAAGCAATGCTAAGATTACTGGCATATTTTCATTGTAAGGGGCTGATTTGAAATGCTCATCCATTTCATTAGCACCAGCGAGTAATGCTTGAAACTTATCAAACCCCAAATCTAACGCAATAGGCAAACCAATCGCTGACCATAATGAAAAGCGGCCACCAACCCAATCCCACATATCAAAGATATTTTCTGGTTTAATACCGAACGCAGTAGCATTTTCTTTGTTCGAGGTTACTGCGACAAAATGCTTACCTATGGCTGAGTCATCAAAAGAAGATGCAGTAAGCCATTTCATGGCCGTGCGTGCGTTAGTCATCGTTTCAGTAGTGGTAAATGTTTTACTCGAAACAATAAATAACACTTTTTGTGGATCAAGTGGACGCAGTATTTCGACAATTTGAGCACCATCAACATTAGAAACGTAATGAACGTTGACGCTATTATCGCTGTAGTGTTTAAGCGCTTCAGTAACCATCTGCGGTCCTAAGTTTGAACCGCCAACACCAATATTGACGACATCGGTGATACGCTTACCTGAATATCCTAGCCAATGCCCTTGTCGCACTTTGTCACTAAATTGCTCAATTTTTTCTAGTTGTTTGCTTACACATTGGCTAACATTTTCGCCATCAACTACTAAATCTTCACTGACCGAGCCTCGAAGCGCAGTATGCAATACCGCACGATCTTCTGTTTGGTTTATTTTTTCACCACCAAACATTTTGTCGCGCCAACCACTCACGTCTGTTTCTTCAAGCAACTGAAACAGTGCCGACAGTGTTTCCTCATCAATTAAGTTTTTTGAGTAATCAAGTAATATATTAGGCAGCTTTACCGAAAATTTATTAAACCGATCACCATCCTCTGCAAATAAATCATTCATATGCTGATGCTTTTTATGCTCGGCTAATTTCACCAAGCGTTGCCAACTGGCTAAACTTTCTCGACTTGACATACGGACAACCTTCCATCATCTTTAAATTTTGCACGTACAGTAGATAAAAATGACAGCGCTGTCAATTTGACTTTTAGTGGTTCTCAAGAATTATTTATTGCGAGCCTTTACGTTTCACAATACTCTAGTGCCGACTCAACATCACAAAATAGGACGTTAACGCGCAACTCAAACATGAAAGCTACCATTAACGATGTCGCGAAGCAGGCCGGTGTATCAATAAAAACAGTTTCGCGGGTAATGAATAATGAACCTTCTGTTCGTCAACCGACCAGAGAAAAGGTGATGGCTGCTGTTGAAGCGCTAAATTATCGACCTAACCTTGCCGCCCGCAATTTAGCTGGCACAAAGGCATTTAGCATTGGCTATGTCTATGATAACCCCAATGCCTATTACGTCATTGATATGCAAAACGGCATATTAGCCGCCTGTCGCAAGCAGGGGTTTGAGCTGGTAATTCACCCGTGCGATTCAAAAAGACCAGATATTTTTGACGAAATCAGCGCTATGGTTAGAACCTCACGCATTGCTGGTTTAGTGCTGACCCCACCATTTTCAGAATCGAAGGAGTTTGTAGAGAAAATCAAAGCCTTGGATGTTGAAGTAGTACGAATTATGTCTGGTAACAAAGCGCCAGATAATTTAACGCCTTGTGTGATGATCAATGACCATGACGCCGCCTTTGAAATTACTGAACATTTAATCAGTTTGGGACACAAGAAAATTGGTTTTATTGCCGGTGGCATGGAGCATAATTCAACCATTGAACGGTTAAATGGTTATAAAGATGCGCTACAAAAAAATGGCATTGCGATTAATGAAGCGCTAATTAAGTCAGGGGAATATTCATTTGAATCGGGTGTTGAAGGGGCAAAATACTTAATGTCACAAGCAGATAAGCCTACCGCCATTTTTTCATGTAATGATGAAATAGCTGCGGGTGCATTATTCTCCTCTAGGCTAATGAATATCAATATTCCAGAGCAATTATCGATTGCAGGTTTTGAGAATAGCCCATTCTCTAGGCAAACCTGGCCAAAACTTACTACGGCGCATCAGCCGAATGAATCGATTGCCGAAAATGCCGCGAATTTATTGATTGCTCATACACGTAAACAAAGTGCTAAGGTTGAAGACAAACAATATACGCCAGAGCTAGTGGTGAGAGATTCAACCGCCCAAGCCCATTAAGCTACGCTAAAACTAGTTTGACCCACAACCTTTAGCCGCATAATCTTTAGCCGCATAGCCTCGCATAAAAAATTCAACACTGTCAGCAAGGTATAAATCAATATCTTGCTCAGTTAATTGTTTTTCAGTATTAAATTCTATCCGCAGCCACGCCTCGCCTTTCATCATGTGAAGAAATTGGATAGCGGCAAATCTTGGATCAACTATGGTTAAAATTCCTTGTCGGTCAAACTCCACCATCAGCTTCGTCATTTGAATCGTTAACTTTTCTGGCCCTGCCTGATAAAACAATTCAGAGAGCTCTGGATAGGTATTGGCTTCAAATGCGCAAATCTTATGAACGGCCAATGCTTCTTTTGACGTGATCATACAAAAAAAACTTTTAGCTAACTGGAATAAAGTTTGCTTAGGCTTAGTAAAGTCGATATTAGCAATGTCTATCATCACGGTAGCGTCACATTTTTGTTCAATTGCGGCAGAAAATAGTTCTTCTTTACTGCCAAAGTGACTGTATACCGTTTGTTTTGAGACATCGGCCTGTTGTGCAATCAATGCCATGGTCGTCGATGCATAACCTTGCTCGGTAAATAATTCGGTAGCAGCCACTAATATCTGCTTACGCTTAGTTTGGTTTTTACTACGAGTTTTCGACATATACTTATAAAGGTTGACATTAATTTGACTACTGTAGCTAAAGTAGACTAGACAGTCCAGAAATAACAAACTAAACTCACTAGACCGATCAGTCTAGGTTGGTAGCTTTAGGACAAAATAATATTCATCAAAAGGATGATAATGAAATTAATTACTCAAGTGTTTAGTGTTTTGCTCAACGTTAATCCGCTAAAAGCAATGGCAGCAACCTTCGTCACCTTGTCGTGCATTGCGAGTTGTAGCAAACCTGTGGCTGAAGAATCTACAGAAAGCTATGTTCACACCGCTGCCATAGAAAATATACAAGCACAGACTAGTTATACTGTGGTGCGTGAATACATTGGCAAACTCGCTGCAACACAACAAACCAATCTTAGTTTTGAATACCCTGGACGCGTAATAAAAATAAATAAAGACAGTGGTGATACCATCGAGGTTGGCGAAGTATTAGCTCAAATGGATGATGAATTACTAAACATCAAAGCCTTTGAGTTAAAAACCCAAATACAGCAAGTCGATGCTCAACTTAGCTTAAATCAAGCAAATTTAGCTCGAGCTAACGAGTTAATCAAAGATCAATACGCGTCAAAACAATATATCGATGAATTAATTGCAGAGCGGGCAATTTTAACTTCCAAACGCAGCGGCTTAAACGCCTCGTATGATGCCTTAAGTTATCAAATCGCTAAAACTGAGTTACGCGCACCGTATGCTGGTGTGATTTTTCAGCGTTATATATCAGAAGGTGACAACCTTGGCGCAGGGCAATTAGCCTTCAGCTTAGTACAACAGTCTAAGCAACAAATTAGCTTAGGGGTGCCAGCCGATATTGCCGAAAATTTATCAATCGGCCAAAGCCTAGCCGTCAACGTTAATCAGCAACAATTTCAAGCCAAAATCACTGCCATCGGGCAACAACTTAATCAAGAAACTCGCACAGTAAATGTACGATTAACGATGGACAACTCGTTGCTAAATGTCAGCGGCTTAATCGCTCGTGTTAGTATCAAACAAGAAATTTCTGAACCCGGCTTTTGGGTGCCACTTACTGCATTAACCGATGGCGTAAGAGGCCAATGGAATATCTACACTGCCGAACCTGCAAAAGGAGCTAATCAAGCCCAAGGCCAATATCAAATTACGCCACAAACGGTTAAGGTGCTTCATACCACACAAGAACAAGCCTTTATTAGTGGGCTTTCAGGCGAATCACTGTCTTTAATTAGTCAAGGTTTACACCGATATGTGCCTGGTCAGTTAATTAAAGCTGCAGGAGCCAAATAATGATACGTTCATTTGTTAAAAATGGCCGTTTAATGTCGTTGGTGATTGCGCTGCTGATTGTATCTGGATTAGGAGCACTCTCCACCCTACCTCGTACTGAAGACCCACATATACAAAATAGACTTGCCAGTGTTTTAACACAAATGCCTGGCGCCAGCGCTGAACGCGTTGAAGTATTAGTCACTGAAAAAATTGAACAAAAGTTACGTAAACTTTATGAGATCAAGTTAATTACTTCAGTTTCTCGCCCTGGGTTATCGGTTGTTCAAATACAATTAAAAGATGAAATTACCGACACTAAACCGATTTGGTCGCGCGTTCGTGATCTTATCAGTGATGTAGAGCCCGAACTGCCACAAGGCGCGCTAAAGCCAACATTAGAAGATGATAGAGGCTATGCCTATACCCAATTGGTAGCATTAAATTGGCTTAATGATAATCAACCAGATATTGCGATATTAGGTCGTTATGCCAACGAGTTACAAAACCGCCTACGGTTAATAAGCGGCACTGATATCGTCACAGTTTTCGGTCACGGTGAAGAAGAGATTTTAGTGGCCATTGATGAAGCTAAAACTTCACAAATGAAGCTTTCGGCCGCTTATATATCTCAACAAATTTTCTTAGCAGACGCTAAAGTTTCAGCCGGTCAGTTGGTTAATAGTAATAACCAAATGCAGGTGGAATTAACTGGCGCGCTAGATAGTGTCGAACGAATTCGCAATATACCGTTAAAAACCAACAGCCAAGGAAACGTGGTTACCTTAGGCGATGTTAGCGAGGTCAGTAAATCATTAAATTGGCCTGCTCGTGAAATGGCAATTATCAATGATAAGCCGGCAGTGGTTGTTGCCACACGTATGCTGCCAGATTTACGTATCGACAAGTGGACCCATGACGTTGAAAACGCATTAGCAGAATTTAAATCGACATTACCCGCCTCAATTGGCTTAGAAGTGTTATTTGATCAAAATACCTACACTGAAACTCGATTAACCGAGCTACTCGGTAATATCACACTGGGTTTTGTGCTGATATCGATGGTATTGTTCTTAACCTTAGGTTGGCGCAGCGCCGCTATTGTCGCCAGCTCACTACCGCTTACCGTACTTTTTACGCTAGCGGTAATGAATATTTATGGTTTACCTATTCACCAAATGTCAGTGACTGGTTTAGTGGTCGCGTTAGGCATTATGGTTGATAACGCCATTGTAATGACCGATACCATTCAAGTGAAACGTCAACAAGGTATGCGACGTCTAGACAGTGTCGGTTACGCCGTTAAGCATTTATGGCAACCATTAATGGGCTCAACCATTACGACAATTTTGGCTTTTATGCCGATTGTACTAATGCCAGGACCTGCGGGTGAATTTGTTGGTGGAATTGCCTTAAGCGTTATATTCTCATTAATTGGCTCTTATATTATTTCACATACCATAGTTGCAGGTTTAGCTGGACGCTTTATTGCTAAGCCAACCGAAGGAACAAAGCCACATTGGTATGATCACGGTATAGAGTTAAATTCGCTTAGTCAGCTGTTCGAAAAGTCACTGCATTTTGCCTTACACTATCGCCGTTCAATTATTATTGCGGTCATGAGTTTACCGTTAATGGGCTTTATTGCAGCTCAGCATTTAACGGAACAATTCTTCCCGCCCTCTGATCGCGATATGTTTCAAATAGAAGTGTTTATGCCCGCACAAAGCAGCATAGACAATACCAAAGATATGACCGATAAACTGAGCGCGTATTTGCATACTCAAACCGGTATTAACAAAGTTCAATGGTTTATTGGTAAAAATGCGCCGTCATTTTATTACAACATGATGCCAACCAAAGACGGGCTAAGAAACTATGCGCAAGGTATGATCACAGCTTCAGATTTTAAGGCTGCCAACCGGCTTATTCCGCAAATTCAAATTGCGTTAGATGATATGTTTCCGCAAGCACAAGTGCTGGTACGTAAGTTAGAACAAGGACCACCATTTAATGCACCTGTTGAGCTGCGACTATTTGGCCCTAATTTAGATACTTTAAAAACATTGGGTGACGAAATACGGCGGGTGATGAGTTTAACGGATGATGTTATGCACACCCGAGCCACCTTGCAACCTGGTACTCCGAAAGTTTGGGTTAAAACCGATGAGTCTGCTGCTGCGCTTTCTGGGCTTAGTTTAGTTGATATTGCCCAGCAAATGAGCCAATCACTAACCGGCCAAGTTAATGGTTCAGTTATTGAAGCGACTGAATCAATCCCAATTCGTGTACGTATGCGCAATGAATCTCGTAACGAATTAATTGATATCGCCAACGTGAATTTATTAAGTAATAAAGCCAATGACAGTATTCCATTAACCTCGCTGTCTGAGCTCACTATTAAGCCGTCACGCGGTGCAATTCCACACCGTGATGGTATGCGAGTCAACGTGATTGAAGGCTATATTCGTGCTGGTGTTTTACCATCAATTGTCTTGGCGAAAGTGCAAGAAAACCTAGCGAAAAATAACTTTACCTTGCCTGGTGGTTATCGAATGGAAGTTGGCGGCGAGTCGGCGGAGCGTAACACGGCAGTGAGTAAATTACTCGCCAGTGTTGGCATCATATTTACCTTACTGATCACCGTTGTCGTGCTGTCATTTAATTCGTTTAGGATCAGCGCAATTATCTTTCTTAGCGCCATTCAATCAGTGGGGTTAGGTTTACTTAGTATCTTTTTATTCAGTTACCCGTTTGGCTTTACGGTAATCATTGCACTGCTTGGTTTAATGGGGCTAGCGATTAACGCAGCTATCGTGATTATTGCCGAACTTAAAGCGGATCCTTTGGCAGTTAAAGGCGATAAAGAAGCGATTATTTTAGGGGTGAAAAGCTGCACCCGTCATATTACGTCAACGACCATTACAACAGTTGGTGGCTTTTTACCCTTGATATTGGCTGGTGGCGGTTTCTGGCCACCATTTGCTGTAGCTGTGGCTGGCGGCACTTTATTAACTACGTTATTGTCTTTCTACTTTGTTCCTG
The DNA here is from genome assembly GCF_053470325.1 of Colwellia sp. MEBiC06753. NCBI lineage: Bacteria > Pseudomonadati > Pseudomonadota > Gammaproteobacteria > Alteromonadales > Colwelliaceae > Colwellia > Colwellia sp. MEBiC06753. The sequence continues at coordinate 132,666 of NZ_JBQMTM010000004.1, read as the reverse complement.
CGGCATTTTCGTTGTTTAGCACAAGGAAGGCGTTTGAAACAACTGGTGCTCTAGTTGACCATTCACTAGCGGTAACTAATGAGTAACTTTTAATTGATAAGCTTAAATCAGTTTTTAACCCAGAGTTGCATTATTTCTCTGGGTTAAAACCTTGCTTAATCTTTTCAATACGCTCTTGGTGCTTATGATGAGCATTGAGCGCCGCAACAGCAAATGCACCAACTATAGCGACAATAGGAATTAATAACGATAGAACTTCAGGTTGTAACAACTGACTTAACCACTCCATTGGAAAATCTCCTTTAAAATATTAACTTACTATTTTGATTATTTATTCTTCAAAATAGGTACCCCAGCCATCATAATCAACTTTTGTCTGTTGTGCCAGTTGTACCATTTTTTGCGTCTCATCTAAGATTAGCTCAGCATCCAGATATTGCTCGGTAATTATGTCAAAAGCGAAAACTTTCTCGCCTGTTTCTAACTCAGCTTCTTCTGGTTCTTCAACTTCAAGGCCCATTTTAAATGCTGCAATTGCTGCTTTTTCTAATGCATCAAAGTCTGGTGAAGAAAAATGGTGCTCAATGGTGTGAAGTGCCTCATCATTACTGCCATCTTCAAGTAATTCATTAACCAAAGACTCGGTATAACCGGTCCAATATTGTATTTCTTCGTTTGTCATGGCTTATTTTTCCGTTTTCACTTCCGGTAATTCAGTACCAGCTTCAATACTAATTGCTTTAATTTTACCAAGCATAGTTGCTCGGGTTTGGTCGGTGACGACTCTAATATTCTTTTTATCATCGCTATCAATATAGATTGGCGGCATAAACTCAATGATCATTTTACCGTTATTCCAGCGATTTAATTTTACAACACCATGGGTATTACTTGCGCAAATTGGCACAATAGGGGCATTCGCTTGTTGTGCGGTTCTAAAAGCCCCGGTTTTAAATGGCAACAACCCTCGACCATAACTTCTGGTTCCTTCAGGAAACAACCAAACAGATAGCTGTTTTTCTTTCATTTTTTCAGCCGTTAATGCAATGGTGTTAATGGCTTTATTGGTATTTTTTCGGTCGATCAAAATATTACCTGTTAGCCAATACATCTGACCGAAAAACGGTATCCATTTTAAGCTTTTTTTACCAACACTCACCGTATGCTCTTGAACCGCATTACTTAGGGTAAAAATGTCATAAGTATTTTGATGATTACAAATATAGACCACAGGAATATCAGCTGGCACTAATTCTTGGCCTCTGATATCAACTTCCAAGCCGATTACTTTGGCTAACTTACCCATAGTGCGAGCAGCAACATGGACATTGTTACGGTGAAAAGGTCGCAACAAACTATATATACAAGCAAAAACTGAGATAAGTACCAGCGCCAACGCTAGTAAGACAATACGGATAATAGCTAACAAAAACCTAGTCCTATAAAATTTCAAGGGCGCAAGTATACATGGATTCCGATTAATGTTTAATCATGCGCTAAATAAATAATTCTGCTCGCTTCCTGACCTGTGGCGTATCAAAACCACTGTTGCAGTAACCAAACGATCTAATTGGCTTATCTGAAAACCTATAGCTTGATGTGCAAATAACAAAAATTAATTATCTTTCAATACACTAAGATAAATTGCTGATTTTTTTCTGTCAGCTAAAACAAAAGCAACTATAGTTAAATTGCAATAACAAAAAAATTAAAAACAATTATCGCCTAGGGAGGATATATGACTTTTCGCTGTGTGTTCATATTGTTTTATCTCTTTTCGGCGTCTGGTTACGCCTTCACCGATGATGACCAGAATCAGCAAACTCACGAGTGGCTTAGTCGCTCAAATATGCAAGCATTGGGAATTTCCGATCAGCTATTACTAACAGAGATACCAGCACTTCACTACTCGCTTGATTTCGACTTAGAAGCTGGGCTAAATGATGAGGTGCTAGCAAGTCAATATGCTACGGTTATCAGCCCTGCCCAAACTCAATTAACCTCAGGAAGTTTTGACTCCAGCAAGGGGCGTCAATTCTTCCTTCAAGGTAGTTATGTTGTTATGTCTTATCGTGCACTAGACATTGCAGTTGCTGCTAAATTAGAGGTAGTAGAGCAATCGCTAACAGAGCAGCAATACCTATTAACTCCAGCAACGCCATTAATGCATTCATTAAATGGAGAACCAAGCACTAACACTACAGTCAGTGTCATCGGCAGTTATCACTTAAATGCAAAATGGGCCATTGTTGGCTCACTATCAACCACTTCACTTGATAGCGAAGCATTGAACAACCCATTAATTGAACATGACTTACAACATATGGCCTTAATCGGCACTACCTATTCATTCTGAATAACTAACCAAGCTAATGACTTTAGCCAAAAACAAGTGCTGATTGGTTATGAGGCTAGCTGAGTTAACTGTTGCGACTCATTAAGCACATAACCTTGACCCCAAACAGTTTCAATTGACGCATATTTGAACCCACTGTTATTAAGCTTTTCTCTTAGCTTGGCCATCCGCACATCAATTGTCCGTTCAACACCGTTATAAGTACGATTCAACAACACTCGGTACATGTTAGCGCGTGTTTGTACTCGACCTTGACTGGCAATTAATAAATCAAGCAGCCTAAATTCAAAACTACTTAATTTTATTGGATCTCCGGCAATAAAGCAGCGGTGCCCTTGAATATCTAAAGCTAAATTACCCACTTGTCGTTCACGACTGTGATCATTATCTTGAGTAAGTTGTGCGCGGCGAACCAAAGATTCAGCTCGCACTTTGATCATGGTTGGTGATACTGGTTTCACTAAATAATCATCGACCCCGGATACAAATGCGGCAATTTGCACCTGCTCACTACTATCTTGGTCGAGCAATAATAAAGGTCCCAAATAGGTACGGCGAATTTCACGAGATAAACTAAGGTTATCTATAGTAGGAAAAGCGCCAGAAATAATAATAATATCTGGCTGAGTCGCGGTAATGGTTTGGCCAAGAATATCAATATCCGCTAGTACCTCGATTCGAAAGTAACATTTCTCTAAATAGTTTTTTAACAACGCAGAAGCCATGCTGTCACTATCAAGTAACAACGCGCAGCAGCCTTTATTAATTATTGCTTGATTTTCTATTGCTGAATACATGACGCTCTCCCGAAACAGTCAACTATAAGAGCAATAAGTATACAAATCAGTAACGATTTAATATGTGATAAATTGTTATATTCTTTAGTGATTTTGTTGTTTTCGAAAGAAAAAAAGAGCCAACATTGTGGCTCTTTTTAATGGGTTAAATGCTAGCGATTAATTAAAACAGCTCGTCTTCAATTTCAAACAGTACATCACTTGATTGTGCTGCAGTGTGGATTAATGACAGTCTACGTGGCAATACACGGGCAAAGTAATAACGTGCAGTTTTCACTTTTGCCTGATAGAAGCTGTCACCAGAGTCTAATTTCTCAAGTGCCACTTTTGCCATCTGTGCCCAAATAAACGCCATTGCCGTATAACCAAAGACATGTAAATAGTCATTTGCCGCGGTACCTAGCATATTGGTATCACCCTGCGAGCGAGCGATAATATTATCGGTTAATGTTTGTAAGTCAGCTAGCGCTTCAGTTAAAGGCTTAATAAACTCAGCCATTTCTGAAGATTGGTTTTCATCAATAAATGCTTTTATTTCATCAGCGAAAACACTGAACATTGCACCTTTTGACGCAACAACTTTACGCGCTAATAAATCCATCGCTTGAATACCATTGGTACCCTCGTAGATTTGAGTAATACGCGTATCACGTACTAGCTGCTCTTGTCCCCACTCACGAATAAAGCCATGACCACCAAATACTTGCTGACCAGCTACCGTTGACTCAAAGCCCATATCGGTAAAGAAGGCCTTAGCAATTGGTGTTAACAGTGCAACTAAAGTATCAGCTTTAACTTGGTCATTGCCTTCACCGTAGGTGGCAATATCTAACTGCTTAGATACATAAGCTGATAACGCACGTGAGCCTTCAGTCAATGATTTCATGTTGAGTAACATGCGACGCACATCACCATGCACCATAATAGAATCAGCTGCTTGATCAGGTGATTTTGCCCCCGTTAATGAACGGCCTTGAATACGATCTTTAGCATATTCCAGTGCATTTTGATAAGAACGCTCTGCAGCACCAATGCCCTGGATACCCACACCAATACGTTCAAAGTTCATCATAGTGAACATACAAGCTAAGCCTTTGTTCACTTCGCCAATTAAGTAACCTTTCGCATCATCAAAGTTCATTACACAAGTTGCAGAACCATGAATACCCATTTTATGCTCAATTGAACCGCAGCTTACGCCGTTAACGTCACCTAAACTACCATCATCATTAACATTAATTTTAGGTACTAAAAATAAAGAAATACCGCGTGGCCCCGCTGGTGCATCAGGTAGTTTTGCTAACACTAAGTGAATGATATTTTCAGTTAAGTCATGCTCACCGCCGGTAATAAAAATCTTATTACCCGTAATACGGTAACTGCCATCTTCTTGTGGCACAGCTTTTGTGCGGATCATGCCTAAGTCTGTTCCTGCATGTGCTTCGGTTAAACACATAGAACCAGCCCACTCTCCACTATACATTTTAGGTAAATAGGCTGCTTTTAATTCATCACTACCATGTTTAGCTAGCGATAAGCTTGCACCGGCAGTTAGCACAGGATAAAGGGTAAAAGAGATATCACCCGAACAAAGCATTTCTTCATGCATTGCAGTGATCATTTTAGGCATACCCATGCCGCCATATTCTGGATCGCCGCCTAAGCCAGCCCAACCACCTTCAGCATAAGTATTAAACGCGTCTTTATAACCAGTAGCTGTTGTTACAACGCCATTATTAAAACTAACGCCTTCCTCATCACCCACGCGTAATAGTGGTGCAATTTCTTGTTCTGCAATTTTTGCACATTCTTGCAATATCGCATCGGCAGTATCTCGGTCGACATGGTCTGATAATGCTGGCAATGACTGCCATAGCTCGTCTGCCTTGAACACATCAAACAAAATAAAGTTCATATCTTTTAATGGAACTTGATACTCAGCCACATTACACCTCAAAAATTAAAACACACAATTTAAACATGCGTTTAAATATAGTGAATTATTGTCGAAAGTAAAGCTTTGTCTGATTTATTTTGGTGTTTCTGTGCTAGTCATAATCGATTTATTTGAATTAAATAATTAATAAAATTTATTTTACCAAGTCACTGCATTTGATAATAGTTCTCATTAACATTTATTTGAGATGAAATTTTAGAATGAAAAAGACTTTAACTTTTGCAGTGTTACATTTTAGCGTTGCTTTTAGCGTCACTTACCTACTGACGGGGAGTTATATAATTGGCGGGTTAATCGCAATTGTCGAGCCAGCAATAAATACCATAGCGTTTTATTTTCATGAGATGTTCTGGAGCCATCTTGAACGGAAAAAACTCGTGAATGTTAAAACTGACATGGTAGTGTTAGCCTAACAGTCTAATATTCAATGGTATGATCAACGACTTGGCGACAACCACTGATTAACGCTATAGTAAAAAACATAACAAAAGCGGTTAGTTAGGAATTTTGGTGCGAATTGTCTTATCGGTAATAGTTTACTGTGTACTATTGAGTGTAAATGGGGTCAATGCGCAACAATTAAACTTCACCAAAACCGACCTTGGTGATAGCTATCAGTTTGATTATCAATGGCTTGATATTAATAAAAATCAACGCTCACTGAGCTTCACCCTCAATAAAAAAACATTATTTAAAAAGTTTCGTCGCTTTAAAGAATATAACCCAAAGTTTGCCACCCGATACGTTCAAAAAAATATAAAACGTAGTTTGCAAAAACAGCCTCTTAAAGGTGTTTTAGTCAATTTTGACAATAGCTTTGAGAATATATCGCTGTCAGGCAATAACCAAGAAGCGATTGCGTTAGCCAAGCAACGCATCCAACAAGAAGAGCAAACCTTTTTTCACCAGTATTTGCAATCTCAATACTATCATCAATTTACCGATCACAATCAAAACGCCGGCATCAAACCCGATCACATCCGTATCGCCCATGAATCAGCACAATTGCTAGCGCCCGCCAAAGAGCCAATTATGGCAGCAGTTGATGTGCAAAATATTCGTAAAGTCACTGATTTCACCTTAAGCTTTGTTCAAAACATTCCTTATTCAGAGCTCATCTCACGTACGACCTCATCAGGGGCTGGGTTTAATGTACCAACAAAAGTGATATGGGAAAATCAAGGGGACTGTGACAGTAAGATGACGTTAACCATTGCCATTCTAAGAGCATTAATGCCCAGAATTACGATGGCCATGATCTATATCGATCAACATGCGTTTATTGGCATTGATACCTTACCTGAAGGAGATGACATCACCATTACTGTTAACGGTCAGACTTTTGTACTGGGTGATCCTACAGGTCCTGCACTGATGCCACTGGGTAAATTATCATTTGATTCCGAACAAGCCATTCATGCCGGACTTTACACTGCCGAAGTATTTGACTTATAAAAATACTACGCCTTTATTAATCGACAGTTTCTGCTTCTGATAAAACTTTTTTGATACTCGCTAGTAGTACTTCTGCAGTCACCGGTTTTGCCACATGCAAATTCATTCCTGCTTCGATGCTAGCTTTTTTGTCATCTGCTCGCGCATGCGCTGTCATCGCAATAATTGGCAAATGCGCAAACTCTTCTTGAGCTCGAATAAGACGAGTTGCCGTTAACCCATCCATCACTGGCATTTGTATATCCATTAACACAATATCAATTTTAGACTGTGGCAGTAAATCTAAAGCCGCTTGACCATTTTCAGCAATTGTCACTTGGGCGCCCATTGAAAAAAGTAACTCTTGCGCCACCATTTGGTTCACTAAGTTATCTTCAACTAGCAACACACTAACTCCCTCTAACTTATTAGCTAATGGTGCAGAAGGCTTAGTTTTGCTAGAAGAGATAGGCAATGGCATTGTCGGGGTATCGACGACATGATTATCCTGACTTAACTGCTGAAGGTGCTTGGTAATCTTTGTTAATGAATAGCGATAAAGAGGCATATCAAAAAGCGCATACGGCATGTTAACCTGAGCTAACTGTTGTAATACTTGCTCAGGAATTGATGCCATAATCGGCTGGCAGATGCCAACGAGTGCTAGCTGATGATACTGGCTGATTTGAGCAAGGTAATGAGCCGGTTGCGCATTTAATAATTCACCGTCTAACAACAGCACAACATCGTTGCTTAGTGTCAGCGCTTGATACTCTTCGATGTCATTAACCAAATGAAATTGCCAACCCAGCTGTTCAATTGCCGCCTGAAAACTTGCCGAGACATCACATCCCCAAAATACTAGCGTAATATCGGTTGGCTGCTTTTCAGGTTGTGACTCTATGCTTACGGGTAAAACAAAGCTAAATTCACTGCCTTTTTCTGGTGTTGATGACACCTTAATTTCACCACCAAATAACTGCACAATTTGCTGGCTTATTGATAATCCTAACCCTGAGCCACCATATTCTCTGGTCATCGACTCATCTGCTTGGCTAAAGGCATCAAACAAGCTCACTTGTTTATCTTTGGCAATACCTATGCCTGTATCGCTGACAACAAACTTAAGTAGTGCATTATTTCCATCTTTTGCTGTAGCCGTAACTTTTAATGCGACTTGCCCCTCGTGGGTAAATTTAATGGCATTATTAATTAAGTTAGTCAGCACCTGTGTGAGGCGCATTTCGTCAATAACAATAATCTCAGGCGCATTAGCGTCTAAGTCAACGGAAATAACTAACCCTTTTTTATAAGCGTTGACGGAGTTAAGTTGCAACACACGATCGATAATATTGTCTAGGGAAGCACACCCTAAATTTAACCTTAACTTACCTGCTTCAATTTTTGATAAATCTAATAATTCATCAATTAAGTGCAATAAAGCAGATGACGAACTTTGGGCATTAGCTAAATATTGTTGTTGAAAAGCCGTTAGTGATGTTTTCGCCATCAACGCCATCATGCCTTGTATAGCATTGATTGGCGTGCGAATTTCATGGCTCATGTTAGCCAAAAACTGGCTCTTTGCTCGGTTAGCTTGCTCCGCTTGTTCTTTTGCGCTCTGCAGCGCCGATTGCACCGCTGTTTGTACTGATACATCGCGTAAAATAACAATTGTGCCTAACGACTTACCTGACTCATTGTAAAAACGGGTACAAAAAATTTCATAAGTATCACCGCTGGTCTCAACCATTTGTTGATAACCCAGTGCGGTAGCAGCTTCAGGTAAAGCAGTGAATTCTTCAAAAGTCTGCTGAATTGGCTGTGGCAAACGCTCCATAACGGCGGTACCTATCAACTCAGCTTCAGAAAGTTGAATAAATTGTTCAAATGACTTATTACAACCTGTGAGCTTGTGGTCATTATCATTAAAGATAATAAATTCTGGGATGGCATTGATAACAGAGCGTAACAAGACATAGGCCTTATGTTGCTCTTCACTTTGCTCAATTAACGCCTGAGTTTTTTCTGCCACTCTAGTATCTAGCGCAACATTCTGCTCTTTTAGCTGCAACAATAAACTACGGTTTTGACCAAAGATATTTTCCACCAATCGAAACCAAGGTGACCATTCCTTGGTTGGCTTAATTTTTCCCGGATCTCCGTCCGCGCAATGTTCGATATGACTAATAAATTCAGAGGCAGGGTTAATAAAAGTTCGGCGCGTCATCACAAAAACCAGTGTTAAAAACGCAGCTAAGCTAATAAATAAAATCAATACTGAATAAAGAAAGCGATTTTTTAATTGCAAAGTGAAGTCATCAAAAAGTTGATATTTAACCAAACTCCAACCATTGGCTGACAATTGATATTTTTGTAATAACCAACCGCGATAGTTCATTTGTTTATCGAAGTTTCTCAATTGATTGACCGAAAAACTTTGCAAACTCTCTGGCACTATTTCACGCCACCTATGTTGGGAGATCAGGTTGTTCTCTACCAACGTCTGATGTACTAGAACATTCCCTTGATTGTTGATTAAGGCATACCCTTGGTTTTCTTGGCTAACATCGGGCAACTTAGCCTGTAAACTCAGTAAATCGACATCAATAACCAAAGCACCTTTAAAGTCAGCGCCAACAAATACCCCTGTGCCAACTGACGTTTTTAAACCTTTACCCGCTGCATCTTGATAGGGTTCAGACCAAACAAAGGTTTTTCCGGCAAGGTTATCTTGCCTTATTTGCCATAAATAAGATTCATTGAGCATATGATCGGTATATCGCCATGCATTCCTACTAATCCATGGATATATGCTAATAAAACGATTTAGCGATAAATAATAAAACCAGGTAGCGTGAGCATTGGTGTTGCTACCAGCAATAAATGCTGGTGTTAACGCATTTGCCATTGCCAACTCTTGCCACATTTCATCTGGAAATTTACTTAATTCGCCGATGCCAGTTATGTTGCCCCGCATACGTTTACGATTTCGGATACTATTGCGGACATTGTTGGTTTGATTCGCCACTAGATAAAACTGCTCACTGTCTTGAGCCAATAAAGGCGCTGCCGCGGCAATTTCCCCTGGATTAGCTAAATAATATTCAGCAAACTGCTTTAGCCCTTCCAAGGTTTGTTGGCTTTGCTCTAAACTCAGATTGATGACGTTAGCTTGTTGACCTAATTCGACAATGTCGCTATCAAAGCGCTCTTGTAGTTCAATTTGATAACGATAAAAACCAATCGCTGAAGCAACAAAAATCAGAAATATAAACAACAAAAGTACCGCAATATTATAGCGGCTAAATAAATTGACCTTGGATATGCCCTGATTGTCTCTGGCGCTTTTCATTGTACCTTTATTGCTAGGAATTTTTTGATGTAATCATTACAAGACTACCATAAATAAAAAAAGCGGCTAGTAATTCACTAGCCGCTTATCAAAACCACCTGATAATTATAAGTTTTCTTCAGCAAATGACGCTAATCGACTACGCACAACACCATTAAGATTAATTGTAGAGCTACCAGGAAAATCTTTAAAGCGCTCAACTATATAAGTTAAACCTGAAGTTACTGCGGTTAAATAGTTGCTATCTATTTGTGCCAAGTTGCCACTGCACACTAACTTTGTGCCTTCACCGCAGCGAGTAATTATGGTTTTCAGCTGTGATGCCGTTAAGTTCTGACATTCATCAAGTATTACGAAAGCATTTTGTATACTGCGCCCTCGCATAAAGTTCACCGACTTAAACTGAATATTGGCCTTCTCCATAATATAATTCAAACTACCGCTCATACTTTCATCTTGTTTATGCAGCACTTCCAATGAATCAGTAATTGCCGCCAACCAAGGCGCCATTTTTTCTTCTTCGGTACCGGGTAAAAAACCAATGGATTCAGCAATTTCAGGCGTTGAACGTGTAACAATGACTTTGTCATATAAGCCTCGTTCAATAACTTGCTCTAAAGCACTTGCTAGCGCTAATAAGGTTTTACCACAGCCCGCTGGGCCAGTTAAAATAACTAAGTCGATGGTAGGATCAAGCAAGGCATCCATTGCCATCCCTTGATAAATATTTTTCGGTGAAATACCCCACGCATTTTTCGACATTAATCGCTCACGAGAGATATCTTGAATTGCTAGCTTTTCATCATCCCAGCCCACAACTCTACCTGCGAAATGTTCACTTTCATCCAATAAATATTCATTCATATAAGTATTGGGCAGCACATCTCTTTTGAGATAATGGGTCGTGGTTCTACCTTCTGCTTCAGTTTCACATTCTTTAACGTTCTGCCAAAAATCCCCTTCAAATTGATGGTACCCTTTTGTTAAAAATCTAACATCATCAATAAGTTGGTCAGTTCTATAGTCTTCAACATGGGCCATGCCAGCACCTTTGGCCTTTAACCGCATGTTAATATCTTTAGTGACCAGCACCACTTTGCGTTTCGGATGTTTCTGTTGAATATAGATACCGGCATTAATGATGCGATTATCATTTTCATTAAATGACAAGGTTGACGCTTTTTGTTTAAGCGCATAATCATTGATAATCGATAATAAGCCACTTGGCGATTGGTCATGGTGACCTAAATGCTGATCAAGCGATACCCCCGCCAGCACTTGCTCGGGCGTGGCATTGGCTAAAACATCTTCTAATGCTCTAATCGCCACTCTAGCATCACGACTGACATCTTTTTGCCTGTCTTTGATTGAGTCCAGCTCTTCTAATACTGTCATCGGGACAACAACATCATGTTCTTTAAATGAAAGGAAGGCGAAAGGTTCATGCAGCAGAATATTGGTATCTAATACATAAATGATGGTTTGGTCAGTCATATAGGCTAGCTCGCTTAGCTAAGTGCTATCCCATCAAGGCGATAAAGCTGTAATAACTGAATCAACCCGAGTTAGGACGCTAATAGCGGTTGATGAATTCCATGTAAAACGCTCAGTTTCACTCTGACATTTTGCCCTTGATATCGCAAGCAAATTAATTGTTTTTTTCCGCCCAAAATGGCATGAAATTTAATCACTTGACCACACAAATAATCCTGTCATTATGGGGAATTACCTCAGCTTCCCCCCCCCCCCAACCTAACCCCGTCATTTTTCAATATCTTGATAATTTCTAGTGACATTACAATTTTCCGCACGATAAATACGAATTTTTTAATGATAACAACTAGTATTAACGGTAATATGGCGCCCTTTTTTTTCTAGGTCAGCACTTTTCCCTTATTTAGGTTTGAGCTAATTAGGTTTGAGCTAAAGTAGGTGTGATGTAATTTTTGTCTGACACTAAGCAATTTCGTAGGAGTATCTATGCAATTTTTTCCGGGCCAACGTTGGATCAGTGATAGTGAATCAGATCAAGGGCTAGGGACAGTGATGAATGTCGAGAATCGGTTTGTCACCATTGTTTTTACCGCAACCGGCGAGTCTCGAAAATATGCAATAGATAACGCACCGCTCACCCGCGTAATATTTAGCGAAGGCGATGTAGTTCCAAGCCATGAAGGCTGGGCGCTAACTGTTGAGAGCCTTGAAGAACAACAGGGCATGATCACTTATACTGGCGTTCGAGCCGATACAGGTGAAACCGTCTCACTAAAAGAAGTGATGATTGATCACTTTATTAAATTTAATAAACCCCATGACCGACTAATTAACGGCCAAGTTGATCGCCTTGATTGGTTCCGCTTACGTAAAGCCTCGCTAAAACATCAATATGAACAGCAGCAGTCACCATTAGTAGGTTTAAGTGGTGGTCGTGTTAGCTTAATTCCTCACCAACTATATATTGCTGAAGAAGTTGGCAGTCGCTTTGCGCCACGTGTTTTACTGGCAGATGAAGTAGGTTTAGGTAAAACCATTGAAGCAGGTTTAATTATTCATCAGCAGCTGGTTACAGGTCGTGCTAAACGGGTACTAATTGTCGTGCCAGAATCGTTAATGCACCAATGGTTAGTTGAAATGCTACGCCGTTTTAATTTGAAATTTTCAATTTACGACGATGAGCGCTGTCAGCAAAGTGGTGATGAAAACCCGTTTAGCGCTGAACAATTAGTCTTAGTGAATCTAAACTTTCTTACCGACAACCCTGAGTGGTATGAATCACTAATTGCCGAAGAATGGGATTTAATGGTGGTTGATGAAGCGCACCATCTTAATTGGTCAAAAGAAGCGCCAAGTATTGAATATCAATGTATTGAGCAACTAGCCCAAGTTATCCCTGGCGTATTGTTACTAACAGCAACGCCAGATCAACTGGGTCATGAAAGCCATTTCGCTCGCCTGCGCTTACTCGATCCTGATCGCTTTTATGATTATGAAGCCTTTATTGAAGAAGAAAGTCATTACACTGAGGTGGCAGATGCTGCTAATGCCTTAGTTGAAAAGCAATCGTTAACCGATAGCCAAATTCAAACCTTAACTGCATTGCTAAAAGAAACGGATATTGCACCATTACTGAGTGCGCTAGAATCTGCTGACAGTGAAGCGCAAGCTGGTGCCAGAAAAGAATTAATCAACCAATTATTAGATCGTCACGGTACTGGTCGCATCTTATTTAGAAATAGTCGCAACACCATTAAAGGTTTCCCTAAACGACAAGCCAAGCCAAGTGAGTTTGAGCTGCCGGTACAATATTATGACGCCATCACCGGATTAATTGCTGATAAAACGCCAGATCAAGTGGCGGCATTAAAGCAAAGTAAATACATCGCCAGCCCTGAGCGTCTATTTAGCTTAACCTCACCGACCGATGCTTGGTACGATTTTGATCCACGTGTAAGCTTTTTAATTGAATTATTACAATCACTTAACAATGAAAAAGTATTAGTGATCTGTGCTCACGCCGAAACCGCGATTGAGCTTGAGCAAGCATTACGCGTTAAAGAAGGTATTCGCGCAGCAGTATTCCATGAAGGGTTAAGTATTTTCGAACGCGATCGTGCTGCCGCTTATTTCGCTCAAGAAGAAGATAGCGCCCAAGTGCTATTATGCTCTGAAATTGGCAGTGAAGGTCGTAACTTCCAGTTTGCTCATCACTTAGTATTATTTGATTTACCTACCAACCCTGATTTACTCGAGCAACGTATTGGCCGTTTAGATCGTATTGGTCAAACGCAAACCATTAATATTCATATTCCCTACTTTGCTAATTCGCCTCAGTCTTTACTTTACCGCTGGTATCAAGAATCGCTTAATGCTTTTGAGCACACTTGTATCACCGGCAGAGCCGTATTCGAACATCACCATAATGACTTGCAGCAGGCAATGTTTGATCAACAGTGGCAAGGCAGCACTTTAGACAGTTTAATCGCCGCCTGTCATCAGCAACATTTAGCGATAAAACAAGAGCTGGAAAGTGGCCGTGATAAATTACTTGAAATTAATTCTAGTGGCCAAGGTAAAGCCCAAGCCATAGTGCAAGAAATAGCAACGCTAGATAACGACACAGCATTACCGCAATTTATGTTTCAAGTGTTTGATGTGTTCGGTATTCAACAAGATGATAAAGCCGATAACGCCATAGCGCTAAATCCGACTGAGCATATGTTATCGCCTAACTTCCCGCATTTACCTGATGACGGCACAACGGTTACCTTTAGCCGTGATACAGCACTTGCCTGTGAAGATTATCAGCTATTAACTTGGGATCACCCAATGGTTACTGGCGCAATGGATTTAGTGCTAAGTGATGAAATTGGTAATGCCAGCATCGGCTTATTGAAAAATCCTGCACTACCCGTTGGCACTTTCTTGTTAGAGTGTATTTTTACCGTTGAGGCAACTGCGCCTGCACATTTGCAATTAGGTCGCTATTTACCGACAACGCCTATTCGTATTTTAGTGGACAAAGCGGGGAATAATTTAGCCAGCAAAGTGTCCTCTCAAGTACTTGAACAACAGCTGAGTCCAGTGAAAAAACAAGTGGCATTGCAGTTAGTTAAAGCATTAAAAGCAGAGATCCAGCCTTTGGTTAACCTGGCTGAGCAACATGCCCAGCAACAAATTCCAACTATTGCTGAAAAAGCTCGTACAAACATGCATCAAACACTTGATTTAGAATACAATCGCTTAAAAGCGTTAGCGGCGATTAATCCGAGTGTTCGACAAGAAGAGCTTGATTTTGTTAAGCATCAACAAACTGAGCTTACCACCTATATTGATAAGGCACAGCTTACCTTTGAAGCAGTGCGCTTAGTGGTTGTCACCCACTAAGGTTACATTACCAGCGTAGGTTAAAAACAAAAAATACTATGGTTGCAAATCCTGACTTCATTTATCGACCACCTAAGTCACCGTACCTTGAAATAATTTATCAAGACGATGACTTAGTGGTATTAAATAAACCCAGTGGCCTGCTTTCTGTGCCAGGGCGATTACCCGAACATCAAGATTGCCTGCAAAATCGCGTTGCATCAGTTTTGCCGACCGCAACCATAGTGCACCGTTTAGATATGGCAACCTCCGGCATTATTTTGATGGCGCTAAATAAAAACGCTCATGTCAGTATCAGCCGACAATTTGAAAAACGACAAACTTCGAAAACCTATTTGGCCAGAATTTATGGTCAATTAGCGGAGCGGCAAGGGGAAGTTGATTTACCTTTGATTTGCGACTGGCCAAATCGCCCAAAACAAAAAGTGGATTTTGAACATGGTAAAAAAGCGTTAACCCGCTACCAAGTGTTATCCCACGAACCCGAAACAACCTTAGTGGCACTAACGCCGATAACTGGCCGTTCGCATCAATTGCGGGTACATATGTTATCCCTTAATCATCCAATTATTGGTGACCGGCTATATGCCCATGAACAAGCACTGGCATTGAGTAATCGCTTGCAATTGCATGCCTTTCAGCTAACTATCAGCCATCCGGTTACGGGTGAAAGTATGAACTTTGAAGCGCCATGCGAATTTACAAACAATGTTCCGCAAAGCTAGTTTCCTTACTAAAGAAAAGTGACTACTAACCGATACATTAACTAGTTTGCTTGCCAGCAGATAATCTGAGGTTCCATTGAAAATATTTTGTCAGACATTATTACTTCTTTTACTGCTGAGCCCGGTTAGTTCAATTTATGCTCAGCAATCAACAGAAGATAAAACGGCACCTGAAACAGTAGAAACACCAAAGCCAGAGCAAACCAAACCAGCGCCAGCAACAGATGAATCGCCTTCAGAAAGTGGTAACTCACAAACACCTGCCAAGGTAAACATTGCGCCACCGGTGTCACTAATTAGCCAATATCAACAAGATATCGAGCGCGCCGTTAGCCCTGAGTTGCTTAAGCCGATGCTTGCTGGAACTGAAGATTTTCTGACCATAGTACAAGCTGATAATCATAGCTCAGATAAAGGCACCGCAATTTTATTACCCGAATGGAGCCAAGCAGCTACTGATGCGAAAGCCATTAACTTTCTGCGCCAATATCTACCTGATCAAGGTTGGACAACCATCGTAATACAGCCGCAGCAAAAGCCAATGGCATATCCCAGCCATGCAGAAAAAGCCGTGTTAGCAATAGAAGAAAATCAAAAGACACTTGCTGATTATCAAGCGAAGCTAACCCCTATCTTAAGTGCAGTAATGGAAAAGGCGGCTGAAAACCCGGGAATATTCTTAGTGATTGCCCAAGGCAATAATGCGGCAATATTGTTGGACTTATATCAATCAAATGAGCAACTAGAAAAACCTAATGCCCTGATTACCTTAAGCGCTCATTTGCTTACTGAAGCAGAAAACAAAGAATTAGCGAAAAAAATGGCAACATCGAGTTTACCAATTTTAGATTTGGTTTTAGCGAAAGATACACCGTGGGTTGATCACTTTGCATCGCTGCGTGTAAAACTTGCAAAGCAAGAACTTAAACCATTTTACCGTCAACGACAGTTAATGAATTTTCGTTCAGGTTATTACCCAGAGCCTGCATTGGCAAAAGAAATTAAAGGCTGGTTAGCCACCATCGGCTGGTAACCAGCAATTAAGGGGGTCAAAGCCTAATTAAGCTTATCGTTTTTCCAGTATTTTGTACCTTGTAACGTAGCTTGCAAGGCAATACCATTTTTAGTCATTTGGTAAATTTCTACATCCTTAACCACAGTACCAGCAGCGCTACCTTCACCACCCTTCTTACCTGATTTTGCAGCAGCATCCGCTTGCCCAGAAAAGTCCCAGCCAGACTCAATAAAGGTGTTTAGTGCATCCTGGGTTTTAAAAATAAATACCGCATTAAAGTCTTTAACACCAAAACCAATACCAACGCCTGCGGTACCCATCGACATATAAGTGTCTTTCCCTGTGGCATTGTTATGAACCACTCCACTACCGCCACCGGCTGATAAAAATATAACGTTAACACCTATGTTTGAAAATGTTGCATAACCCGCGGCTTTTTGAATTTTAGCTTTAGTTGATGGCTGTTCTTTATACAACCTAGCTAATGTTTCTTGACGCATTTCTCTAATTTCTTGACGATCTTCTTCAGCGCCAGCCATTGCAGTTAGCGGTACAAGTAACATCATCGCAGTAGCAAAAACTTGTTTTAACATAATGTTTCCTTTTCGTTGAGCCAATGTAAATTTACAAAGTTTTTACAAATACTAGCAGAGAAATCAACCACCTACTAAATACAAATTAAAATAAATTAAAATTGTTTATTGACTAAATCATAAGCAGCTTGAATGTCTTGAGTTTTTTGCTTGGCTGACTCCATCATCGACTCAGGTAAGCCCTTGGCAACTAGTTTATCAGGATGATGTTGCGACATTAATTTGCGATAAGCCTTTTTCACTTCTTGCTTAGTGGCATTTTCGCTAACCCCCAAAACTTTATAGGCATTTTTTAATAAGCTTGCTTGCTGTTGAGGGGATGCAGTTCTGCCTGATTGTTGATGAAAAGATTCACCGGCAATAATCATTTCTAGCAAACGATCAAGATCGGCTTTTGCAAAGCCTAAATGCTCAGCTATTTGGTGTAAGACATTACGCTCAGCAGGATCGAGTGAACCATCAGCGAAGGCTAATTGAATTTGAATTTCTAAAAACATTAACAATAAGTCATGTCGTCCACGACAGCGCTGCTTAAGTTTTGATAATCGTTCTTCAAGTGGAAAACCAGACGCCTTACCTTCGCGAAACGCTTCTTGTGCTTGCTGACGTAAAGACGCTTGTAAGCCAAGTTTATCCATGTAGGCGCTGGCAAAAGCAATTTCATGCTCAGTTACCCGCCCTTTAGCTTTAGCCATATGGCCCATCACTGAGAATGTGGTGTAAAAAAATGCCGCTTGGCGGGTCATTTCATTATCATTGCCAGGATTAAAGCTTTCAAAATCTAAACCAACACCTTTGTCAAATCTATGGCCTAGCCACATACCTAACAAGCCACCAAAAATATTTTTGGTCAGCATAAAGCCAAACAAAAAGCCGAGTAGTTTTCCCCAAAATCGCATGTAAGGTCCTATATCGTCATCGGTTAATTACTCAGGTAAGCTACTTACCTGTTGGTTAAGTTGTGCCAGCCTTTCTGGCGTGCCGACATCCACCCAAGTACCGTTCAACAATTGCCCAGTTACTTGCTGGTGATCGGCTGCATGCCTCAACATTGGCGCTAATGCCAGCTTTTCATTACCTATTTTCTTATGAGTTAGTTGTTGGTAAAAAAATGCGGGTCGATAAAGCGCTATACCACTAAAGGTATAAGACTGATCATCTGACTGCAATGCTTGGTTTGCAACGTAATTGTCTGAAAGAAAAAAGTCACCTTTGGTGTTGTGTATCGGGTTTTCGACTAACCACAAGTGCGCCAAAATATTGTCTGCAAGATTAGGAAATGGGGGCAAATCGCCAGATACAAAAACGTCACCATTAATCACCAGAAAAGGTTCTTGATCGTTACTACCATTTGTCAGCAAAGGTAACGCTTTGATTATGCCGCCCGCGGTTTCCAACGCCCCTGCTGATTCATCACTGTAATGTATAGTTAAACCATAACGGTCTCCATTACCTAAATGCGCAGGAATTTGCTCGCCAAGCCAGGCATGGTTGATCACTACCTCGGTAATTCCAAGCTTGGCTAAACGTTCTAAATGATATTCAATTAGACATTTATCTGCCACTTTCAATAACGGCTTCGGGGTTTGGTCAGTAAGTGGTCGCATACGTTTACCACGACCAGCAGCGAGGATCATAGCCTTCATGGTGTATTCTCTTCTCGCTTTTCTAAGGCTGGCAATACTCTGGTCTTTACAAAGTTAGCAAGGAAATGTAATTCAGGATATGTTGATGCCACATCTACGATATAACTTAAGGTAAGCGGGATATCTTTAATGTAGTTTGGTTTATTATCTCGCAATAATAAACGCGCAAAAATGCCGCTAGCCTTAATATGTCGTTGTAAGCCAGTTAAATCAAACCATCGTTGCCAAACACTCATCGGGTAATCTAGTGCTAAATGGTTTTGCATTTTCTCAACAAATTGTTCAAATAGGGGTGAAACTAGCGCTGTCGGCCATTTAACATAACAATCTTTTAGCAGCGAAACCGCATCGTAAGTCACAGGGCCAATTACTGCATCTTGAAAATCAATCACACCAATCGAGTTATCAGCCAACACCATTAAATTACGACTATGAAAGTCGCGATGCATAAATACCTGCGGTTGTGCCAAACAGTTTTCCACTAATAAATTAAAGCAGTCAGTAAGTTGCTTACTCTCATCATTTGATAGCGTTAGCCCTAAATAATTTGTCACTAACCACTCAGAAAATATCGACAGTTCCATGCGGATAAAATCAGCATCAAATTTGGGTAAATCTAACGCCGAAGTGTTACTAGCAAGATCAGGTAATAACGCGAGTGCTTGGGCATACCAATTAGCCATTGATTGCTCTGTTAGCTGGCTTGATAACAGCGTATCGCCAAAGTCTTCTATGCAAAAGAAACCTTGGTTTAAACAATACGCTTTAATCTTGGGCACTTGAATACCGGCAGCCGATAATGACTGCGCAACCTTAATAAACGCTTGATTATTCGAATACTGCGGCGGTGCATCAACGGCAATTAGCGATTGTGATTGATGACGAAATCGAAAGTAGCGGCGAAAGCTTGCATCACCTGTCATCGGCTGCAAATTAGAGGTGCTAGCCAAGTCATTTTCATTCAACCAATGAACTAATGCACTGGTTCGTTGTTCTAAAGTCAAAAAAAATCCCTGAAAAATATAAAAAAGCCAATATAACCAATTAGCGCACTATTGAAAATTGCGATATTATAGCGGCGTTTGTCGATACAGTAACACTTAGCTACGGACAATGGGTAGCAACTAAAATAATATTCGACGTGGTAAATTTAATCTCGGACGGTAAATGCCTTTTCCCAATTACAAAATAATCTCGGCTTGTGTGTTGTTATTCTCTAGCCAGTTGGCTTTTGCCCAAGTGGAAAATTTAGAGCACGACACTTTGGTTTGTCCGATCCCGTCATTTGATCAAATAGCGACAAACAGCCAAGGCCTTGCACCTGGGATAATTCAAATAACTTCACAAGCCACCAGTATCGAAAAAGATCAGTTCGCGATATTTACTGGCGGCGTAACCTTAGCTAAAGATAATCAAAAAATTTCTGCCGACGAAATAGCGTTTAATCGTTTAAATGCATCATTAAAAGCTAAAGGACAAATTCATTTTCAAAGTGATGGCGTTAATGTTTTTGCCCAACAATTAGAAGCAAAAGAGTCCAACACCTCAACCTCATTATCCGATACCTCATATTATTTGGCGGGGAACCCTGGCCACGGCAGCGCTGGTACACTATTTATATCGGCCAATGGCAATTTATCGCTGATGGATTCTTCATTTACCACCTGTTACGGAGAAGTGCCCGACTGGCAAATTAAAGCGAGTGAAATTTCAATTTCGGTTGAGGAAAACCAAGGACAAGCCTACCATGCGCGATTAGAGTTTTTTGATGTTCCAGTATTGTATGTACCGTACTTTTCTTTCCCCATAACTGACGAACGAAAATCAGGCTTACTAACCCCCAAATTTAAATCATCAAATAAATCTGGGTTGCAAATTGAAACGCCCTATTATTTAAACCTTGCAGAGAATTATGACGCCACTTTAACGCCACGTTATATGTCAAAACGCGGGTTACAACTACTCTCTGAGTTTCGCTATTTAGTCGATGAGCAAAATGGTCAAATTGATTTTGAGTACCTCAATAATGATGACCAAATTAAAACAAATAACGATGCTCGCTATTTATGGCGCGTACAACACATAGGTAACTTCTCTGACAATTTCCGTGCCCATGTCGATTACACTTCAATCAGTGACGATAACTACTTGGTCGACATTGGCAGTTCTCAATATAATTCAAATGATGCTTATTTATATCAAATAGGTGAGCTCGCCTATTTTGGTGAAAATTGGCAAGGCATTATTAAACTGCAAGACTTTGAAGTGTTAGGTAATCATATTCAGAGTTATAAAACGCTCCCTCAAATTGAATTCAGTAATTTTAATGATCTAAATTTTTATAACACTCGCTTTGATATTTATTCAGAATTCTCTCGTTTCGAAACACCCAATGCCGATCTACCTGAAGCTAATCGTCTTCATGTTGAAGCTGGCTTTACGCTGCCGTTTTATCGTCCAAGTTATTTTTTAAATTCAGAAGTAAAATTGCTACAAACCTATTACCAGCAACAAAGAATAAGCGAAAATAGCGAACTTGCGGAAAGTGTCAGCCGTACTATTCCAAAAATACGATTCCATGGTGGTGTTAATTTTGATCGTGACGCGACAATTTTTGGCGATGCCTATACCCAAACGTTAGAGCCGCAAATACAGTACTTATATATTCCAAGCGAAGATCAATCAGAGATTGGTATATACGATACCACTACATTGCAAGACGATTATCAGGGCTTATTCCGCGATAAACGATTTAGCGGATTAGATCGTATTGCCGAAGCCAACCAATATTCTTGGGGTATTACCAGTCGATTTCTCGATCAAACCAATTCAGAGCTGTTTCGCTTAAGTGTTGGACGTATTGTTTACTTAAACGATTCAAATGATAGTAGTGATGAAGATATCGGCATTGTTGCTGGCAAATCAGCATTAGCGGCAGATTTGCTATTTCGTGCAAGTAATCAATGGCAGTTTGGCGGTAATATTCAATACAATACTGATTTAAATACCACCAGCAAAAGCCAACTAAATATTGACTATCGACACAACCGTGACAATATCTTCCAGTTAAACCATCGCTTCTCGCGAAACGTATCAGGCAATACACTAGAGCAACTATCTTTGCTTTCAAGTGTCAAACTGAGCCAAGAGTGGAATTTTGTTGGTCGCTTTACCCAAGATTTAACCCAAAAACGAAGCTTGGAAAGTTATGCTGGTTTGCAGTATGAAAGTTGTTGTTGGGCGCTACGCGTCGCCTATCATCGACATATCAACTCAGATCTTGAAGAAGCTAACTTTGGAAATGAAAACCGCGATGAATTTGATAGTGGATTCGTGGTACAGTTTGTGATCAAAGGATTTGGTAGTTACAAATCTTCGGTTGCAACTGAAGACATGTTTAATACAAGTATATTTGGCTATAAACGCCCTTACTTTCTCAATAATTAAGAAAATAATTTCATGAAGAAAACAATTACTGCATTTACCTTAATGTCAACATTAGTGTTTGGCATGTTCACCACTAATAACGCTAATGCTAAAGAAGTTGCGCTAGACAAAGTAGCCGCAATTGTAAATTCTGGCGTTGTCCTTGAATCAGAGGTGCAAGAGCTATTAACCACCATTAAAAAAGGGGCTGAAAGAAATAATCAAAGCCTCCCATCTGATCGCGCTTTACGTACTCAGGTTATGGATAAATTGATTAACGACAGCTTAATTTTGCAATTGGGCGAGCGTATGGGGGTACAAGTAAGTGATGCACAGCTTGATACGACCATTACTAACCTTGCCAAAGAAAATAACTTAACGCTTGAACAATTCCGTGAAGCACTAGTGACTGATGGTATCGATTATGAAAAATATCGTGAAAGCATCCGCACTGAGCTAATTTCAGGTGAGGTAACTAGAGCAAATGTTCGTCGTCGCATATATATTTCACCGCAAGAAGTGGAAAACTTATTAACTGAAATGAAAGAGCAAACCAATTTAGATGTCGAATACAACTTAGGTCACATCTTAATTGAATTTCCACCTGAGCCAACGCAAGCTGATATGAATGCTGCCAAAGAACGTGCAGAAAAGGTGATTGAGTTGCTCAATAATGGCTCAGACTTTGCGAAAATTGCTATCGCTTCATCGGGCGATTCAAACGCCTTGCAAGGTGGCGAATTAGGCTGGCGAAACATCAATGAGTTGCCAACCTTGTTCTCTGAAATTATTGATGGCAAAGAAAAAGACACAATTTTAGGACCAATTCGTACTGGACTGGGTTTTAGTATTGTTAAAATTCTTGATATCCGAGGCCGTCAAGTCGTTGAAGTAGAAGAAGTGCGTGCCCGCCATATTCTAATAAAACCCTCAATAATTTTAAGTGAAGCCAAAGCCGAAGCTATGCTGCAAGGTTTCCTAGATGATATTGCCGCTGGTAACGCCGACTTTGCCGAGTTAGCCAAAGAGCACTCAGAGGGACCAACTTCAGTTCGTGGTGGTGATTTAGGCTGGGCGGATCCCAACTCATACGACCCTGCATTTAGAGATGCGTTAGCGACACTAGATATTGATGAGTATCATAAACCATTTCGTTCATCATTTGGCTGGCATATTGTTCAGTTAACTGGTCGTCGCATGTTAGATGCGACTAAACAAATGAACGAGAACAAAGCATATCAATTATTGTTTAATCGTAAATTTTCAATGGAAAGTGCGCGCTGGATTAAAGAAATCCGCGATGAAGCTTTTATTGAGATTTTTGAACAAGGTACAAAGTAATGGTAAACCGCATTGCTATCACTCCTGGTGAACCAGCTGGTATTGGCCCAGATTTAATGATTGCCATGGCACAACAAGACTGGCCAGTAGAGCTAATTGTTGTTGCTTGCCCTAAATTAATGCAAGAGCGCGCAAAAGCGTTAGGCTTGTCATTAACATTACAGGAATACAATGCGGAGTTACCTGCCAAGCCTCAAAAAGCTGGCACTTTAACCATTCATCCCATCGCAACAGCAGAGCCGGTAATTCCAGGACAACTAGATCCAGCCAACGGTGCTTATGTTGTTGATACGCTCAGAATTGCCAGTGAATTGAATATGTCTGGCGATGTTGACGCTATTGTTACAGGTCCAGTGCATAAAGGCTTAATAAATAAAGCGGGTATCGCTTTTAGTGGTCATACTGAGTATTTCGCCCATCAGGCCAATTGTTCTGATGTGGTCATGATGTTAGCAACACCGGGGTTACGAGTGGCGTTAGTAACAACTCATATTCCGCTGGCTTATGTATCGAAAGCCATTACTCCGGAACGATTACAAAAAGTCACTCGCATTCTTCATCAAGATTTAAAAACTAAATTTGGTCTTGAATCACCGAAGATTTATGCGTGCGGTATCAATCCACATGCCGGTGAAGACGGTCACTTAGGCCGTGAAGAAATTGAAGTGATGATACCTACCTTTGAGCAACTACGCAGCGAAGGTATTGATATTATTGGCCCATTACCTGCTGATACCATTTTCCAGCAAAAATATTTAGACGATGCTGATGCCATTTTAACCATGTATCACGATCAGGGCTTACCAGTACTGAAATACAAGGGCTTTGGCTCGTCGGTGAATATCACTTTAGGGTTACCGTTTATTCGAACCTCTGTTGATCACGGTACTGCCCTAGAATTAGCTGGAACTGATAAAGCAGATACCGGCAGTATCAAAGAAGCAATAAATACCGCAATTCATTTGGCGCAAAATCAATCATGAGCAAAAACACCCATTTAGGCCATCAGGCGAAAAAGCGCTTTGGCCAAAATTTCCTACATAACGATGCCATTATTAGCCGCATTGTCGATGCCATTAATCCAGAACCGGAAGAAAACCTGATTGAAATTGGCCCAGGCTTAGGCGCACTAACCGAACCAGTTGTCGAAAGAGCGGGTAAGTTATCTGTTGTTGAACTTGATAGAGACTTAGCAGAACGTTTACGCCATCATCCATTTCTAGCGCCACACTTAACCATACATGAAATTGATGCGTTAAAGTTTGATTTTGCCAGTTTAGCGACTGACGATAAGCCATTAAGAATCTTTGGAAATTTACCTTATAACATCTCAACACCGCTTATTTTTCACTTATTGTCATTTAAAGACAAAGTGCAAGATATGCACTTTATGCTGCAAAAAGAGGTGGTTGATCGCATGGCTGCTTCGCCAAATTCGAAAGCCTATGGCCGGTTATCTATTATGGCCCAATACCAATGTCAGGTTATTCCAGTAATGGAAATAGGGCCGGAGGCATTTCAGCCACCACCAAAAGTGGACTCAGCGATTGTTCGGTTAATTCCACATGACACTATTGAAAATCCAGTTAAATGCTTAGCTACATTAAATAACGTGTGTGTCACTGCATTTAACCAGCGCCGTAAAACTATTCGCAACAGCTTTAAAAAATTGCTGTCAGCTGAGCAGTTAACTGAGTTAGGGTTAGATCCAACGCTAAGGCCTGAAAATTTAACCATTGATAATTATATTGCGCTAGCCAATTATATCTACGACAACCCAACAGCAGCTGAATAACATGAGCATCACAGAACAACAAGCACCTGCGATTTCTGTCAAAGTATCTTCGCAATTCTTGGCTGAACAATCAGATATCGACGCCGAGCAATATGTGTTTAGCTATACCATTAATATCACCAATCATGGCTCTCATAGTGCGAAGTTACTTACTCGGCGTTGGGTAATCACCGACGCGAATGGTGATGAGTCTATTGTCGAGGGTGAGGGCGTTATTGGCAAACAGCCAACAATTGCGCCCGGTAAAACCTTTACCTATACGAGTGGCTCGGTATTTAAAACGCCTGTAGGTACTATGCATGGCAACTATCAAATGATTGATGAGCAACAGCAGCGCTTTTGGGTAGATATTCCTGTATTTCGACTGGCGTTACCTAATATTTTAAATTAATTATGGCATTGTATTTAGTCGGTGATATTCAAGGATGTTTTGACGAATTAGATGCTTTGTTATCGAAAGTCGATTTTAATCCTCAATCGGATCAACTATGGCTTGCAGGTGACTTAGTTGCCCGAGGGCCTAAATCGCTGGAAACCTTAGAATTTGTCAAATCATTAGGTAACAGCGCCAAGACAGTACTTGGTAATCACGACCTACATTTGCTTGCCATAGAGGCAGGATTAAAAAAGCCTAAAAAGTCTGATTTACTTTCGCCACTTCTTAGCGCACCGAATCTTCACGATTTAACGAACTGGTTAGCGCAGCAACCTCTGCTCTTAAAGCTACCAAAAACCAAAGCCTATATGTCACACGCAGGCCTTTCGCCACAATGGACGATTGAATTAGCTAAAGAAAACGCTAAATTTGCGCAAAACAAAATAGCTGGTAAAAAGCGCGAAAAGTGGCTCAACATCATGTACGGCGAACGTCCAAACAATTGGCATATGGTAAAAACTAAAATTCACAGATTTCGTTATACCATTAATGCTTTTACACGAATGCGGTATTGTTACAGCGATGGCAGCCTAGACTTTGATTGTAAAGATTCACCAAGTTATGCCCCTAAAACATTATTACCCTGGTTTAAACTAGCTAACTTAGCCAATACTAGCTGGATTTTTGGTCACTGGGCAGCGTTAATGGGGCATTGTAACGTCGCCAATGTTTATGCTTTAGACACAGGATGTGTTTGGGGCAACCACTTAACAATGCTACGTTGGCACGACAAACAAATTTTTACCCAAGAAAAGTTATATTAATGTCACAAATTCATTGTTTAAATGTTAAGCTGCATTTCTTTTGTCTTTTCTTTTGGTGAAAAAGATATTTCACTTGTTATAATGACCAAAGTGTCTAAATTTATATCAGCTCTTGTCGATATTAAAAATAAAGCGTGACAAATATATTAAAGTAATCAATATTTCAGTTTTTTGGTTACCAATTAAACCCTTATTACGTTAACTCCAAATGGTGGTGTCTATGAATTTAACCGTTGCAGTTAAGATTATTGGCGGTTTTACAATCATTGCAATTATGCTTGTAATTACCAGTATATCTTCATTGTTAAATCTCAATAATATTCACAATTCAACAAAGAAAGTAAGCGACTTGGCTATTCCAATGCTTGCCGGTAGTAACGATTTAACCATCGAGCTTACCGAAATGTTTAATAATACATTACGTGCTTACTACCAAACTGAATTGACGCCATTGGCAGAGAATAAAGAAGCTTATAGCCAGAACAAAGTGGTATTTGATCAAGCATATAAGAAACTAAAATTAGTCGCACAATCAGAACAAAAGTTGATCAGCAACTTAAACAAGTTAGACGGCGTTTATGAGCTTATTGGACAAAATATTGAATCGGTAATTGCCAATCGCCAAACCAGTATTGAACAACTTGCCGCATTAAGTGACAATGTTGACACTTTAGAAGAAGTCGCGGATGACTCTGCAACCTTATTACTTGACCTCTATGATCACGACCTAGCTGATACTAAGCTAGCCGATGCATTAAAACAAAGTAGCAGCATTGAAACGTCGTTAAACTCAATTGTAAGCTCGGCATTCGAGTACAGAGATTCGATTAATCCACAAACGGTTGAATTTGTTACTACCGACTTACTTAACCAAGCTGGTCAGTTATCAACAAACATCCAAAATGTTATCGCTGAATTAAACAAGGCGGGTGTTGACGACGAAGCTGAACAACTAACCGAAGCATTGGATACCATTAGCTCGTTAATTGCCGAAAATGGTAGCATTATGCTGGCAAAAGCAGCGCAATTAGACGCAATTGCCAAAGCAACTGCTGCTCTTGATAGTACTAAAAATGAAATTGCTAATGCCAATGTCATTTTAGGTCAACAGCAAAAATTAGCGGATGAGGCTACAGTAGAAGCCAAGCAAATGGTACAAGATTCAGTAAATAGTGGTAATACTCAAACGATTATTATCATGATTATTTCGATCATTGCAGCCATCGTAATCACTCGCATCACATTGATCAGCATTATTCGTCCATTGAATCGCGTCAACGACATGCTAAATATCGTTGCGTCTGGCGATTTATCTCATAAGCTTGATGAAAGTGGTAAAGATGAGTTTGCTACATTAGCTCGCAACTGTAACTTGCTAATTGATAGCCTACGTAACCTTATTCAGAGTATTGTTAGCCGCTCTACGCAGCTAGCTGCTGCCGCAGAAGAAACTTCGGCAGTTACCGCACAAAGTACCACAGCAATTGAAGAACAACGTAATCAGGTTGAACAAGCCGCTTCAGCAACAACTGAAATGAGCAGCACCTCACAAAGTGTTCTTTCAAGTGCTAATGACGCCTTAGGTGAAATTAAGCAAGCCGATGATGAAGCTGAGCGAGTTAAAGCGATTTCAGGCAAAAACCGTGAAACTATTCAACTATTGGCTCAGGAAGTTGAGTCAGCTTCACAAGTTATCAATAAACTTCAACAAGACAGTGCGTCTATCGGTGGCATTCTTGATGTTATCCGTGGCATTGCAGAGCAAACTAACTTACTTGCACTAAACGCGGCAATTGAAGCAGCGCGTGCAGGTGAACAAGGTCGTGGCTTCGCTGTTGTTGCCGATGAAGTTAGAACCTTAGCAAGCCGCACCCAAGAATCAACACAAGAAATTCAAAACATGATTGAAGTGTTGCAAACTGGTGCTTCGAAAGCAGTATCTGTGATGGATACAGGTAAGCAACAAGCAGCAAACTGTGTTGAGCAAAGTGAAAATGCCGATAAAGCTCTTGAAACCATAACACACGCAGTTCATGAAGCATTTGACCGTAGCTCGCAAATTGCCACAGCTGCAGAAGAGCAAAGTGTTGTTGCCCATGAAATTAGCGAAAACTTAGAATCAATTGTAACGATTGCCGAACAAACAACCGCTGGTGCGCAACAAACCGCTGCATCAAGTAGCGAAGTTGCTCGTTTAGCCGAAGAGTTACAGCAGTCTGTACAAGAATTTAAGTTATAAACTTAAATTCTTGATTTAACATTTAAAAGCCGTGCCCATAAAGCACGGCTTTTTTAATGGATAATTGTTGATATCTGTTGATGAATATATTGATTATCACGCTCGTTAATTGTTGCACCAAGACACAATCAGCTAAGCTCAGACTATTCGTTGTCAACAATTGGGCTTAAACGCTACTACTCGCATGACAGATAAAAATTACGACCTATTGCCGGATCTTTGCGATCTTTACCCAGAAGACGTTTCAGTATTAGAACAACAATTTAATCATTACGGTCAGCACATGGTGTTTTATGGGCAAGCGGTAACAGTTAAATGTTTTGAAGATAATTCGGTAGTGAAAAAGTTAGTCGACCTACCTGGTAACGGGAAAGTCATTGTTGTTGATGGCGGCGGCTCAATGCGTCGCGCTTTATTAGGTGATATGCTGGC
Source organism: Colwellia sp. MEBiC06753 (assembly GCF_053470325.1). Taxonomy (NCBI): domain Bacteria; kingdom Pseudomonadati; phylum Pseudomonadota; class Gammaproteobacteria; order Alteromonadales; family Colwelliaceae; genus Colwellia; species Colwellia sp. MEBiC06753. The sequence continues at coordinate 103,471 of NZ_JBQMTM010000004.1, read as the reverse complement.
CGAGAAAGCGGTAACCAATGGTTGGTCAGGTTTAGTAATAAATGGCTGTATCAGAGATGTCACTACGATTAATAGCCTCGCTATTGGAGTAAAAGCCTTAGGTGTTTCGCCAATTAAAACGGACAAACGTGATATAGGTGATCAAGATATCGAAATCCGCTTTGCCGGCACCACCATAGCATCAGGTGATTGGATTTACGCTGATGCTAATGGTGTACTAATTGCTAAAACAGCGCTTAATATTCCCAGTTAACGGCGCTGGTAAACACAAAAATCAAGGTCGTAGCTGTTATTTTCATCTGCAACATAATGCTCACTACTAATTTGCTGCCAATCCTTTTCGAGATCATATGAAGGGAACTGAGTATCCCCCTCAATTTCTGCGTTAATATGAGTAATATACAATTTGTCAGCAGCAGGTAAGCAATGCGCATAAATAGCACCACCGCCAATTACCATAATTTCTTCCACATCTTTAACCAAAGCTAACGCTTGCTCAATTGATGGAACAACATCAACCCCTTCAGCTTTATAATCAGGGTTTCGGGTAATCACGATATTCTTTCGGCCTGGCAACGGTCGTCCTATTGACTCAAAAGTTTTACGTCCCATTACAACCGGCTTACCTAAGGTCGTACGTTTGAAATAAGCCAGATCAGCTGGCAAATGCCAAGGCATGTCATTATCTTTGCCAATAATGCGATTGTTTGCATGAGCGACAATCATCGAAAGGGTCGTCATAATATGTAGTTTTCTCGTGATATTCTGCTATTAGTTGGCGATTATACAAAGAGTCGGTATCAGTGTCTTGGGATAATCTACTAAAAGCAAATTCTGCTAGCTTATTGTTAATTTTTACTGTCTTTCAGTTCTATAAAGGTTTCAAACCTTAGGCAGATAAAATGATTAATACGCCGATTTCCTATTTAATCTGACTGCTCCAAATCGAAGATCAACACGTCATTAGTGTCGATTTTTTTTACAATACTTTAACATTTTAAAAGTGAATTTTTAGCGAACAAATGTAACTTAATGAATTCTCGTTTAAATTAATATGCGGCGCAGTTTATGCTTATTTTACGATACAGAAATAACTGCGGAGTACAGTAAAATGAAGTATCTCGTTAAGTTAATTTTGGTATGCATATTTACGCTATGTATGTTCATTCCACCTAGCCAAGCGGGTGTGATGGTGCCAAATCCAGATTGTGGATTTACAGGCGGCAGTAATTGCCTAGTCTTTGATGACTTCACTGTATTTTCCATGTCATTTCTCCAGTTCAATGAAACTGGTTCTCTTAAACCTGTATCGGGTGACACGTATTATATAGATTCAAGTCCAGGGAAAATTGATGATGATATTGTTATCGCATCGTCTCCTGCTTCGGCAACAAACAATTCAGATATCTCTGCAACAGGTATTGATGATGCTTTTAATACCCCCAATGCTGGTGCTTCAGATTTGTTTGCTATGCTTGCGGTAAATGAGCCATCACCAGTATTAACTAACGACAATATTCAAGGTGGCAACGCGTTAATGCCAAACCCCGATAGCTTAAATATCGACGATGATAATGCCGGTACTGCTGATTTTGATTTGTCTTTGTGGGATATCGAGATTGACGTATTAAAGACATTCTTAAACGGTGAAGATATGATGTTTTTCTTCAACTTGAATGAAACTGGTGCGCAAGATCAATTAGATTCGGGACAAGATATGCTTGGCTGGTTAAGAGTCTACCTAACTGACTCTGCCACTGGTGACTCAATTGAATTTACCTTGTCAGGTAATGGCACCTTACCTTTTGTTCAAAGTCAGCCGCAGACAGCCGCTGGTGGTTCTATTATGCCTGATAATATTCTACCTACCCCAGAAGATGAGTGGGCCTATATTCATGGGGAAATATGTGTTTCATCTATTGATGGTTCGGTATTAGGTTTAGGCTCATGTAATGTCAATGGAAACCCTGCCGATGGCGTTACCGTCGATCAAAACCTTGGCGCTAATTCAGCAGCATTCGGCTTGTGGAATGAAGATCTTAACAGTCTAATCTATAGTGGCAAATACGATATGATGTCAGTAGACCTAAGAATGGCGCATATTGAAAACGGTTATGAGCAATTATTTATCCGTGCTGCTGAAGTTGGTGAGCCGCCACGCGATATACCAGAGCCGAAAACAATTCTATTATTGGCGTTCAGTTTACTTGTATTATCAAAGTTAGTTGCCAATCGAAATCACAAATAAATTAATAAAAGAATTAAAAAAGCGAGCATTAGCTCGCTTTTTACTTTAAATAAACTTTAGATGATTGAACTACTCTTTGGTATAAACGACGTTTTCATCCCAATAATCATCATCGTCATCATCCCAATCATCGTCGTCATCATCATCAATGTCATCCATAGCATCTTGATGATAACTATCCCATTTAAATTCAACCGCTTTCTCTTCAACCGTTTCTTCTTGCTCTGCTGGCAATGTTTCAATGAAGCTCATTAAATCAGCACATAACTGCTCTGTACCCATTTTATTGAAAGCTGAAATTGAATAAGTTTTACCTTGCCAACCTAATGCTTCAATAATTTCTTGTTTAATTTCTTCTGCTTCTTCATCAAGCAATAAATCAAGTTTATTAAGCACTAACCAACGTGGCTTATCAGCTAACTTATCTGAGTGACGCTCAAGCTCAGAAATAATCGTTTTAGCATTTTCAATAGGATCTGAGCCATCTACAGGCATAACATCAATAACATGAAGCAAGACACGACAACGCTCTAAATGCTTCAAAAATGTGGTACCAAGACCTGCGCCTTCTGCAGCTCCTTCAATTAAACCAGGAATATCAGCGATAACGAAACTACGCTGAGCATCTAAACGCACGACCCCTAAATTAGGCACTAAGGTGGTAAATGGATAGTCTGCTACTTTCGGTTTAGCTGCGGATACACTGCGGATTAACGTTGATTTACCTGCATTTGGTAAGCCTAGTAAGCCAACATCAGCAAGCAATAACAATTCAAGTTTTAGGTTACGTATTTCGCCCGGCGTACCATTGGTTTTTTGTCGTGGTGCACGGTTGGTACTGCTTTTAAAACGGTTATTACCTAAACCGTGCCAGCCACCTTTAGCTACCATCAGCTTTTGCTCATGGCGAGTTAAATCTCCAATTTGCTCACCGGTGTCAACATCAACCGCGCGAGTACCTACTGGCACTTTAAGAAATAAATCCTTACCGCCCTTTCCTGTACAGTTACGAGACATACCATTTTGGCCACGTTCTGCACGATGGAAACGCTCAAAGCGATAATCAATTAGCGTATTTAAGTTCTCATCAGCGATTAAAAATACATCACCGCCATCGCCACCATCGCCGCCGTCTGGACCACCAAACTCTACGTATTTCTCGCGTCGAAAACTAACACAACCATTACCGCCATCACCCGCTTCTGCGCGAATTTCGACTTCATCAACGAATTTCATAAGATTTTCGTATTCTCCGAAATGAATTTATTTCTTAACATGCCGCTTAATTGTTAAGCGATTTAACATTATAAGCGATTTTGCCGATAAGCCCAATCAGCTATCGCGCAAAAAAAAGCCCCGCTACCAAGTAGCAGGGCTTTTCGATAGGTTAACCTGTAAATTATTCAGCTACGATGCTAACGAATTTACGGTTCTTAGGACCTTTAACTTCGAACTGAACTTTACCGTCAGCTAAAGCGAATAACGTGTGGTCTTTACCGATACCCATGTTGCTACCAGCGTGGAACTTAGTACCACGTTGACGAACAATGATGTTACCAGCTAAAACTGATTCACCACCGAAACGCTTAACACCTAAACGTTTACTTTCTGAATCACGACCGTTTTTGGTACTACCTGCTGCCTTCTTATGTGCCATCTTTAAATGCTCCTAAAATTAGCCGTTAATACCAGTAATCTTCACTTCAGTGAACCATTGGCGATGGCCCATTTGCTTGCGTGAATGCTTACGACGTTTGAACTTAACGATTTTAACTTTATCGCCACGACCTTGAGAAACAACTTCAGCTGTTACTTTGCCGCCATCTACTAAAGGCGCACCAACTTTGATGTCTTCGCCGTTAGCGATCATTAAAACATTATCGAATTCAACTGTAGCGCCAACTTCTAGCTCAAGCTTTTCTAAGCGAACTGTTTGACCTTCAGTTACACGGTGTTGTTTACCACCGCTTTGGAATACCGCGTACATAGCTACTCCGTACCGCACCGGGTTTATTTTGGTGCTTAAATTTAAAAATATAGGGCGCGAATTCTACTCGAAGCATTAAATGATCGCAAGGTAAAAATCACTTTAATTATAGAATTATTTTAACTTTTTTATCTTCGCTTCATTCTGTTAAAAATTAGTGTAAACTTGTGACCCATAAATATTCGTAAACCCCTTGTATAACAACGTATGAAACTTGATAAAATTCAGTCACTTGCCAGTCAGGACATGACCGAAGTTAATGATTTAATCTACAGCCAACTTAACTCAGATGTCGCACTTATTAATCAATTAGGTATCTATATTGTAAATGCAGGGGGTAAAAGAATGCGCCCTATGCTCAGCGTATTGGCGGCTCGAGCAATCAATTATCAGGGCAAGGATCATATTGCGATCGCGGCGATCGTCGAGTTTATTCACACAGCAACTTTACTGCATGATGACGTAGTCGACGAGTCCAATATGCGCCGAGGTCGAGAAACCGCCAATGCTTTATTTGGCAATAGTGCCAGCGTATTAGTCGGTGATTTTCTTTACACTCGTTCATTCCAAATGATGGTAAAACTACAACAGATGAAGATCATGGAGATCTTATCTGATACCACTAATGTCGTCGCCGAAGGTGAAGTGCTGCAACTAATGAACTGTAATGACCCTAACACTACTGAAGATAGTTACATGCAGGTGATTTACTGTAAAACCGCAAGGCTTTTTGAAGCCGCTACACAACTTGCCGCAGTGATCGCAGGATCCGATCCTCAAATTGAACAAGCATTAGCAACTTACGGTAAACACCTAGGAACAGCATTCCAATTAGTTGACGACATTATGGACTATACCGCCGATGCTAAAGAAATGGGCAAGAATGTTGGTGACGACTTAGCGGAAGGCAAACCGACACTACCGTTACTTTACGCCATGGCTAACGGCAATGAGCAGCAACGCCAATTAATTAGCGATGCCATTGAGCATTGCAACGGCATGGAGCATTTAGATGAGATCCTCGATGCTATGCGTGCAACAGGCTCATTAACTTATACCCAACAAAAAGCCGAGCAGGAAGCAGATAAAGCCATCACCGCGTTAAGCCCGCTGCCTGATAATGAATATAAAGATGCATTAGTTGCATTGGCTCATATTGCAGCCAACCGCAGCGCTTAGACTTTTATATAATTATTATACACAGTTACTGAACCGCTAAAGCTAACATTAATTGGTGAGCTTTAGTTTGGTTTTTTACGTGATACCCTATGTATTGCGGCTCTTCGTGGATCACATCAGGTAGCACTTTAACCTCAAAGCCATATTGTTGAATAATCATTTCAGCCCAAGTTTTATCAATCAGCATGGCGTCAACCCTACGTGAAGTAACAATTTCGAATAACCGTTTAACTTCATCCGCCGTACTAGTACTGTACGAGGCAGTTAAAATATCTAAATTTTTACGCTTAAGTAACTTTCGAACAGGTTCTGGATAAATATAATTTCTACCGATCAATAACTTACTTTTAGCTCGTTGGATAATCTCATTCGTTGATATTGAACTACTTTTAGGGACAACGAAGGTTAATGTCCAGTTAGCAATGGGCCTACCTATCATTTGCAAACCATCACTTTCATCAACATATAAGACAAAATCGACTAGCTGATTATTCACCATTTCAATACAGCGATGGTATGGCCGTTCAATAAAGCGAGCTTTGTAACCTTGCTTGGCTAACGCTTTTTCAATTTGATTTACTGAACTGCCAGTCGCCTTGCCACTTTCATCAGTAAATGCATAAGGCGTCCATTCTTCAAAGCAAAAACTTAACGTGGTGGGTAACTGTTCAGCACGAGCAATGCACAAAGCCAATAACAACCAACTTACTATTATCGCTAGCCAATGTTTCAAGTTTTACTCACTTATTTTTACAAGGGTACATGAGCGTGCCATTACCCTCTAACTATAGCTCAATATCATTTATCACACGTAATTCGCGAACATTCACACTAAAGTACCATTGTGAGCCAGAGGTAATTAATTCAAACTTATTGAACTGTCAGCATTAAGAGATGAGACAATAAGCATGAGACATAATAAGGTTAACTATTGGTTTAAAATTTCAGCACTTCTTACATTATTATTGTCGTTTTCAAGCCTTGCTTCATTTAAAGCACTAGACAAATTTGGTCAGAACCCAGGCGAGCTTACCGCTAGTTATTTTTTACCCAGTTCAAGTTCAACTAGTCTACCTCTAGTTGTCCTATTACATGGTTGTACCCAAAACGGTGAAACTCTCGCTGTAGATTCAGGCTTAATTGGCTTAGCAAAGCAACATGAATTTGCGGTATTAGTTCCTCAACAATCATCCAACAATAATATCACTTCATGTTTTAACTGGTTTTCACAGCAAGATAACCAGCGCGATAGCGGGGAAACTTTATCTATTAAAAATATGGTGTCCCATTTCCAGCAACAAATTAACACCAACAGTGTCTATATCGTCGGTTTGTCAGCCGGCGGAGCAATGTCAGCTTCACTATTAATACACTATCCGAATCTTTTTGATGCAGGTGCCGTGGTTGCAGGTATTCCTTATCCTTGTGCAGATAACTTAATTACCGCTATTTCATGCATGCGCAATGGTCCAAGCCCTGAAAATAAACTCGCGGAAAAAGTTAAAACTATGTATCCAGACGTTGCCAAATGGCCGCGCCTTTCGATCTGGACTGGTGCTAAAGACAACATAGTTCACCCAGAAAATGCTTTAGTTTTAGCAAAGCAATGGCAAAGCCTAAATCAATTATCAATGCAACCTTCAGTCAGCCAGGCACAAGGTTATAGACAAAGTCTATGGGAGGCAGATCAGAAAACGTTTTTGCAACTGGTCACTATTGATAATTTAACTCATGGCATTGCAGTTAACCCTGCACAACTTAATGGCGGAACACCAAGCGACTATTTACTTGAATCACCGATTGCTGCCATGCCCGCAATTATCGACTTTTTCCTATCGAAAAATAGCAAACCTTAGCATTTAACCAATAAAAACAATGTGTTAGCCAATGCTACTATAGTGCTAATTATTTTATCTCAGCATTGGTATACAGTTTAATCACTATAAAAATTTACAATAAAAATATAACAGGCAAGGGGAATTTCATGACAAAGCACATGCGAAATAAAAGTTGCATTGCGCTTGCGATAACGGCAGCACTCGGTTGTCACACCGCAATCGCAGAAGAAGCCGCAAATACCGAAGCAAAAGCAGCCGGCACACTAGAGGTAATCGAAGTTACCGCTCGTAAATCAATTGAAAGTTTACAGCGTGTACCTGTGGCAGTAACGTCAATTGGTAATGCTGAGCTTACTGAAAATGGCATTACCGTACTTACTGAAATCCAACGCTTTTCTCCTAATACCACTTTACAAACCAGTCGTGGTACCAATTCAACCCTTACCGCATTTATTCGTGGTGTTGGTCAGCAAGATCCATTGTGGGGCTATGAACCAGGTGTCGGTATTTATATTGATGATGTCTATATGGCACGTCCACAAGGCGCTGTACTTGATTTGCTTGATGTCTCTCGAGTGGAAATTTTACGTGGCCCACAAGGTACGCTTTACGGTAAAAACACCATAGGTGGTGCGATTAAGTACGTGACTAAACCAATGTCTGGTGATTTGGAGTTTAATATTGAAGGCACTGTTGGCAGTTACAAGCAACGAGACATTAAAGTAACAGGCCAAATTCCAATTGTAGAAGACAAATTATTTCTAGGCTTTGGTCATGCTGACTTAAGCCGTGATGGCTTTGGTGAATTTAAAGTATCGGCATTGTCAGGCCAAGACAAAGAAAACTACAATAAAGACCTTTCCGCTTCTCGCCTTACATTAGAGTATCACGCCACTGATGATTTATTTATGCGTTTAGCATGGGATAGAACCAAAGATGACTCAAACGCCAAAGGCGGTTACCGCTTATTACCGAGTTTGCTAACCAATGCACCTACTCCTAGCAGTGTATTTGATTCCTACACCAGCATGCCAACATGGAACACTGTTGAAATAGAAGGTTTTAGTTTCGTCGCAGATTGGCAAGCAACAGATAACTTAGCATTAAAATATGTCGGTTCTTCTCGTGAAAGTAATTCCGATACTAATATCGACTTTGACAATACACCGCTAGATATTTTCGATGTACCTGCATTTTATGACGATGAAAACACCAGTCATGAATTGCAAGCCAATTTCACTGGCGAAAGCTTCAGCATCGTCGGCGGCCTTTATTACTACGATGGTGAGTCTTGTGGTCATTTTGATGCAGTATTAGGTTTCTTAGGCCGTGCAGCCTTTGGCACACCAGGTTTAACTCGTGAAGTTACCGGTTGTAATAACAGTAATAGTAAGGCAGCTTATGTACAAAGTAGCATTGACCTTACCGAACAATTGTCATTGACTGTTGGCGCTCGCTACACCAAAGAAGAAAAAGAAGCCCATGTAAACAATGGCTTAGCCTTCTTTAATGTCTACCCAGAAGATGGCTGGGTCCCTGGCTTTGAACGCGGTGATGTGACATTCCCACAAGTTTTAGGCACAGATAAAAACGGTGATGGTATTTTAGATAGTCCGAAAACCAAAGATTGGTCACGCTTTACGCCACGTGTCGGTTTGGAATATCAATGGGATGACACAACCATGATTTTCGCCAGCTATGCTCAAGGGTTTAAATCAGGTACTTTTAACCCTAGAGCCACACTCAATGAATCAGCTGCAAACCCTGAAATTGTAGATTCATATGAACTTGGCATGAAAAAAGATTGGAATGAAACGCTGCGAACTAATATTACTTTGTTCTCTCTTGATCATACCGACCGCCAATACATTACCGTGACGCCAGATCCTGACGACTTTACGGTATTAAACCAAAACTTAGGCAATATCAAAGGCTCAACGGTTAAAGGTATTGAAGCAGAAGTTACTTGGGTTGCCAGCGAAAATCTAACCTTTGATTTAGCTTACGGTTATCTTGATGGCAAAATCGAAAAAGACGACTCAGTGGCGGTGCCATTAGTTGGCTTATCCAATACACCAGACAATACATTATCACTTACTGCAAACTATACCTTAGATACCGACATTGGCTATTTTGTTTTTAATACCGGCTACTATTACCGTAGTGATTACTTATTGTTCGAAGACAGTGAAGACTTAAAACAAGATGGCTACGGCGCGTTAAATGCTAGTATCACTTGGGAAGGCATTGATGGTAAATGGTACGCTGGCCTTCATGGCAAAAACCTAACTGATGAAGAGTATATGGTTGGCGGCTATAACTTTGTTGGTCGCGATGAAAATGGCGATTTCACTCCTGGCTTAGGTGGTGATACAACTCTGATTGCTTACTATGGTGACCCTCGTACCGTTCATTTAACGGTCGGTTATAGATTCTAAACAATCTATAATTAACGGAATAAAAGAGCTGGTATCAATCAGCTCTTTTTTTCATAATAACCTTTGTAAAGTCGATGGAGAATAGCTATGTCTGATGCCAAAGTAATTATTGCCGATGATCACCCGTTGTTTAGAGCAGCACTGAAACAGGCCGTGACAGAATGCTTGCCAGATACCAAGATTATTGAAGCAGAAAACTTTGGTGAGCTACTCCAAAATATCAGTACTACGCCCAGCCTAGAAATTGTCTTTCTTGATTTGCATATGCCCGGTAATGATGGCTTTACGGGGTTAGCGCAATTGCAAAATAATCATTCTGATCTAGTCGTTATTATGGTCTCGTCTGATGAACGCCCAGAAGTTATGCGTAAAGCAATCAACTTTGGTGCCGCAGCATTCATTCCAAAATCGGTTGATCTTGATACCATTGCACAAGCGGTAACTTGTGTGCTTAATGGCGATATTTGGTTACCGGAAGATATTGAACACGGCAATGATGAGTCAACTAATGTAAAACACCAACAATTAGCCAAGCAACTCGCTCAGCTTACACCTCAGCAATATAATGTCTTAGCGCTAATTGCCGATGGCCAACTAAACAAGCAAATTGCGGGCATTCTCAATATTAAGGAAAATACCGTTAAAAAACATGTCTCGGCAATATTGCTACAACTCGGTGTTAATAATCGAACTATGGCTGGTTTGGCTTATCAACAACTCTCACTGACTCCACCTCAACATGAAGTTATTTAACAAACGGTTATTAATTAATTAAAATTCGATTATAGTTAACAGATAAACCATGCAATTTATCGATTTATATGGGAAAGCTGCTACTCATCATTTTGGCTTCATGCGCTTTATATTTTTTAGACTTAGCGCAAAGTGTTGCTCAAAGTAAAACGACAATTAACCTATATAGCTACCATCTAAAACCTCCTTTAGTTATTGATCAAGATCAGCAAAGCGGTATTTATTATGATTTAACTCGCTGGCTAAATGACACCAGTGAGCAATATCACTACGAATTAATGTTCCTTCCACGTAAGCGCATCGATAAAATGTTGATAGAGCAGAAGCTTAACGGTGTGCTTATCGGTGTTAATCCGGTATGGTTTGACGACAGAGCAGAAAATAAATACCTGTGGACTGGCAAGATATTTACCGACCAAGATGAAATAGTGTCACTGCAAGCAAACCAAGTGAATTATCTTGGGGCTAATTCACTTATTGGTAAGGTTTTTGGCGGCGTTCGTGGGTTTTACTACTTCGGTATTAATGAGCTAGTTGAGCAAGAACAGATTATTCGCATTAATACTGTTAAAGAAACTGATTTATTTTCAATGTTGTTAAATCAACGCGTTGATTTTGCTGTTATTACTGGTTCAACATTTCACTATATAATTAACCATTCAAACTGGCAGGATAAATTTTTCGTCTCCCCTCGGCCTCATGATGTTTACGATCGACGGCTGTTAGTCCCACCCGCATTAGCTGAAGTTTATACAGAGCTTGCCCCGCAAATTAAGTTACTTAGCAATGATGAACAGTGGCACAAATTATTGCATTCTTATCGCGGTATTATTGACAACTAAGGTGTTTTTGCTTACGACAAAAGTTGCTTTATCGCTTTTTTCAATGCCAACGACTTAATAGGTTTGCGCATAAAGCTAAAATTCGATTGACTGGTGTGCTGTCGAATCGGTTCTGACGGATCAGCCGAGCAGATAATACATGGTGCCTGCCAGTGGAATTGCTGAATAAGTTCATTAACTAAATCAACACCATTTTCACCATCGTCCAAATGATAATCCGCAATAATAATGGCTGGCTGAAAATCACCGTCAGCCATTTGCTCAATAACCGATTGTTGATTGGTCGCAGCTAGTACCTGGCAACCCCATTCAGTTAATTGAGCGCTAAGTGCGGTTAATAATAACGCCTCATTATCTACCACCAACACATTCAATCCAGCAAAATCGCCACTAGCTTTATCTAAGGCCTGCGGAGCTAATACTGATTGTTTATTTGTAACCAAGCGAGTACGAGGGAGCATTAAACTAAACACCGCGCCTTTACCTGCGATTGAGCGCACACCAAGTGTTAAATTTAATAAATTAGCGATGCGCTCTGAAATTGCTAATCCTAAGCCTAAACCAGGCTTATTTTCAGTTTGCTTTAACCGCTCAAATTCTTTAAAAATCAGTTGCTGTTTATCTTGCGGAATACCAATACCGTTATCCCACACTTCAATCACTACGTTATTTCCTTGGTTTCGAACACCAAGTAATACTTTCCCTTGTGGCGCATAGCGAAAAGCATTTGATAAAAAGTTTTGAATAACTCGCCGCACCATGCGTTTATCTGTTTCCACCTGATAGCTGGAGATAAAATAGCGGAAATCTATGTTTTGCTGCGTAGACAGCGCTTTAAATTCATTAATTAGTGGCGCCAGCAACTCACTTAATGGAAATTGGCTAATTTCTACTTTCGGGGCACTGCTTTCTAACTTAGAAATTTCGATAAGATCCGATAACAAACCTTCCACCGCCGACAATGAATGCTGAATATTACCCGCCAATTCTTTTAGCTCTGGCGTCTCTACTCGCTTTTGCAACATGGTGGTAAAGAGTGTCAATGCATTAAATGGCTGCATTAGATCGTGGCTGGCTGCCGCTAGAAATCGAGTTTTACTACTGTTAGCCGCTTCCGCTTCCGCCTTGGCAGAAATTAGCTCCGCCGTGCGCTCTGTCACTCGCTTTTCCAGCGTTTCATTAATTTGTTGTAAGGTTTTTTCGGTTTCAATATAAGCGGTGATATCTGAAAAAGTGCTAACAAAGCCACCGCCTGGCATGGCTTGACCGCGAATTTCAAGCACTACACCATTAGGCATTATGCGCTGAAAGTGGTGACTGGTGCCTTTGCGCATATATTCAATACGACGAGCAATTAACTGTTCAATATCATCACCATCAATAATGCCCCGTTCAGCATTAAACCTCAGTAGCTCTTCTGCGGGCTTACCGGCAACAACAAAGCCTTCTGGATAATCTAGCAACTCAATATAGCGCTTATTCCAAGCAACAATGCGCATATCAGCATCAACCACGCTAATGCCTTGCTCGATATTTTCGACACCCGCTTGTAAAAGCTCGCGATTAAACTGAAATATTTTGCTAGCTTCATCAACAATATTGACGACATCCGCCAACGGCATTTTTTGTTCAATTGCCGCGTTCATGACCATGCGCGTAGATGCAGAACCAAGTACGCCAGATAACTGTAAACGAGTATATTCCAACAAGGTATCTTGAGACTTGTCGTTATTTTTCTCGGCTTGAACCAGCCGATGTAATTCGTCAACGGCCGTATCACCAACGAACCGACGTAACAAATGCGCAAGATCAGGGATAGTTAATTGTGGGTAATGACTGCGCTGCGGCTTGTGAATATAAAGCTCGGCTTGCAGTTTTTCACCTAAGGTTCGTTTACTGGTTAGCGAGACACCAACAAAACAGCCGCAATTGATCAGCAAACTAAACAACAAGCCGTTACTGATATCATCCAAGCCAGTTACACTTGCCAGATAAGTTGGCGCCGTCCAATGCCAGCCAAATAGCCCTTGCGATATCCAGTTAGCATCGGCGAACAATACGGGCAACAATAATAAATACAGCCACACTAAACTGCCAGATAATAAACCGACCATAGCGCCTTTAGTGGTGGCTTGCCGCCAATAGAGCGCTGCAACAACTAAAGGGGCAAGTTGCGAAAGCAATACAAAGGACAGTAACCCTATAGTTGCTAAGTGGTTTTGTGGCCCAATAATACGTTCAAATGCAAAAGCCAATAGCAATAGAATTGCAATGGTAATACGGCGTAAATTCAAAATAAGGCCGGAGAGCTGTGGGCGATCTTTGGTTAATCGACTTTGTCGTTTTAATAACAGCGGGTTAATTATTTCTGTCGACAACATGGTACTTAGTACAATGGTGGCAACAATCACCATACTGGTGGCTGCGGCAAGCCCACCAATATAAACCAGTAACACTAACCAAGATTGTTTGAAAAATAGCGGTAACGTAATAACAAAAGTGTCGGCATCAACACTGCCCCCAGGGAACGTAATTAATCCGGCAATAGCAATCGGTAAAATAAACAAATTGATGGCGATTAAATACAGTGGGTAAAGCCAGCGCGCGGTTTTCAACTCTTGCTCATGATGGTTTTCGATCATGGTCATATGATATTGCTGAGGCAAAACCACAATCGTAATAATACCCAATAATGCCTGAGAAATGGCGAAATAGATGGTGCTGTTCGAAGTGGCTTCGATTGCTGGAGTTACCCGCTCAATGTGATTAAGTAAATCGTTAACGCCGTCAAAAATGAAGAAAGTTGCAAACAGGCCAATACAGGTTAAGGCAAATAACTTCACTATCGAACTAAAGGCAATGGCCAGCACTAAACCACGATTTTGTTGACTCACTGCAAGTTGCCTTGCGCCAAATAAAATGCTGAATACAATCAGCACTAGCGTCACCATAAAGGTCGTGCCGATGCCCGATTGATAAGTCCCAGTAAGCAAGTCGTAACTGGTACTAACTGCCCGTAATTGCAATGCGATATAAGGAATAGTACCAAGCAGTGCAACACAGGTTACTAACGCGGCAATTTTAGGTGAACGATCGTAACGACAGGCAATAAAATCGGCAATTGAGGTAATATTTTGCTGCTTGCTGATCTTTAGCATTCGCAGCAACATTGGCCAAATAAGCACGAAGCAACCAATAGTGCCAATGTAAATAGGCGCCAACCATTGTCCGGTTGTTGCCGCTTGACCAACCGTGCCATAAAACGCCCAAGAGGTACAGCTAACCCCTAGTGAAATACCATAAACCCACGGACGACTACGCCATTTCTCTTGCGCCTGCTTTTCACCGCGATAGGCCACACCAAATAGAACGAAAAAATACGCGATTGAAAGTAAGCTGATAAGCCAAGAATCAAACGACTGCCAAACTAACACATTACAACCATTGATATTTTTTTAATGAATAGCTCAGCATACCATGGCAATTTCGAATTGGCAGTACACTAAGGTAGTACTTATTTTTTAATTAAGATGCGCTAAGGTGAGGAATAACTAGAATAATTTCAAAAAGATTTATGAAAATAACCAACAAATACCTTGTCGAGTTTATCGTTTTTTTTAGCTATGTATTATTTGCGATGGCATGGGTTGGTGGTACCGCCAGCATGAATCAAATCATGCAATCAATGCAGGTTGAATCATTAGCTTCCGCCAGCTTTATTAGTGGTGCGGTGACCTTAGCTAAAATTGTTGGTACCTTTGGCGCCGCTTGGTTATCGATTAAATTTGGCATTAAATATGCGTTTTTTATCGCTGCCTTACTAATTGCCATCGGGGCTTTTACGCCAATTGCGCCAAATTATGAAATCTTGCTGGTCAGCCGATTTTTAATGGGGCTAGGTGGCGCCTTTATGATTGTTTATTTTAATCCCATCGTAATGCACTGGTTCAGTGCTGAACAACGTCCAACGATTAACGGCCTTAATGCGGTAGCTTTTAATGTTGGTACCGCCGTTATTTTATGGTCGATGGTCGGGATCAATCAGATTACCGGCAGTTGGCAAAACAGTTTGTTACTGTTCTCTATCGCCAGCTTATTAATGGCCTTTGCTTGGTTACTAGTGAAGTTTGAAAATTCAGCGCCTAGTTCACGACAAAATTCAGAACAAAGTTCAGGGCAAAGTTCAGGGCAAAGTGCGGAAAAAAGCCCAACACAATCAATCTCAGAAAGCGCCGCGCCAGTTCCCGAGCCAGAGCACTACCACTATCGTGAAGGCTTAAAAGATAAATTCAACTGGGTATATGCCCTAACCTACTCAGGATTATTAGCTTTCTATATTTGTTTATTTACTTTTTATCCCAAAGCCGGCATTAGCCAAAGTAAATGGGTGATTGGTTTTGGGATTATCGGTACGTTAGCGGGTATTATCTACAGCAAGAAGTTCCCCAAACGTGTGCCTGTTATTCGTTGGTCTGGGCTGGTTATGGTGATAACCATTTTGGGCTTATCTTTTAGCCCTAGCTTAGAAATTCAAACATTATCGGCTATGGTGTTGGGTTTTTTCATCTTTTTCCCGATTACCGCCTTAGTTTCAATTCCTCATGAACTTCCCAACATGAGTGGCCAACGAATTACGATTATCTTTAGCTTGTTTTATTCGATCAGTTACTTATTTTCTACCGTGGTTTTGTGGGTCTTTGGCAAACTGGTTGATATCAATCAAGGTGACTATACTGCCTCTTTACTCCTTATCTCATTAATTAGCTGTACATTTTTTATTGGAAGTTTCTATTTACCAGAAACAGCTAAATCACAGGAGCACGTATAATGCGCGGTACCGTTTCAAAACAACTTGATGAGTTTTTAGCTCAAGTCAATTTGGCGCAAGCACAAGCCAAAGCTGATGGCATTCAATATACCCCTGAATTAGTAAGGGCTAACTTAAACAAACTTGCGGCACTATTACCTGACGTTGCCGCTCCTGCTTTTATTGAAGATAGGGCCTTTCAGTTAACTGATCGCACCATTCCTGTTCGGGTTTATAGTCCAGCGCCGGAACAAGCACTGCCGGTAGTCATGCATTTTCATGGCGGCGGCCATATGTGTGGCAGTGTTGATTTGTATGATCCCATCAGCCGAATGGTGGCTAACCTCGGCCAATGCGTTGTAATTTGCGTAGACTATCTCTTGGCGCCAGAACATCCTTACCCTAACGGTATTGACGATTGTCAGCATGCTTTAATTCACTATCAAAGTGTACTTAAGGGGGTTAATTACAATCAGCAGATTTATATTTTAGGCGACAGTGCTGGCGGCGCAATTTGCACGACATTAGCAATGCGTAGCCTAGAAAATCCGGCAATTAAAATAGATAAGCAAATGCTGGTCTACCCCAGTGTTGATTACACCATGCAGATGCCATCGATTGAGGAAAATGGCGAAGGATTCTTATTAGAAAAAGCGCGGGTGAAATGGTATTTCGAGCAATATTTTCAATCGCTTTTTATCGATAATGTGCTAGTGACAGCGGCATCGCCATTACATGGTTCGTTTAGTGATAAATTACCGCCAACCTTAGTACTAACTGCTGGTTGTGATCCATTGCGTGATGAAGGTATCGCTTATGCGCAAAAGCTCGCTGATCATGGTGTTGATGTTGAGCATCATCAATTTGAAGGCATGATTCACGCCTATATGTTGCTGCATAACCTAGTGCCAGAGGCGTGCCAACAAAGTTATCACTATATTGCTGATTTTATTAAACGCTGATTGCGAAATGATTATAAGTACATTTTTGAGCTAAACCATAAGCTAAAAAACGGCGATATTTCGCCGTTTTTTTTATAGTTATTTATAGGCTAGCGTATTAACAAACCAGAACACTTATTGCGCCGTCCAGGCACCATCAATGGGTAATGCCGCCCCCGTTATCGTGCGAGCGGTATCGCTACATAAAAATAAGACAAATTCACCAATTTGTCTTGGATCCATCATTTCCGGTAAGGATTGCTTTTGCATTACGGTATTACGTTTAGCAGTAGCGAAATCAAGACCTTCGCGCTCCGCAGTTTGCTGAATTTGCTCAACAATTAATGGAGTATCAACAAAGCCCGGACAAATCGCATTCGAGGTAATGCCAAATTCGGCATTTTCCATCGCTACCACTTTCGTCAAACCTACAATGCCATGTTTGGCGGCACAATAGGCCGATTTATTAAGTGAGGCAACTAAACCATGCACCGAGGCAATATTAATAATGCGTCCCCACCCGTTTGTCTTCATGCCAGCTAATACTTTTTGCGTGGTGTGAAAAGCCGAGGTTAAATTTATTGCGATAATGGCATCCCATTTATTCGCTGGAAAAGTTTCAACCCGTTCAGTGTGTTGAATACCGGCATTATTAACCAAAATATCAATCGTTCCCATGGTCGCTAGTGCGTTATCCATCATTTGTGTAATTGCTGCGGCATCCATTAAATTAGCGCTATCAAACAACGCCTCAATACCATATTGCTTGGCAAATTCAGCTGCAAGCGCCTGCCCTTCTTGATCGGACATTAGGCCATGAAGCACTAAATTAATACCTTGCTCTGCTAAGACATGTGCTGTTGCTAAACCAATGCCACTGGTTGAACCGGTAATTAATGCGGTTTTTCCTGCTAACATTTCTATTTCTCTTATCCGTTATAATCTAACGATTAAGAGTAGCGAAAAGCAGCCACCAAATAACTAGTACCTTAGTACCATAATTCATAATTAGTGCCATGATTAGTGCCATGGCTATTGGCATAATTAATAGCTCGGCAAGCAGAATACCGCGATTAATTTGCCAATTAATCGGCTAAAACAACAACTACTAAACTGCAAACACTAAACAACAAATGACGTAGATAGCAGTTTTAAATCATTGGCTAATACCGATTGGCTTTGGCTGGTTTGGGCAATTTGATCAGCGGCTATGGCTGACTCATCCGCAGCTGCGCTAATAAGATTAACGTTTTGACTTATTTCATTAGCCACGGCAACTTGCTCTTCAGTAGCGGCCGCAATTTGCGTAACCATCTGAGTAATGTTGCTGATATTGTCTCGAATATCATGAATGGAGGTAATAACATTTTCAGCTTTCACAACACTGCTATCTGCCGTTTGTTGACAACTGCCAATGACTGAAAATGCTTGATTAGTAGCATCAGTGAATTGATTAATAATTCGTTCTATTTGTTGAGTTGACTCTTGGGTGCGTTGTGCCAAGGTACGAACTTCATCAGCAACAACTGCGAAACCACGCCCTTGTTCACCGGCACGAGCAGCTTCAATCGCAGCGTTTAACGCCAATAAATTCGTTTGCTCTGCAACCGACTTAATTACATCAACAACATTAGTAATTTGCGCACTACTTTCATTTAGCTTAGCAACAATTTCATGTACCTGATTAACATTGGTCGCCACCTCCTGAATTTGTCCAACCGACTAGTTAACCACGGCTTCACTTTGAGCAATTAACTGCTCGGCCTGAGCCGCTGCTTGCGCTGTTTCTTGGGTATTATTTGAGACCTCATTAATCGTTTGGCTCATTTCTTCAATTGCTGTGGCAACTAAATAAGTTTGTTCTTTTTGATCATTAAGTGCCGCGCTGGTTTGGGCAACCGTCACAGTGTTTTGCTCAGATGAAGATGCCAAGGTTTCACTTGAACTGGTAATATTTTGAATAGCTGCCTTAAATGTTTCAAATACTTGATTAAGTGCTCCAGAAATATGGCTAAATTCATCTTTGCCTTTCACCACTAAAGACTTATCAAGCGCATTATTCGCTGAGCAATACTGTAAGGTATCGACTAACTCCCTAACCTGCCAATTAATACCGCGCATAATTAGAAAACCTAAAGCGATACATATCCCACAGAGAACAACTGCTGTCGAGATATACAATGTATTAGCAAACATTGCCGATTTTTTTTGTTCTGCGGCTAGATCAATTACATAAGTGGCAATGTTATCTTCTACTTGCTTGAGCATATTAATGCGTTCAGTAGCGCTATTAAACCATTTGGCCGCATCAACATTAAACTGACCTAAGATTGTTAGTGGTGACCTGATTTCGGTATTGCTCTACTTGTTTTACCGCGTCGATATTCGATTTATTTTGATAATCACGTTTTAATGCTGGATCCGCTAAACTTTCAAATTCATTGAAATAAGTTTCCTGCAATAAAACCAGCTGATTAATTTTAAATAGGCCGCTAAATCCATAGTATTTTTAGCAAAAGTATTACTTAAAATCGCCCGTTCAATACCTGCGCGCTCTTTGCCTTGTTCAAAATTATAATAAGCCAAGCCTTGTTGTTTCACTTCTGGACTTTTAGCAAGAGACGCTATATTAGCAACCACACTTAGCAGTGAAGCATTAGTTTGAGTATAAAATTCTATGGCTTGTTGGGCAGAAATTGACTGCGCATCAACTTGGCGACGAATTTGTTCAAGCTGAGTAAGCAACTGCTGGTTTTTATTGATAATTTCAACAAGGTTAAGTTGCTCCATTGTTGCCATTAATGCTTTATTAACACTGAGCTTATCAGCTCTTTTACCGTTGCTTAGTTTGCGTTGCTGCTCAAGTTTCGAACGAAACGAAGGGCTAGCATTTGAACCATAAAATGCCGCAGTCAAACCTCGCTCTTTTTGTAATTCATGTACTATTTGAGAAATAGCAACGGCGAGCATCATCACCTCACTAACAGTATTGGCATCATTAACTTCTTTACTCGCCTGCCAAATAAGTACCATGGCAAAGATAAAAGCCGCTAACAACGGAATCCCAGTAAGAATAAGAAGTTTCTGTTTGAGTGTCAGATGATTAAGCATAGTAACAGTCCTATGCTTGTTGAAAGTATAATAAAACCGAAATGAGTATAATTCACAACGACTAATTTTTCACTATTACGAGATAGTTATTCAAAAGCAAAAATAATCATTTAAATTTCAGTCAGGTAACTGTACATACAATGCAAACAACAGCGAATAGTTATTCCTTTAAAATCAACATATCTGTTAACGTTTATCGATACCTTATTTAGGACGGGTAACGGCCAATAAAAAAGCCGCTTTAATAGCGGCTTTTTTGAGTTAATTTTTAGCGTTAATTCAAAAAATTAACCATTCATGAAATCAACACCTTCTTGGATGTCTTTGTTAAGCGTTTCAAGCATATCTTCTTTTGCTTTTTGCTCGAATGCACTTAATTCGCCGTAAGATAAAATTTCTTCAACACCGTTTTTACCTAAACGTACTGGGTGTGCAAAGTACTCTGCATCACCATTTTCAACAGCAACGTAAGCGTAATCGACAACTTCTTCACCTTGTAAACCTTTCACTAAAGACATACAAAAACGTGCTGCCGCAGCGCCCATTGATAAAGTTGCAGAACCGCCACCTGCTTTAGCATTAACAACTTCTGTACCTGCGTTTTGGATACGTGGCGTTAATGAAGCTACTTCTTCATCAGTAAATGTTACACCTTCAACTTGTGAAAGAAGTGGTAAAATTGTTGTACCTGAGTGACCACCAATTACTGGCACTTTCACAGAAGCAACATCAACACCTTTTAATTCAGCAATGAAAGCTTCAGAGCGAATTACGTCTAGCGTTGTTACACCGAATACGCGGTTTGCTTCATAAGTACCCGCTTTTTTGAATACTTCAGCAACAATTGGCACTGTACCGTTTACTGGGTTAGTAATAATACCTACTAACGCTTTAGGGCAGTTAGCAACAATACCTTCTGCTAATGTTTTGATAATGCCAGCGTTTACTGCAAATAAATCCGCACGGTCCATACCTGGCTTACGAGGCATACCAGCTGGAATAATAACGATGTCTGCACCTGATAATGCTGGCGCTAAATCATCTGCACCGTAACCTTTAACATTAACAGCCGTCGGGATGTGGCTTAAGTCAACTGCAACACCAGGAACTACTGGCGCTACATCATATAATGCTAAGTCAGAACCTGCTGGTAATTGTGTTTTTAATAATAAAGATAATGCTTGGCCGATACCGCCAGCTGCGCCTAAAACAGCTACTTTCATTGGAATTCTCCAGAATTGAGTAATTACTTAAATTTTTGTCGCCCAAAAGATATAGTATTAGTGCACAAAAAACAAATGATTAATCGGAACATTACTGTTGTTCAATCAGATAAAAAGCAACTTTCCTTTACAGGTTTGTCAGCGTGACACCACAAAAATACCGATTAATACTAGCCAACAACGTTGTTTAGTGACACTTGCTATTTAAATTCAGCATATTTACCCATATCTTGGTATAGTAGAGGATAGACTAAAAACGCTTTTATGGAATCCGACTTAAGTCGTAATTCAAATAAAACCAATAAAAATTTAACGAGTTAACTTAATTAACTACATTAACTAAACAAACAGCAAGCCTATGACCGCACAAATGAAACAAGAAGCCTTAGTTCAGGCGTTTAAAGAGTTATTAAAACAGGAACAATTTGGTTCGCAAGGCGAAATTGTTGATGCATTAAAAGGGCAAGGTTTCAATAATATCAGCCAGTCAAAAGTATCTCGCATGTTGAGTAAGTTTGGCGCGGTGCGTACTCGTAATGCTCGCCAAGAAATGGTTTATTGCTTACCAGCAGAGCTTGGTGTACCAACAGCAAAAAGCCCGCTGAAACAATTGGTACTTGATATTGAACATAATGAAGTGATGATCATTATTCGTACAAGCCCAGGGGCCGCTCAATTAATTGCAAGGTTATTAGATAGCGTCAGTAAAAGTGATGGTGTACTGGGGACTATTGCTGGTGACGACACCATATTTATTGCGCCAACCGATGTTAAGCAAATTCCGCAAACTATTGCCAAACTAGAAGATTTATTCCAAAAGAATTTAGGTTAATTTTTTAATCGAAATAAACTAAAAAGCCACGCTATATACAGCGTGGCTTTTTTATTTTGGTGGTTAGTATGTATTAACGTAGTAATTAGAAACTACCACGAATACCTACTGAGATATTACGTCCTGGCAATGGCGCATCATTTTTCAAGAATGATGAATGTACCCGCGCTTCTTCATTAGTAATATTATTGGCCTTAATAAACAAGGTGGTATCAGCGCCTGCTGTTGGCAAATAATAATTAAAGTTCGCATCTAACATGTTATAGCCATCGGTATTGGTTTCATATGCCGCGGTATTATCTTGGTCAAAATAACGAGAATAAGACAGCTCTGCTGAATAATCGTTAGCCTGATAATTTAGCTGAGCGCCAAAGCGTAATGGTGGTATACGAGGTAAATTCCCCCCGTCAGCAAGCTTAGCGCGCGTGTAATCAGAAAATACCGTGGCTTTTAACGGCGATGAAATCTGGTACACAAACTCAGCTTCTACGCCATATAAATTCACATCATCTTGGCGATAAACAAATATAGGTAATCCTTCACCATGACCATGCTCTTCATCAAGTGCCGCTTCCTCTTCATGGTCATGTACCGCATCACTTAAATAACCAGTATCTTGCTGGTAGTAAAAGTCATTTACGTGGTTATAGAAAGCACTCACAATAAAACCAAAATCCCCTTCAAACTTACGCCAAGTTAGATCTAGATTATAGGAAGTTTCCAAGGCAACATCTTGATCGCCAATTTCGATATGCAGCTCATCGCCTTCTTGATGAAGTTCGTATAACGCACCTAACTCAAACGTATTGGTGCCAATATGCGGGCCATTAGAAAACAACTCAGCTGAAGACGGTGCACGTTGTGAAAACGACGCTGAAATGCCTAGGTTGTAGCCTTTAGCATAATCCCACACTAAGCCTAACGAAGCGCTGACTGGGGTAAATGATTGCTTTGTTAATTCAGCATCTTCGTGATCTTCTGCTAATTCATGGTCATGTAAATCAACCATGTTCGGGGTTAATTCAACGTGTTCTACACGTACGCCAGTTTGTAGTAGCCAGTCACCGAAATGTTTTTCTTCTAGCCAGCCCAGTGCAATAGATGCAGTTTCTGATGGTGGCGTAAATGCTTCTTCACCTAAGGCTTCAAAATCACTGTGTTTGTAGTGCAATGTCCACGCACCATTCCAACCATTCCACTCCTGATGATATAAATCAACGCGCGCTTCTAAGCTGTCATTTTTAAAGGTAGTACCAACAGCGCCATCCTCAATTTCTTGGTGTTGATAATCTGTATAAGCAAACTTAGTTGCTAAACGGCTTAAAAACTGATCTTCAAAATTCAAATCACTGATCATTTGGTAGCGATTTTGTTTTAGCCTTGCATAAACTTGATGCTCGTCTTCTTCCTCGCCAGCAAGCGCTTCATCTTCATGTTCATGTTCTTCATCATGAGCACCGTGGCCTGGTACACCGTATTCACGATCTAAACGGCCATAAGAAAAGCCAATATAACCGTTATCCAGCAAGTAGCTTGTGCCTAGCGTATAACCAGAAGATTTCGCAGCACTATTAGCAATTTTACCTTTTTCGCCTTCATGTTCTTCGTGATCGTGGTCATCTTCTTCGTGCTCTTCTTCAGTTTCAAGGCTAGCGTATCCTGGAATACGCGTATCATTGGACTCTCGCCAAAAACCATCTAAATGTAAGGCAAACTGACCGCTGCCGGTATTTAACGCAAATGAGCCTTCATTTTCATCTGACACCGAATTGTGCTGCGCCTGATAATCAAAGGTCGTATCACTGTAGGTTGGCACACGGTTATCCACCACATTCACTACACCGCCAATTGCACCGCTGCCGTAAAATAGTGTTGCTGGACCACGAAGTACTTCAATTTGTGTTGCCGTTGTCGTTTCACTTGAAACCACATGATCACCACCAACACGTGAGGCATCACCAACATCTAAACCATTTTGGCTAATTAATACCCGAGGACCGTCTAAACCACGAATAATTGGGCTACTAGATACAGGCCCATAATAAGTTGAGTGAACACCTACTTCATTTTTTAGTGTTTCACCTAAAGTTGAGGCTTGTTTCATTCGTAAATCATCAGCAGATAATACATTTACCGGCTGAGCAGATTCTATTGTCGACGAATGCAAGGGTGTGGCGTGTACATCAATAATCTCCATAACCGATGAGGTTAAGGTGACCGTCAGACCGCTAAGGTCTTGCTCGGTAATGGTAATTTTTTGATTGTAATGATTAAACTTATCAGCACTAACATGTAATTCTGCAATGCCTTTATTGACATTATTGATGACAAACCGACCTTGGCTGTCAGTCTTCACATGAGTTTTTTCTTTATCAATATGCACTTCAGCATTCACAATTGGTAAACCAAGTGCATCGACTACTTGACCAGAAATGTTTTGTGCAAAAACAGTTGTTGAAGAACTAGCAGCGATCGCTAACGCTATCATGCCTTTTTTAAATTTCATGAATAAACCTTTAATAAATAACACTAACTAATAAACGCGGTTAAAGCGTCAAAATTTTTGTTGGCTAAAAGCCTGGTAAGTCAATGATTTGTAAAGGTGGGGCTCGTAGCAATGGGCGAATATATTCATTGCTAACAACAAGTGCTTCAAACGAGGTAAGTCTTGGTAACCAACCACTTTGAACAACAATAGCAACGCAGGCGTCAATATCATCTAGCTTATCTAGGGTGCCATGACACAGATGACACTCTATAAAGGTGTCTGCTTGAGATATTATTTCACTATGAGAGCTATGTGCATAAAGCGCAAAAAGCCATGCAGCGATTAAAATAGCGCTACACTTTTTAAAAAAACGACTTTTCACTGCTAAGTTGATATTCATAACCTAGTGATAATATAACACTAATAGTTTGGGTTCAACGCTGAAAGTATGACACTTTGTTGACTGCTTATTTATCAAACAATGAGTTTACGTTAGGCTAGCAATTTGAATACAGTCAATAACAATAAGAACTAAAGCAGGTAACCTATGAATTTCTACCCACTATATATTCCGTTAGCCGGCATGATGGTCTTAACCATGCTGGTGTGGTGTTATATGTACTTTACTCGACTGCGTTATGTATTAGCTAAAAACATTAATGCCGAACGATTAAAAACCCCAGGCAAAGTTTCTGAGCTTTTACCTGATGCCATTAACGCTCCTTCAAATAATTTAAAAAATTTATTTGAAATGCCAGTGCTGTTTTACATTACCATCATTGTTGCCAGCCAAATTCCCGATCACTCTATTGTCAGTAACCTAGCGGCATGGAGCTTTTTATTTTTTCGGGTATTACACTCAGCTATTCATTGTTTAAATGGTAAAGTCATGGCGCGCTTTATTTGTTATATGCTTGCCACTATTGCGCTGTTTGTATTGATAATTAATGTCTTTAGTCATTTGTTTAGCGCTTAATTGTTAATGCATAGTTATTCACGACTTAATTCATTAGCAAAAATTACCAGCAAAAAATAAGCCCATACTTTTTAAGAAAAATATGGGCTTAGATCACACGCGAGCAAGTTTTAGCGACAAATAATTAAAGTTCAAAAAACTCAGTAAATACTTTATATAATTCAGTGCCTTGGTTCACACTGGCTGAGGCAAAATGCAAAATAGGGATCACTTCCTTATCAAGGCTAATATAATGTAGTGCATCGCCATCCCCGTAATGATCCATACGAAGGATACGTGCTAGCGGCTTACCAGCAGGTAACGGCTTACCAAACTCAGCAAGGTAATCGACCATACCGCCCATTGGCGAATAAAACGCTTTGTAATGTTTTAAATAGCAGGCATAGCGTGTCATGCTATCTGGTTGATAACTATCGCCGGCAATTACCCCTTTATATTGCAGATAACAAAGTATGCTTTGAGCATCAACTAAAGCTACATCAAGATCAATTTGCTCTTGCGATCCCAACTCGACCGTAAAGCTTTCTTTATCAAAATTTACTGTACGACCTTTTTCAGCAAACGCTTCAGTTAACGACCACCAAGGGCAAAACGTAGCTTCATCAAGCGCGCCATCAAAGACATTAGGGATCAATAACGTATGCTCAATATTGAAATAACTGGCGCTGGCTTTGGCATATTCTGGGCAGTACAAGTGCTTACTGGAAATTGGCCCAGTGTGAAGATCTAAAACAAAATCGGCTTGATGGGCTAATTTTTGCAATTGATAGGCAATGCGCTGACCGGTAGTTAAGCCATAAATATTATGTTCAAGCTGTTGGGTGATATCGTTAAGTAATGCTTGTTTAAATACAGAAGCTATTTCGGCTTCACTGGCATCTAAATAATCATTCACTATGGTTGATACCAATGCCGGATTATTGTGATACATCCGGTTCCAATTAACGCCGGTGATCGGGTCAAAACGACCAAGGGTGTATTCACCATTTTTATGATTACAGCCAACAGGGTTAGCGTAAGGCACTAAGGTAATATCACCCAAAATTTTTAGCTGCCTTAATTGCTCAAGCAACTGGTAAATAACCGCATTGCCTTGTACTTCTGCGCCATGCATATTCGCTTGAATATAAACACTAGGCGCATCACTTTCCCCTTTAAATCGGTAAACTGGCACAGTTAACTTAGCACCACTGGCCATTTCGCCAACATGCATCACTTCTTTGGTTAATTGATAATCTGCCATATTCATAACATCTAAATCCTAAACTACCTTAAATACCAAGTGGCGGGCTCAGCCGCACGAACTTGGGTTAACTGCCCCTGACTAAACACATATTCAGCGGCAATTTCATGACATAAGAAAAACGGCATACTTTCGGTAAAACCATAAGCGCCGGCATAGCTAAAAATTAGCTCGTCACCAATATCAATATCTGCTGGCAACGGCATTACACCAAGGCAGTCCATACTCGTGCATAAAGGCCCATGCAGATAAAAGCTTTCACTGTTAGCACTAGATGCGCGCAATAAAGCTGCTGGAAATGGCTGGTCGGTAATGGCAGGTCTTAGCAAGTGGTTGATGCCTGCCGATAACACTAGCTGCTGCTCGCCAAAATTAGACTTTTTATCAACTACTTTCGTCAAATAGTAACCGCATTCAGCAACCGCGTAGCGCCCTAATTCTAACCACAATTCAGCAACATTAGCTTGTGCTTTGATTTTGGCTAAATCTGCCATGGCTTGTTGCCAATTTATCCCTTGACCGCTGCCAAGATAATCAACGCCAAGGCCGCCACCTAAGTCGAGAATTTGTAATTCAAAGCCAACTTGTTCAGCTAGTGCAGTTAATGGCGGCACCATTTGCAACCATAAGTCATACATCTTCTCATTACTGAGCATATTGCCCCATTGGAAAATATGTAAGCCACAAAGATTAATCGACGGATAATCGTACGCCTGAACATTTGCCCATTCCTCTACACCTAAGCCAAATGGCGTTAAGCTATTGCCGCCTAATGGGTTTTTTTCACCAACTGGCCAGCGTAATTGCACGCGAAGCAATGCATCAGGACGCTTGTTTTGTTCAAAACTTGCCTCAGCTAACCATTTAAGTTGATTAATACTTTCCAGCACGAAGGTATTCACACCATTTTGCAAAAACTCACTAATTTGCGCTTTTGATTTTGCCGGACCAGTATTAAGGATGCGTTCTGCACTAATGCCCTGATTTAATACTTGAGTTAATTCCCCTTTGCTTGCCACATCAAAATTCACACCTTGTTCGGCAATGGTTGAAATGACTTTAGATAAAGGATTTGCTTTTACTGCAAACCACAACTTCACCACATCTTGTTGCTGCAGCGTTGCAATGTGTTGCTGTAATCTGTCCAAGTCATAAACAAAATAGCCTTGTTCGTTTGCATCATTTGGCGCACTTGAATGTGCCAATAATGCTTGATGTAACTGCTTAGAAGGGGAATAAAAAGCCATTAGCGTAATACCGACTCAAGTTCTAGTGATGCGTTACTTTGCTCATCACGATATTTAACAATTAACGCACAAGCCATATTAAGCCCTTGCTCACGCCCCCAGTCAGAATCGACTGGGCGAGTACCAGGAATGACCACGGCATATTCAGGGATAGGCTCGCCTTTTTCTAAACGGCGATTATTCACTAAATCAAATACCGGCACTGACGCAGATAATGAAACACCCGGTGCTAATACTGCGCCTTTTTTGATGACAATACCTTCAACTACAACAACACCTGCACCTAAAAAGGCATCATCTTCAATAATTACCGGGCTGGCACCCACTGGCTCTAAGACACCACCAATTTGTACCGCAGCCGATAAATGAACGTTTTCACCAATTTGCGCACACGAACCAACCAAGGCATGGCTATCAACCATAGTACCTTTACCAACATAAGCGCCTACATTAATGTATGCCGGAGGCATGATAATGACGCCAGCAGAAACATAAGCCCCCGCCCGCACTGACGAACCCCCCGGAACCAGACGAACACCATCATCACGAGTGAATTGACGCGCAGGTAAGTTATGCTTATCAACAAAACCTTGGTATGCACCGGTAAATTCAGTATTTTCACCGGCTTTAAATGCCGCCAAAATCGCTTGTTTTGCATCAACATTTGCTAACCAATTGCCATTTTCATCTTGCGTTGCTGCTCTTACTTCGCCAGTTTCTAACTGCTGTAACGTTTCTTGCCAGTTCATTGTATTACCTTTTTTCTATAAATTTGTTCAATTTGAAAGTTTGTATGTGCCTGCCAAATTGCAGGCAAAGTCGATTTAAGCGCGTCGCTTCTTTGAATCACCATTCGAGCCCGATACTTCCGACCAATACCATGCTTGGATATCATCATTGGCTTTAATTAATGCCTGCTTACTGGTTAACTCAAAATGCGTTAATGGCGGCAATAATGCGGGGGTGTCGATATCGCCATTTTCATGCATCAAAACTTTGACAGGAATTGGATTGGCAACGACAAATAATGCTGATATAGCGTGTTGCCACACAGGATAATGCGATGGCGTCTTTGATGATAAGCATTGGCGTGCATAACGTTGCGTTTGCTCAGGCCAGGCATTTGCTGCAACGGAAACTAAGCCTTTGGCACCTGCAGTTGCAAGCTTAGGCATTAATGCATCTTCGCCACTATAAACAGCAAGTTCGCTACATACTGTGTGATACGCCATAAATTGGCCAATATCACCGCTGGCTTCTTTTAGTGCCCAGCAATGTTGATGATGTTGAAGTTTAGCCAGCACCTCAGCAGAGAGCTGAACACCACTGCGTGACGGTACGTTATAAAGCATACAAGGCTTAGTGCTGGCATTAAGTAATGCAGTAAACCACTGCTCTTGCCCGACCGGCCCCGGTTTAGCGTAAAGCGGTGCACCGAGTAGATAAGCGTCTACCGCCAATTGATTACAGATTTCTATCCACTTAATTTGCTCACTTAATTGGTAACCAGCAACCCCGACCATAATCGGCACATTAAGCTTTAGCGCAGTTACATGTTGAACAATAGCTAATTGTTGCTCTTTGCTTAAGGCAAGTGCTTCGCCGGTACTGCCTAAGAGCAATAAAGCGTTGCCTGCTGCAGCCTGTTGACGAGCAATACGAACCAGACTGGCAAAGTCGATTCCACCACTTTCGGTAAATGGCGTAACCAGTGCAGTCCACAATGGATAATCTGATAAATTATAAGAAGATTCTGGATTCATTTCTCTCGAACTCACTTCGTTCGGAGAACTTATAGGCATTTGTCGAGCGGCCAGCGAATCTGGCACTCGAACAAAGGCCAGAAGCTCTCCACCTAATTAGGGTGACAGTTGTCAGGATTCAGCCTGAGCAACCGATAAACACATTGATCAAATTGGTGTTTATCTCGGCGCTAATCCCCCTCATTAATGATCACTGGAGTTTGATCTCCTCCCATTAACTACCTGGTTAACGCTCCTCTTCTGGCCCTTTTCAGCTAAATGACCCAGCAAGTTTGCTGTAGCATCACTTAGCAGGAATAAGGACGGGCGGTATTACATCGAATAATTGCTCTAAAGTCAATATATCTATCTGCAATCATCGCTATACCTAAAATATAGAATCAAGTAAACTAGCGCATTATCCGCCTTAATACATGTAATTCGCTTTCTCTCTTTATTGGCAACATAAACTGGCAACATAAACTGGCTACATAAAATTAGAAACATCAATCGGAAAACCAATGTCACTAAGCAACCTTTCCCAAGTTTTAACTCGCAACCTTGATCTGCTTAACTGCCAGCATGCGGTGTTAATTAATTTTCCGGTTGATGGTTTATATCACGAATGGCTAGCAGCTCACCCAAAAGCGCAATTACATTATTTCACAAATAACCAACAAGCTTTCGAGCATTTACAACAAGTAAAACACTCGGCAATTTCCTCAAGCTTTGGCAGTTACTTTAACCAAGCGCTTACTATTGATTTGGCGGTAATTGCATTTCCGAAAAGCAAAGCCGAACTCGCGTATTCGCTGGCGATGATTGCACCTTTTATGCAAGCGAATGCTCGGGTCATTTTTGTTGGGGAAAATAAAGGTGGTATCAAATCAGCGGCTAAACTAAGCCAGCAATACCTTGAGCATTGCGAGAAAATAGACTCTGCTCGCCATTGCAGCCTGTATGAAGGTAGCTTTATCGATGATGAATATCAATTCAATATAAATGATTGGTATCACACCTACCCACTATCCATTGCCGATACCAGTATCAATATAGCTGCGCTGCCGGGTGTATTTAGCCAACAAGGCTTAGATAAAGGCACAAAAGTCCTATTAGAAAATTTACCGACCAGCTATCAGGGAGCTGTACTGGATTTTGGCTGTGGTGCAGGTGTAATTAGCGCATACATTGCTAAAAAATTTCCAGACAGCCAGCTAGCTGCGTTAGATGTTAGCGCACTGGCGGTAGCTTCAACCCAACAAACTTTTGCCTTAAATCATATTGACGGTCAGGTTTTTACTTCTGATGGCTTAGCTCATGCTACCCAAAAATATGACCATATAATTTCCAACCCACCTTTTCACCAAGGTACCAAAACACACTATGCTGACACGGAAAAATTTTTGGCTGAATGTAAACACTTTCTGAAGACCAAAGGGCAGCTAACTATCGTCGCTAATAGCTTTTTGAAATACCAACCTATTCTAGATAAACATTTCAATTACAAGTTATGCCACACGCAAAATGGCTTTAATGTTTACCATTGTTTGAAAAAGTAATGATAAATGTAGCTTTTTTATTGAATTCTTTTTCATATTACATAATGATTGATTAAGTACTACAAGATGGAAATATAGTGTAGAAATGAGTGCTACCCAGCAGGTCACAACCCTCAGTAAAAAATACCAGCTCGCCATAGCAAGCCTTATCACATTGGTTTTCACCTGCGCTTATATCATTATTTCTAGCCAAATTTTCACCTATATTGAGTCTGAGCTAAAACACGATATCAAAGATAGAGCGCTACTTGTCGCTAAGCGTGCCACTAACTATATTACTGATGGCAATTTCAATGACTTCAAATCAGTATTAGAACAACTTAGCAGTCTCCCTAGATTTAACTATGTTCATGTTTATCACTTCGACGGCGACAATCTCGATTTTTTCAGTAGCTATAACAAGCAAGGCTTCCCGGCTATTCCTGATAAACGCGCAGTGATTGAAAACTATCAAGAGCCAAGAATTAGCAACAATATCATCGAGTATATCCACCCAATTATCTTAGATAACAATTTATTAGGTTATACCTATTTGCAATTGGACATAGATGGCTACTATCAGTTAAAAAACAATACCTTAATAATGGCGCTTAGTAGTTATCTAATATTTATTATTTTAGGTTACCTAACCGCGCGTTTTCTGCATAAATCGTTATTGCGACCGCTCAATAAAATCATCTTAATGGCTCGTGAAATATCGCATAAACGAGATTACACCCAACGCTTTGCCTCATTAAACACGCTGGAATTTGAAGTGTTAGCGAAAAACCTCAATATCATGTTAAACCGCACTGAAAAATATATTGAAAAACAAGGCAATGCTGAGCAAGAAATTCTAAAGCTAAACCAAGAGCTTGAAAGCAAGGTAAATCAGCGCACCGAAGCATTAAAAGAATCAAACCAAGAGCTGCTCTCGACATTAGAAAAGTTACATCAATTCCAAGGTCAGTTAGTAGAAAATGAAAAAATGGCTTCTTTAGGTGACATGGTCGCCGGTGTCGCACATGAAGTTAATACGCCAATCGGCCTTGGTGTTACTGCTTCAACCTTACTAGAAGATAGATTAAATGAAATAAAACTAGCCTTTGAAGACAAAACGTTACGCTCAAGCCAGCTCAAGCGCTTTCTTTCTGAAGGCCAAGAGAACGTCAGCATTATCCACCGTAATTTAGTGCGAGCAGCAGATCTGATTTCAAGCTTTAAAAAAGTAGCGGTTGATCAGTCTACAGAAGAAGATAGAGCATTTTATGTCAATGAGTTACTCGATGAAGTATTAATTACATTAGCGCCACAGTTGAAGTTAAAAACCATTCATATGGATATTAGCTGCCCTGAGCATTTACACGTTATCAGTAAACCTGGGCCAATTAATCAAATTTTAATTAATTTGATTGTAAACTCGATTATTCATGGTTTTGAAAATCGCCAAGAAGGTGTCATAACTATTAGTGTGATTTCCTTGAGCGGCCAGCTTCATTTAAATTATCAGGACAATGGTAAAGGGGTTGAAAAGTCCCTTAAGAATAAAATATTTGATCCTTTCATCACGACTAAGCGTGGAGAAGGTGGTAGCGGTCTTGGTTTACACTTAGTTTACAACTTGGTGACCCAAGCCTTAGGTGGACATATCCAGTTTACTAGCGAGCTTGATCAAGGTGTTCAATTTGAAATAAATTTTCCCGTAATAATGGAAGAAGGTCCAGAACAGAGTTTAGTTGAGCAAGAAAGTTGATGATTAATTGACGTAAAATCAGCGGCTTTTGAAGTAGGGCTCAAAACTTGCAGGGCTATTAACATTGTTAACAATCCAGTTAACAGTTAATATAAAGAGATATTTAATATAGACAAACGTACGTAAATGACTACAAAGGCGCTAGTCACAACGAAATAACGGATTGATAATGCAAAAAGCCCATATATTGATAGTTGAAGACGAAGATGTAACTCGCTTCAATTTACGTAACCTATTCGAAGCAGAAGGTTACGAGGTATCTGAAGCTATCGACGGTGATAGTATGGAACAGTGCTTAAGTAATAGTGCTGTTAATCTAGTCATTATGGATATTAATTTACCAGGTAAAAATGGTTTATTACTCGCTAGGGAACTAACGAATAACCGCGATATGGGGTTAATATTTTTAACTGGTAGAGATAGCGACATTGATAAAATTCTTGGTTTAGAAATTGGTGCAGATGATTACCTGACCAAGCCATTTAACCCAAGAGAGTTAACCATCCGTGCGCGTAATATTTTAAGTCGTATTAGTGTCAGTAAAACTGAACCTGATACTTCAGTGATTAAATTTAACGGTTGGTCACTAGATGCTAACTCAAGAAAAATGACATCACCTGAAGGAAATATCATTCCTATTCCACGTGGTGAGTTTCGTGCCCTTAAATTATTAATTGAAAATACCGGCCAGATAGTCACACGCCATCAATTAATTAAGGAAATGACTGGTAGAGAGTTACGAGAAAACGATCGTACTGTTGACGTTACTATCCGCAGACTACGTAAACATTTTGAATCAGATGCTAATACCCCAGAGCTAATTAACACCATCCATGGTGAAGGTTATCGCTTCGTTGGTACGGTTGAGTAGTAAATTAATTTATTAAGACTGACCTAACCACTGACGAAAGCTATCAATTGCTTGGTCATTAAGTAATCTTAAGCGGGCTAAATGCTCGCTTTTTTGTTGGCCGCTTTCTTCTGAGCGCTCAATTGCAACTAAGTGTTTATGTACGGATAACAAGCCAACACTGCCAGCAGCACCCTTCATTTTGTGGCAGCGCTCATGCCAAAGCTGCTGAGAGCCCTGGTCTAGAGCATCATCAATATCATTTAAATAAATAATTGATTGCTGCTGATACAATTCAAGCATCTGCATGACTACATCCGCCCCTAAGTTTTCCAAGTAACCTTGCAGCAATGTCGTATCTATCAAGTGATTATCTGTCATGTATTCGCCTAAATTATTGTTATTTCAACGCTAAGCCTAGCCTAAACACTTACTTTTTCAATGTAAATTAGAAATCACAAAATACTCAGTTAGCCATTTGGTAAATCAGCCCGTAACCACTGACAAATATTGCTTTTAGGTGGATTTTCGTTCAGAATAGCCGCCCTTTTTAGCCTGTGTCGTGCTGACTAAAGATCAAAGTAGTCATTAACCAGCTAAAACATTAATATTTTAACGTTATCGTATTACTTAAGTAGCGACTGATATAGCTAATTTTAGCGTAGTAGCAAAGAATTTCGCGGAGCACAAATGCCAACATCGATGCCAGATATTGCCAATCACACCACAGCACAGACTGAGGGTAAGTTAGATTGGGTGGGGATGAGCAATATAGAAATGCCTATTATGGTATCTGCTAAAGATCAGCCTGAAAAAATGGTATCTGCACATATCGATGCATTTGTGAATCTAAAAGAGCCAGAAGCGAAGGGCATTCATATGTCTCGCCTTTACTTACTTTTAGACGACTTATCAAATAATCAATCACTAGATTATGCGAATTTAGCCAACTTGCTCGATAGCTTTATTTCATCTCATCAAGAACTTAGCGACCATGCCAAGGTTCAGTTTAAATTTGATTATCATTTAAGACGCAAGTCATTGATCAGTGGTAAGCAAGGTTGGAAAGCTTACCCGATAACACTAACTGGCGAGCTAACCAATGGCGAACTTAATGTAGAGTTAGCTCTTGAAGTCAGATATTCATCAACCTGTCCATGTTCGGCAGCACTAGCTAGACAATTAATTCAGCGTGAATTTTTAAACAAGTTTAACGATAGTGCTTCAATTGATAAAAATGTGATGCACGAATGGTTAGGTACTACTGAAGGCATAGTTGCAACACCGCACAGTCAGCGTTCAATCGCTCAAGTTAAAGTAAAATTAGACAACACAATTAACACCTTCCCTATTGAAGAGCTGGTTAATACGTTAGAAGATACGTTACAAACACCGGTGCAGGCGGCGGTCAAACGTGAAGACGAGCAAGAATTTGCACGATTAAATGGCCAAAACTTGATGTTTTGTGAAGATGCTGCCAGAAAACTACAACATGCCTTGAATCAAACCAGCGCATTCAAAGACTTCTGGTTAAAAGTGAATCACTTAGAATCACTGCATGCTCATGATGCAGTAAGTATTACCACTAAAGGAATTGCTGGTGGCTATCAGCCATAAGTAAGAAACTTAGATTCCGAATTAAAGCCCGTTTATACGGGCTTTTTTGTTTTTTAATTACATCAATAACACTGAATAATATCATTATTAATAAAACAGCCTTTTTACAAAACTAAAACTTTCAGTTTTGTAGATGTTTTGTAATTTTATTTCATAAAATATTTTTTGTTAATGCAACTTGCGCCAAAACTGACCATCTACTCAACTTTTGACCTCGCAACTTACCACTTTAGTGCATCTATTTATAAAAAAGCAGGCTTTTATGTAAATTAATTACGAGCAAATACTCTATAAATGTTGACGTAATAAAAATTTGTGTTTAGTGTTAATGGTTCGCCTCTTGGCGATCTCGGGTATATTTATTCAAATTTTCTACGTTTTTATGCGAACCCGACGCTTTATATCTGCGAATTACAATACTGTGGAGAACAACAATGCAGCTATATGATCCTAACACGCAAAAAGATAATTGTGGTTTTGGTTTAATTGCGCACCAAAAAGGTGAAGCGAGTCATAAATTAATTAAAACTGCCATTAGTGCGCTTGATCGTATGCAACATCGCGGCGGTATTGCTGCTGACGGAAAAACTGGCGACGGTTGTGGTTTGTTATTGCAAAAACCTGACACTTTTTTCCGCTCAATTGCCGAAGAAAATGGTTGGCAGCTAGGCCGCAAGTACGGCGTTGGTATGATTTTCCTCAACCCCGATCCCGTTATAGCTGCAGAAGCAAAAAAAATCTTTGAAGAAGAGCTTTCTAAAGAAACGTTAACTATTGTTGGTTGGCGTGTTGTTCCTACTGATAAAACAATTTTAGGCCCAATTGCCGCCAGTAATTTACCGGCAATTGAACAAATATTTGTTGATGCCCCTCCAGGTTGGCGAAATCGTGATCTAGAGCGTCGCTTATATATGGCACGTCGCCGTGCTGAAAAACGCATTACTGATGAACGTTTCTATGTTGCCAGTCTTTCTTGCTTAGTCACCATCTATAAAGGCTTAATGATGCCGGTAGATCTGCCTAACTTTTATTTAGATTTGGCTGATATCCGCATGCAATCGGCAATATGTGTATTCCATCAACGTTTCTCAACCAATACCTCGCCACAATGGCATTTGGCACAGCCGTTTAGATATTTAGCTCACAACGGTGAAATCAACACTATTAAAGGTAACCGTCAATGGGCGCGGGCACGTACATACCGTTTTCAATCACCACTATTACCTGATTTACAAGATGCTGCACCATTTGTAAACGAAAGTGGCTCTGATTCATCTTCACTCGATAATATGCTGGAACTATTCCTAGCAGGTGGCATGGATTTATACCGTGCTATGCGCTTACTTGTGCCGCCAGCATGGCAAAATAACCCAATGCTAGATGATGATTTAAAAGCGTTTTATGAATTTAACTCTATGCATATGGAGCCTTGGGATGGCCCAGCGGGCATAGTAATGACCAATGGTCGCCATGTTGCATGTAACTTAGATCGCAATGGTTTGCGCCCTGCCCGTTATGTTATTACCCGTAACGGCTTCATTACCTTAGCTTCTGAAGTAGGCATCTGGGATTATGGCGAAGATGAAGTGCTAGAAAAAGGTCGTGTAGGTCCGGGTGAAATGCTGGCTATTGATACTTATACTGGCACCATATTTAACTCGCACGATATCGATAATGAACTGAAAGTTCGCCATCCATATCGCGACTGGCTAAACAAAAACATTCGCCGTTTAGTGCCTTTTTCTGAGCTCGAGGCGAATTTAATAGGTTCTCGAGTATTTAACGACTCTGAAATGTCGCAATACCACAAACTGTTTAATTACAGCTATGAAGAAATTCATCAAGTAGTTAAAGTGCTTGCGGAAAATGGCCAAGAAGCAACTGGGTCAATGGGTGATGATACGCCAATGGCCGTACTTTCTAGCCAGCCTCGTACCTTATACGATTATTTCCGTCAGCAATTTGCTCAGGTAACAAACCCGCCAATTGACCCGTTACGCGAACGCTATGTAATGTCTTTGGCGACTTGTATTGGCCGCGAGCATAACGTGTTTAACGAAACTACCGGCCATGCTGATCGCATTATTTTTGAAACGCCAGTATTAATGTACACCGGCTTAAAGCAACTACGTGAGTTGGATCAAGAGCATTACCGCTCTGATACCTTAACGCTAAATTATGATCCTGATGAAGGTTTAGAAGCGGCAATTAATCGCCTTTGCCTAGAAGCTGAAGACTTAATTCGTAATAAGAATACGGTTATTTTAGTGTTATCTGATCGCCAAATTTACCCTGGCTTATTACCTATTCCGGCGGCAATGGCAGTGGGTGCTGTTCAACAGCATTTAGTTAAACAACAGCTACGTTGTGATTCGAATATTATTGTTGAAACCGCATCAGTGCGTGATTCACATCAGTTTGCCGTGCTATTAGGGCTTGGTGCTACAGCAATTTATCCGTTCTTAGCGTTTGAAACCGTTGAGCAAATGGTTGATAAAGGCCAAATTAATTTACCAGCGCGTGAAGCAATTATTAACTACCGTAACGGTATCAATAAAGGCTTGTTAAAAATCCTCTCTAAAATGGGTATTTCAACTATCGCTAGTTATCGCTGTGCCGGCTTATTTGAAGCAATAGGTTTAAGCAGCAAGATAATGGATACTTGTTTCCCTGA
Organism: Colwellia sp. MEBiC06753; assembly: GCF_053470325.1. Lineage (NCBI taxonomy): Bacteria > Pseudomonadati > Pseudomonadota > Gammaproteobacteria > Alteromonadales > Colwelliaceae > Colwellia > Colwellia sp. MEBiC06753. Next base: position 65,144 of record NZ_JBQMTM010000004.1, on the reverse strand, counting down.
TATCCCTAGCCGCATTGAAGGTGCGTGTTTTACTGATATTGAACAGGATAATATTAACCTTGCTCGTCGCGCATTTTTACCACATCAAAAAATGAGCCACGGCGGCTTATTAAAATATGTCCACGGTGGTGAATATCACGCCTTTAACCCAAATGTTGTAAGTTACCTACAACATGCCGTTAAAACCGGCGAATATAGCGATTATCGCAAATATGCTGACGAAGTGAATAACCGCCCAGTAGCAACACTTCGCGACTTAATTGGCTTAAAAGAAGACACCCAACCAATTGATATCAGCAAAGTTGAGGCAGATAGCGACTTATTTACCCGCTTCGATAGTGCCGCCATGTCAATTGGTGCACTAAGCCCGGAAGCCCATGAAGCACTAGCCATTGCTATGAACCGTTTAGGCGGCTTTTCAAACTCAGGTGAAGGTGGTGAAGACGAGCGTCGTTTTGGCACAGTTAAAAACTCTCGCATTAAGCAAATTGCTTCGGGGCGATTCGGTGTTACTCCGCACTATTTAGTTAATGCTGATGTGCTGCAAATTAAAGTAGCACAAGGGGCAAAACCGGGTGAAGGTGGGCAATTACCAGGTGATAAAGTTACGCCGTTAATCGCCAAATTACGCTTCTCAGTGCCGGGGGTAACCTTAATTTCACCGCCGCCACATCATGATATTTATTCAATTGAAGATTTAGCCCAGCTAATTTTCGATTTAAAACAGGTTAATCCAAAGGCGGTTATCTCGGTTAAATTAGTATCAGGCCCTGGCGTAGGCACTATTGCCTCAGGTGTTGCTAAAGCGTATGCCGATTTTATTACCATTTCTGGTTACGACGGCGGTACCGGTGCTAGTCCATTAACGTCAGTAAAATATGCAGGTTGCCCTTGGGAGCTTGGCCTAGCAGAAGCACATCAATCGTTAGTCGATAATGGCCTTCGTCACAAAGTAAGATTACAAGTTGATGGTGGCTTAAAAACTGGTCTAGATATTGTTAAAGCCGCAATTTTAGGTGCCGAAAGCTTTGGTTTTGGTACTGCCCCTATGGTGACATTAGGCTGTAAATTCCTACGAATTTGTCATTTAAATAACTGTGCAACGGGTGTTGCAACGCAAGATGAAAAACTGCGTGAAGAGTTCTTTAAAGGTTTGCCAGAACAAGTAATGAACTACTTCAAGTTTATCGCACAAGATGTGCGCGAAATTTTGGCAAAATTAGGCGTGGAAAGTTTAACCGCTATTATTGGCCGCACAGATTTATTAGTTCCACTAAAAGGTATTAGCGCCAAGCAACAAAAACTTGATTTATCACCGATTATTGCTCCTGTGATTGCCGGTAAACATACCGCATTACATCAAACGGAAGCCAATACGCCGTTTGATGAAGGTAAGCTAAATCAACAATTAGTGGCAGCAGCTAGTGATGCTGTTGCTCATAGTACTGGCGGTGAATATAGATTTAATATCAATAACACTGATCGCTCTGTAGGCGCTGCACTTTCAGGTGAAATTGCTAAACAACACGGCGACCAAGGCATGGCGGCTAACCCGGTTAAAATTCACTTAACAGGTACCGCCGGCCAAAGCTTTGGTGTGTGGAATGCTGGCGGTTTGGAAATGACATTAACTGGTGATGCCAATGACTATGTTGGTAAAGGTATGACTGGCGGTAAGTTAACCATCAAACCACCAAAAGGTGTTGAATACTTAAGCCATGAAACCATGATCATGGGTAACACTTGTTTATATGGTGCAACGGGCGGTCGTTTATATGGCTGTGGTCGAGCTGGTGAGCGTTTCGCAGTTCGTAACTCGGGCGCTCATGCAGTTATTGAAGGTACGGGTGATCACACCTGTGAATACATGACTGGTGGTATCGTTACTGTTTTAGGCCAAGTCGGCTTAAACTTTGGCGCAGGTATGACCGGTGGCTTTGCTTATGTGTTAGATGAAGCTGACGATTTAGCGATTCGCTTAAATAATGAGTCTATCGAAATGTTAGCAATAGAAGATCTTGTTATTCATCAAGAACACTTACGTGGCATTATTAACGAGCACTTCGAGCAAACTGGTAGTCTGCGCGCGCAAGCAATTTTAAAAGAATTTGACGATTTCGCGCCGAAATTTAAATTAATAAAACCTAAAGCAACGGACGTTAATGCCTTACTTGGTCATCAAACCCGTTCTTCAGCTGAACTTCGTGTTCAAGCACAATAATCAGGTAGATTTACGATTATGAGCAAAAATGTTTATCAATTTATCGACGTTAAACGCATTGATCCGCCAAAGAAAGCGATAGAAGAGCGTAAAATTGACTTTGTTGAGATATATCACCCATTAAGTAGCGACCAAAGTAAAGGGCAAGCTGATCGTTGTTTAGACTGTGGTAATCCGTATTGCGAATGGAAGTGTCCGGTACACAACTATATTCCCCAGTGGTTAGAACTGGTAACCGAAGGCAAAATTTTTGAAGCGGCTGATCTTTGTCATCAAACCAACAGCTTGCCAGAAATGTGTGGCCGCGTTTGCCCACAAGATCGCTTGTGTGAGTCGGCTTGTACACTAAATGACGAATTTGGTGCCGTGACAATCGGTAATATTGAAAAATTCATCACCGACACTGCATTTGAACAAGGCTGGACGCCAGATTTATCACAAGTCATTAAAACCGGTAAAAAAGTTGCGATTGTTGGTGCTGGCCCAGCTGGTTTGGCTTGTGCTGATGTGTTAACTCGAAACGGCGTAGATTGTGTGGTGTTTGATAAGCACGCCGAAATTGGCGGTTTATTAACTTTCGGTATTCCTTCATTTAAGTTAGAAAAAGAAGTTATCGCGCGCCGTAGAAAAATCTTTGAAGGTATGGGTATTGAATTCCGTTTAAATACTCATGTCGGTCAAGACATTGCTTTTGACAGCTTGTGCAATGACTATGACGCCGTATTCTTGGGTTTAGGCACTTATACCGATATGACCGGTGGTTTTGACAATGAGCAAGCCAGTGGCGTATTTAATGCCTTAGATTTCTTAATTGGCAATACACAGCACATCATGGGTCTTACGGAAAACACTAAGCCGTATGTTAACTTTAAAGGTAAGCGCGTAGTGGTTTTAGGTGGTGGTGATACCGCAATGGACTGTGTACGGACATCGATTCGCCAAGGTGCTACTGAAGTAACTTGTGCTTACCGCCGTGATGAAGCCAATATGCCAGGCTCACCTCGCGAAGTACAAAACGCTAAAGAAGAAGGCGTTAACTTTGCGTTTAATATTCAGCCACTAGACATCGCTGTAAATGAGCAAGGTCAAGCGGTTGGCGTTAAGTTTGTAAAAACTCAATTAGGTGCGCCAGATGCCAACGGCAGAAGAAGCCCTGAGCCAATTGCAGGTTCAGAGTTTATTATGCCAGCTGATGCGGTAGTAATTGCCTTTGGTTTCTTACCTAGCCCACCACAGTGGATGAAAGATGCTGGCGTAGAAATTGACGCGAAAGGTCGCGTACTTGCTAAAGACTCAAGCCAATATGCCCTACAAACCTCAGCGCAAAATATTTTTGCCGGTGGTGATATGGTACTAGGCTCAGACTTAGTAGTTACAGCCATCGACCAAGGCCGCAAAGCAGCTTTAGGTATTATGGATTACTTGTATAGTGAGCAAGTAATCGCAGTTTAAACTAGGTTTCATTAGCTTTGAGCAAGGATTATCACTAAATAAATTTAATAAAATGAATAGGCTACCAACTAGGTAGCCTTTTTTATGTCAGATTATTGATAAAAATTCGTTAGATAAATGTAAACAAACAAAACTGGTGATATAATAACCAACTTCCTCTGGTTTAAATTAGTGGGTGGTTACTGTGCAACCAGTAAAAAACCCTAAAATAACTGCAACTTTGCTGCTCTTTTTCTTTCTAGGGCTAGTGGTTATTGCGGTCTTTATTGCCCTTCAAAAAATTCAAACATCCACTAAAGAGCAAATTAAAGAAAACCTGCAAACCTTATTGCTTACTGTACAAGAAGCTCATCATGTCTTGGTTGATCAACGACGCTTTGCCTTAGAAAGTATCACTGAAAATGCGCAAGTTATTGGATTAACTAAAGCGTTATTGCAAGACTATCAAACGCAAAAGCCACTAAAAGAAAGCGAAGCATTACTTAGATTCAGGCAATTTATTGCTCCAATATTAGAAAACTTTCGCGATCAGGGCTTTTTTATTATCGCACCAGATAATGTCAGTATTGGCTCAATGCGCGATATTAATTTAGGAACAATTAATTTAATTGCTGAACAAAAACCTGAATTATTAGCCCAGGTTTTTAAAGGTCAACCTGTGTTTATTCCGCCCATTCGCAGTGATGTCACTGTCAACACCGCAACATTAAACCGTATCAATACTAACGCTACTATGTTCATCGTTTCGCCAATATTTGATGAACAACAACAAGTTATTGCAGCAATGGCTTTGCGCATTAACCCCATGACTTATTTTTCAACGGTGACTGAGCTTGGCCGCTTTGGCGAAACAGGTGAAACCTATGCCTTTGATGAACACGGTATGTTACTTACCGAAAGTCGATTTGTTGCTCAACTGCGAAAAATGAACATTTTAAAGCATTCAGAAACCAGTAAATTTAACATCTATATTAAAGACCCGGGCGTTGATCTGACCAAAAATTTCAAGCCAAACCAAGATTATGACCAGCTACCATTGACCTTAATGGCACAACAAGCCACGCAAGGAATTAACGGCTTAAATGTTGAAGGTTACCGTGACTATCGTGGTGTAAAAGTAATGGGAGCGTGGATTTGGAACAGCAACTATCAATTTGGCATTGCCACTGAAATTGACGTAGAAGAAGCGTTAAAACCCTATATAGAAACCCGCAACACCATCATATTAGTTGTATTGGTAACCGCATTACTTGCCATATTTATGTTGAAGCTGCTGTTTAATATGCAGCGTATTCATCAACTTCAAATAATGCAAACCAATGCGGAATTAGAAGAACGCGTACGCAATAGAACCTTAGAGCTTGAACAAGCAACTGCCGCGCTTGGGCAACTAAATAATGAATTATCCTTGCTTGCGATTACTGATGAACTCACTGGCCTGTATAATCGTAGACATTTTGATGAAATGCTTGAGTTTGAATGGCAACGTTGCAAGCGAGACAAAAAGACCATCGCCGTTTTACTACTCGATATCGACTATTTTAAACAATATAACGACTTTTACGGCCACCAAGCTGGTGATATGTGCTTAAAAAAAGTTGGCAATATGTTCAATAAAATCAGTATTGCTAAACGACCTGGCGATATTATTGCTAGGTATGGTGGCGAAGAAATTGTCGTGATATTAAGCGACACTACTGCTGAATATTGTCAAAAAACTGCCAATGATATATGCCAAAGTATTCGCGATTTAGCCATTCCTCATGAGAAGTCTATGGTACGGCAATGTAAAGTTGTCACCGGCAGTATCGGTTTTGCTATTACCGATGACTTAACCACCATGCGAGCTCATCAACTGGTACTGCAAGCCGATAAAGCGCTTTACAGCGCTAAACATTCTGGCCGCAATAGAGCATTCCAGTATTTTGATGATGGTACCGATAATGTCACCAACATTAGTGATCACCGCCCTACTTAACCTCAGGTAAGAATAGGGTAAGTTTTATTTTATATGGCTTAACACTACTGCTTATACAACCTGAGTTACTTAACTCATTTTTCTGATCACAGAGTCTGGCGCAACTCTTAAAAACCAATGCAATATAGCCCATGGATAACTCGGTACAAAGGCATTCGCTCGCTCTTTTTCAATGGCTTTAACCATCGCATTACAACCGGTTTCAGTATCAACGATAAACGGCACCTTTTTAACTTTTTCATTAATCTCACTGCGAATAAACCCGGGATGCAAGCAGGTCACCTTAATTGGGGTATTCAACACATCTAAACGGATACCTTCAGAAAGGCTAGTTAACGCTGCTTTGGTTGCCGCATAAACCGTCATTGCTCGTCTAAAGCCACGAACAGCACTGATTGATGAAATCGTTACTAAATGGCCAGCATTTTGCGCACGAAAAATTTCCATAGCCGCCTCACATTGCGCAATGGCTGCAACAAAATTAGTTTCGGCGGTTTGTTTGTTTGCATAAAAGTAACCCGTACCAATTGAAGCGCCTTTGCCCATACCAGCATTAACAATGATTCTATCCAATTGACTAAGTTCTGCTTTAAATTCCTTAAATACATTAAACACTTGCTCATGCTCATTGACATCAAGCTCTTTAATAACAACCTTAATATCAGGATTTATCGTTAATAGTTCTGCTTTTAATGCTTCCAAGCGATCGACACGGCGTGCACAAAGTGCAAGATTACGTCCCTTTTGAGCGAATGCTTTTGCCATGCCTTCGCCAAGCCCTGAGCTGGCACCGGTAATTAGAATGTTTTGTCTGATCATATTAATGCTCTTAGTTATTTTTATTTGCGCTAAATAGCAGCTTGGATTGCGCTTTATTCAATAAATTTTGGTTTATTTAAATGTTAGTAAATGGCGATATTTTTCTTTTTCAAAGCAGCTGAAATCGTTCATCACCTGTAACATAGGCCCTAACTTAGTAACCTTTAATTTAGTTACACCGCAATTTGCCATATTCATATTCAATTTCAAAAACTGCTGTTCAGGAATGGCTAACAATAACATGACCACCACGCTGATCACGCCACCAGAGGTAAACACCAAACTTGTCTCGCCTTTAGCGGTGTTGGCTACCACATGCGCAAGTCCCTGTTGAACTCGTTGGATAAACTGTTGCCAAGACTCTGTATACCCTTGCTGAGTCTCTCCCTGTATCCATTGGTTGAGGGCTTTTTGAAATACAGTGATAAATTCGGCGTTTGGATTCGCTGCTTTACTGAATATTTGCAACATGCGCGAAGGAGATGCAAATTCAGCATTATAAGCCGCCAGTACTTGCTGATGATCAAACTCATTCCAATTAGGCGACACTTGGCTAGCAAGGTGGTTAGCTCCTAACGCCTGCAAGCAATTTAATTGTGTTTGCTGGTGTCGCAGCATGTTTCCAGCATAAATATGACTGGGAACAACGCCTTTATCAGCAAAACTTTCGCCTAGTAACCTTGCTTGGTCATGGCCAAGCGCCGAAAGTTGATCATAGTTCTCTTGGCCAAAACTAGCCTGCCCATGGCGAACCAAATAAATTGATGCCATTACCGCTTTCCTTTGCCGTTAATGGCTTTTTTACAACGCCACAACAAGTAATGAGAAAATAACCAAAAATTCTTAAAAGCGGGATTATTGGTTTGTTTGTGGTGATAGCGATAATAAATTTGCTGAACAATACCGGCTAAACGAAATAAACCAAAAACTTCATAAAACGTAAAGTCATCAACATCAATAGCCATTTTTTCACAATAATAATCAATAACTTGTTTTCTGGTCATCATGCCAGCAAGGTGTGTTGGTTGGCGTCTAGTCATTTGCGCCATAAAGTCGTCGTCGGCCTCAACCCAATAGGCCAAGGTATTGCCCAAATCCATTAGCGGATCGCCAAGTGTGGCTAACTCCCAATCTAATACGCCAATCACTTTGGTTGGCTCAGTTGCATCTAGCACAACATTATCAAAGCGAAAATCATTATGGGTTAAACAAATACGCTCTTTTTCCGGCATATTCGCTTGCAGCCATTTAATCACTTTTTTACCAGATGGCACATTCCATGTTTTTGCCTGAGTATATCGCTTACTCCAACCATCTACCTGACGTTGAATATAGCCCTGACCTTTACCCAAATGCGATAACCCTGCTTGTTCAACATCTACTTGATGTAACTCAATCAAGCAATCGAGGACATTTTGACACAATTGCGCCGTTTGCTTAGCGCTAAGGGTGAGCGCTTTAGGCATATTTTTACGAGGAATAATGCCATCTAGCTTTTCCATGACATAAAAATCGCTATCGAGTACTGCGCTATCATCACAAAACACTAGCATTTCTGGAACATAACGATATACCTGCTTTAGCGCTTTTTGCAGATTGAATTCTCGCGCCATATCGTGAGCACCTTTGGCTTTAGTGCCTCGTGGCGCTCGACGCAAAATTAATGACTTATCAGGATAACTTAAGCAATATGTCCAGTTCGATGCACCACCAGAATATTGGGTGACATCAGGTAAAGGCTGCAATTGAATTTGCGCGGGCAACATCGCATGTAACCAAGTATGGACTTCAGTAACTGGCAATTCTTCCCCCGCTCTAACTTGGCGTGATTGATCTAATAATTGCGGGTTAGGTGAATTGGTCATTAACAACTCCGGTAAAATTTTCGTTCAAGTTTATTAGGGTCTGTTGATCTTTCAGTTTATAACTCTGTTGTTTTTGAAAAAGCGTTTTAACATTTGTTTAATCTAAGAAACTAGCGTCAAGTGCCAGCATTTGTTGGTACATAGGTTGATAATTTCCCCATTGCACTAATTCCGAGGCATTGATGTTCTTGGTTTGCTGAGCAACCTCATCGCAAATTGGCTGCAACTCTCCCGCACTTTGCGCTAATAATTGGCTATGGCAACAACTGTCCATCATCACAAAGTTGGCCGCTGCCGCATCAACAGAACGACCAACGGTTAATAAACCGTGATTTTGCAAAATCACCGCAATGTTGTCAGCTAACGCTTGAGCAATTAAGTCTCCTTCTTCGCTTACTGCTACAACCCCAGAAAACTCTTTAAATAGCCCATGATTTTGATAAAACATGCAAGCATCTTGAGAAATAGGCGCCAAATGTTGTCCTAGCGCTGAAAATGCTCGGCCATACGTCGTGTGTGCATGCGCAATAGCATTAACATCAGGCCTTGCATGATGAATACGTGAATGAATAGCAAATGCTGCATTATTAATCGCATGTTGCCCTTCGACAATATTGCCTTGATGATCAACTCTAACCAGATCAGACGCTTTAATTTGCGAAAAGTGAACCCCAACCGGGTTTACCCAAAATGTTTCAGGGTCAATACAGTCGCGCACGGTGATATGACCTGCTAACCCCTCGTCGAACCCCTTAACTGCAAACAATCGATAGGCAGATGCGAGTCGCTGTTTTTCAAATTGTTGTTGCTCGCTTTTACTGTCAAATTTGGGCGGCTGCATTACACGAAATCGTTCACTACCTTTGGTTAGCGTTTCAACATTCGCTTGCGTCGGTTTATTTAACTGAGTCATCACATTTACCTTCTTGGTTAAACGCATAATACGCTTATGATTAATAATTGACTGATACTAACCAACAGCGACATTTATACAAATGATCTTACTTTATAGTTATCCATAAATTTCATGCATAACACCATTAATTTGAACCTCTTTATTGTAGTTCGAGCCATATATGAAACAGGCTCTTTAACTGAAGAGCTTTTTATTTAAAAAAGTAAGTACTAACTTGAGCCTGTTGCTCTAATTGATTGAAGTTGTTTTATTTTTACTAACAGTGCTAAATTAATAAAAAAGCAATAACAAAGGGATCAGGATGATTATTACATTTTTTAAGCGACTGTTTATTGGGTTACTGTTACTGTTAATTCTCGCTGGCGCTTTTGCTGCCCACGAATGGAAAGCAGAAAAACCATTTTTCTTTCGTGTATTTCTAGATCGCACCCTAATCCAATTTGCCTTTGAAAGCCCCGAAACGCTAACTTCACTTGGCTTTTTAGAATCTTTCGGTATTAAAAGTCACAACGCTAAACTCGATGATGATAGCCCAGAGCATAGCGATAAATTATTTAAAAAGCTGCCAGAGCTTAAACGAGTATTGCTCAGCTATGATGATAAATACCTGTCAGAAAGTAACCGCTTATCAAAAGAAATAAGCCTTTATTTATTAAATATTGGCGAAGAAGCAGAGCCTTACCGCTACCATAACTATCCAGTTAACCAACTATTCGGCGTGCAAAGTGATTTTCCAAGTTTTATGGAAGCGCAGCATCAGGTAAACAGTGTAGAAGATGCAGAAAACTATATTTCACGCTTAGCTGCAGTCAGGGTGAAGTTTGCACAAAACTTATTAGGTATCCAACTTCGTACGGAAAAAGGCATTATTCCACCGCGCTTTGTTATTGAACGTGTATTAGAAGAAATGAATAACTTTATCAGCACGCCAGCTAATGAAAATATTCTTTACACGTCATTGGCGCAAAAGCTAGAGAAATTAACCACAATTAATCCTGATGAAAAATCGGCATTGCTTAGTAAAGCACAAAGTCAAATTACTGACATCGTATACCCTGCCTATGGATTATTAATTGACTACTTTAAACAACTTAAACCTCAAGCAGGTACCGAAGATGGACTTTGGCACTTACCTGACGGAGAAAATGCTTATAAAACCGCATTAAAATTCTTTACCACTACTGATTACACAGCGGATGAAATACATCAACTTGGGCTTGATGAAGTTGCTCGTATTCAATTTGAAATTTTGATGATTTTAGCTAACCAAGGCTTTGATATTAGCTACGGATTTACCAGTGCTATTGAGGCATTGGCCGCCGATCCTCGCTTTTACTACCCTGATACCGATCAAGGCCGAACGCAAATCCTAGCGGACTACCAAACGATTTTAGACGAAATAAACCTAGGGCTAGATAACGCCTTTCGAATTCGTCCAAAAGCCGGCATGGAAGTAGTGCGCATTCCTGAATTTAAAGAAAAAACATCACCAGGTGCATACTATCAGCAACCAGCAATAGACGGTTCACGACCCGGTCGTTTTTTCGCTAACCTATACGATATTAAAGCAACACCTAAATACGGGATGCGCACCTTGGCATACCATGAAGGGATTCCAGGCCACCATTTCCAAATAGCCATTTCAATGGAACTTGAAGGTATGCCATTTATTCGTCGTATTTCGCCATTTACCGCATTTACTGAAGGTTGGGCACTATACGCCGAACAACTTGCTTGGGAACTTGGCTTTCAAGATGACCCCTTTGATAATATCGGTCGCTTACAGGCTGAGCTATTTAGAGCCGTTCGATTAGTGGTAGACACTGGCATTCATGCTAAGCGTTGGACGCGTGAGCAAGCAATTGACTACATGAAAGCGAACACAGGTATGGCGCAATCGGATGTCGTCGCAGAAATTGAACGTTATATTGTAATGCCTGGACAAGCAACCGCTTATAAAATTGGCATGATGAAAATTTTAGCGCTGCGCGAGCGCGCACAATCGGTACTTAAAGATCGTTTTGATTTACGAGATTTCCATGATGTCGTGTTAAAAAACGGTGCCGTACCTTTAGATATTTTAGAACGTTTAGTTGAGCAATATATAGAGCAGACACTTTAGTTCGAGCGCCTTACCGTATTAGTTAGCCTTATCGTTTTAGTTAACTGGGGCGTATTGGTGTTGCAACTATTTATTACAGGGTAAATGGAATGAGTCAATCTCTTAAAGTATTACAAACATTTCGGCCATCATTTTTAATTTTAACGCCAGTTTGTCTATTTTTAGCGGCAGCCTTTGCTCATGCACAAGGCATTTCCTTTGCCCTAACTTCGTTAATCATTATTTTTCTAGCGGCACTACTTGCGCACATTGCAGTAAACACTCTGAATGAGTACCAAGATTTTACCAGTGGTTTAGATTTACTTACTAAACGCACACCGTTTAGTGGCGGCAGCGGCACTTTACCCAATAACCCTCAGCTTGCCGCTACTACCCTAGTGCTAGGGGTAGTAAGTGTTTTGCTAATAGTCATTCTGGGTGGTTATTTGGCATATCAAACAACATTTGCGCTTATCCCCTTTGGATTGATTGGCTTAGCAATAGTGATTACTTACACCAAATGGTTGAATCGTTCACCTTGGCTGTGTTTAATTGCGCCGGGCACAGGCTTTGGCATTATTATGGTGGTAGGTAGGTAGTTATTTGGCACTCGCGGGAACTATCACACCAGAAATATGGTTACTGGCTATGATCCCTTTTTGCCAAGTAAACAATCTATTATTACTTAATCAATTCCCAGACGTAGAAGCAGATCGTCAATCAGGTCGTGTAACGTTTCCCATTCAATACGGTGCTCGGTTAAGCAGTATTATCTATGCTATACAAGCACTTATTCCCTTTGTATTAATTACCGTACTAATAACACAAGGCGTTTTACCGACAAGCTCGTTTATCGCTTTAATCGGCCTCCCTATAGCAGTGTTTATCAGCGTTGGAGCGTTTAAACATGGCTTTAGTATTGCTAATCATCCTCAATTTTTAGCCGCTAATGTTGCCTTAACCTTAATAACCAGCTTTATTGTTGCCATTACCCTTTTGTAGCTAACCCCGTGCTAGCTAATAACCGCAGCCAATGATATTTAGTGAAATAGTATTGATTAGCCTGCAGGGCTTAGGCAAACTATAGCGCTTAAAAATAGCGGTAGTCGCGGAATTGGAGCGAGAAATGAAACAAGTAGAAGTAAAGATTTTAGATCCGAAAATTGGCAATGAAATTCCATTACCAACCTATGCAACCGACGGCTCTGCCGGTGTCGATTTGCGCGCGTGTATTGATGCCCCTCTAACATTAGCACCTGGCCAAACTGAACTAATTCCAACGGGTATCGCCATTCATATGAAAAGCAAAGATATGGCAGCCACTATTTTGCCGCGCTCAGGTTTAGGACATAAGCATGGCATTGTTTTAGGTAACTTAGTGGGATTAATAGATTCAGATTACCAAGGTCAGTTATTTATTTCATGTTGGAATCGTGGCTCAGACGTTTTTACTATTGAACCTGCCGATCGCATAGCGCAACTGATGTTTATTCCGGTAATTCAACCTGAGTTCCAAGTAGTGGAAGAGTTTGAAACTAGTGAGCGCGGCGAAGGTGGTTTCGGTCACTCTGGTAGAAAGTAACGGGCAGAAAGTTATCGGCAGAAATAAAGGGTAGAAATCAATTCTTCCCTACACCGACAATTTTTAACGATCCATAAATGATCTCTGGCACACATTCTGCTTTATTGAGTTACAACACGTGTAACGTCAATAATTTGAATCGCTGGAGATGTTTATGGAGCTTATATTATTTGCATTAATCAGCTTAATTGCTATCGTCGCAATGTTAGCTAGTCGGCTAACTGACAACAGTTTTCCTTTCCCATTTGATAGTAAAGGCGCAGTCTATACCGCCGCTGAAAAAAACTTTCTCAACCTAGTTGAAAGAGCACTAGGCCCAGACTATCGCGTACTTAATCGAGTAGCGCTTTCTGATATCGTCAATATCCGTCGTGGCGTTTCCAAAAAAGCAACTCAGCAAGCCTTAAGTAATGCTAAAGGCAAATACCTAGATTTTGTTATCTGTCGCCGCGACAATATGAAATTACTCGGTACCGTCGATTTAGTTGATACCAATGGCCGAGGTTACAAATTGAAAAAAGACTGGTTTGTTAGTGGCGCCCTTGAAGCAGCTTCCATTCCTCATGTTCGGATCAAAGTAAAACCAAACTATAGCGTTGAAGAAATTCGCGCATGTTTAGGTACGAGAATGCTTGGTGAAAACCACACAACGGCACCTAAAGTGAAAGGTCGAGTGATCCCTGCTCCGCTAGTACGAGCTAGACCTAAGGCAACTGGTGCTATTACTGCTGAGGCGGCAAAAGAGTTAGCTCAGCTTCAACACAGAAAGCAACAGCTTAACTCACCTACCATGGCAGCACTTCCTAATTAGCCTTTTTGGTCTCTTTTATCGCTGCTAAAGGAGTCAGTGCACACCTTTAGCAGACTTTGTGTAAATATCGTTTTATAATCTTGCTAATTGTTTTAGTTAGGAAAAAAAATGAAAGCAGGTATTATTGGCGCCATGGAGCCAGAAGTAGCAATTTTAAAAGCTGCTTTAGATAACCCAACCACTAGCCAAATTGGTGGTTTTGAATTTCACCAAGGTCAATTAAATGGCAATGACATTGTCATTGTACAATCAGGTATAGGTAAAGTTGCAGCCGCGCTTGCCACAGCACTATTAATTGATAAATTCTCTCCTGACTATGTCGTCAATACAGGCTCTGCCGGTGGTTTTGAGCAATCCCTCAAAGTCGGTGACGTGGTGATTAGTTCAGAAGTGCGTTACCACGACGTAAACGTGACCGCCTTTGGTTATGAAATTGGTCAACTACCTGGTAATCCTGCAGCATTTATGCCTCATCCAATCCTTGTTGATGCTGCCAAAGACAGTATCGAAAAATTGGATAATATCAACACATTAGTTGGCTTAATCACCACAGGTGATACCTTTATGACCGCTGATGATGACATTGCCAAAGCCCGTCAAAACTTTCCAACAATGGCGGCGGTAGAAATGGAAGGAGCAGCTATTGCGCAAACGTGTCATCAATTTAATGTGCCATTTGTCGTTATTCGCTCAATGTCTGATATTGCAGGAAAAGAATCACCAACGTCGTTTGAAGCTTACCTGGAAACAGCGTCGGTTAATTCGTCTACGCTCGTCACATTTATGATTAACTCATTAGCTGATAAGACTCTGAATTAATGGATATTATCTCAGCAATACCACCGCAATTTCACAGTGTTATCTTGCTGGCGGTGGTAATGTTGAGTAAATATCTGCTGCTATATTTAGTCCCTCATCACCCTTGGCATTTTTTTAACTTCTTCTGCCAGCAACTCGCAAACAAAGTTAACAAAACTGAAGATAGCGCCCGACAACAAGCCATATCGGGTGGCGTAGCCACCATTGTAACCTTTGCGCCTATTTGGCTGATTCTCTGGCTATTTGGCGACTTTGTTGAAGTGGGCTTTATATGGCAGGGCATACTGCTTTATCTAGCACTTGGCTCTATGTCATTAACTCGCAGCGCCAAAACAATTATTGCTAACTTAAACAACGGCAACAACTATCAAGCAAAACAAACATTAGCACCACTTGTCTTGCGCGACACCTCACAGCTATCGGCAATGGGGATCGCGAAAGCTAGTATAGAAATGCTGGTGTTAAGATACATTCAGGAAGTGGTTACCGTAATATTTTTATATGCTATTGGCGGCGCTTTATTAGCAATAAGCTACCGGCTTCTCATCGAAATGCATTATGCCTGGAACCCAAAACTTGAGCGTATGAAACACTTCGGTAGTTTAGCCAACCAACTTACGCAACTGATTACATGGCTGCCAAGCCGTATTATTTTAGTTTTGGGATTACTTTTACATGTGGGCCAACAATCAACCTTGTTTTGGCGCCTTACAATGCCGATGTTTTTTAAGTTGAGTAATCAGGCGTTACTGCAATTTTTTGCCATGGCCTTACAAGTCAAATTAAGCGGTGTTGCCATCTATAACGGCACCAAATTAAGGCGAGCCGAATTTAATCACCACGGACAAGCGCCCGAACCTCATCATATTAGCCAAAGCTATCAATTAATGGCGCGAATTAATGCCATAATAGTATTGTTCTATGCCAGTTATTTGATACTGTTGGCTTTATTAACCGGTATATTTTAGGAAACGCCAATGAACAAATTAACCACCATCGTTGTCACTTTGCTATTAAGCTTAACTAGCTTTGTTAGTGCAGCAGAATCACGCCCAACCATGTCTCAAAACCAAGTATTAAGTTTAATAAATGCTCCTAAAGCTGAAGCTTATCAAATACTTGATGTACGAACAGATGAAGAGTTTCAAGCTGGTCATGTTATCAAGGCGACAAATATTAGCCATTCAACACTTAGCGATCATTTAGATGCGCTACCAACAGATAAGAATCAATTAATCGTTGTTTATTGTCGCTCAGGGCGAAGAGCAGCAATGGCAGAAGCTATATTAAAAGAACAAGGCTATCAAAATGTTTGGCATTTAGATGGTGATATTCAAGCGTGGCAAGCCAACAACCTTCCAATGTCGAGTAAATAAACACAATGGGTGAGTTGCTATTTTGGCTAGATATTTTTGGCATTGTCGTTTTTGCCTTGTCTGGTGCCCTAATGGCTGGGCGATACCAACTTGATCCATTTGGCGTTATCGTACTAGCGGCAGTAACTGCCATTGGCGGCGGTACTATACGCGATATTATTTTAAATACGCCGGTATTTTGGCTAAGCCAAACCCACTATTTATGGGTTATTACCATAACCGCGTTGTTAACTATTGCCATTATTCGCCGTCCGAAACGCATTCCGACACGCTTTTTACTGATTGCGGATGCTTTTGGTATGGCATTATTTGCGGTTGTCGGTACCGAAAAAGCACTGGCACTAGGCGCACCTGTTTCCGCTGCCATTGTCTTAGGTACCATTACCGCAGTAGCAGGGGGCATGATCCGCGATGTGATCTGTAATGTGATTCCAATGATTTTGCGGCAAGAGATTTATGCCACCGCCGCCATGTTAGGCAGTGGCTTGTATGCTTTGATGATTAGTGCACAAATTAATGGTCAAATTGCTATTGCCGTAGCCGTTACCAGCGCTTTAATGTTGAGACTGGCGGCTATTTACTGGAAAGTATCGTTACCGGCATTTCAAATTGTTGATAAAGAAAGCCAATAACGTTTAATAGTAATATTAGTAATACAAAGGTTAACAGGGTTAAGCCTCAATACCCCAACCGTCATTGTAACCATTAAATTTTGCAGCAAGTTGCTCAAATTCAGCTTCCTGCGCAATAATACCGTCGTAACTTGGCACCATTTGTACTGTGCAGTCTACATCCCAAACATTAGGTGTTTGATCTGCCTGCAATACCACTTTCATTGTCGGTGCATGCTGTTTTAAATGTTCCACCATTTGCTGTGCTTGATCTTTATGCTCAAACAATTGAAAAAAAACAACGTCGTAAACGCTAGTTAAATCAATACCCGCCTGCTGCATTTCTTCTAATACGTTACCTGTATCATCGTTAGGGAAGTTCATGCTGTTTCGCTACTTATTTAATTGAATTGTCGTCATTATAAAGGATGCAGGCTAAGTGATGCATTAGTTTATTGAGCAAATATTTTGCTGGCAAACGAGTACAGGCTGTAATTCGCCAGTTACGCACTCTGCACTCGCGGTCGGCAAGACTTGCTTAGCTAACAGACTAGCGCCAATTTTATTGGTTGCCACCACGCACCCCAACGCCTTCACGCCTATATTTGTCGCTACACATTGGCTAACATCACTACATACTAGGTTTTCAAGAATAATACGCTTAATTTTCTTAGCTTGTACTGATGAGTGAGTAATCATAGTTTCGTTGCTTAGTTGTTTGGTATCCTCTGGTGCCAAGCTTGTTGGCTTAACTAATGCTTGCGGCTCGCTAGACGCGGTTAATTGTTTTTGCTGTGAGTTCGCATGATAGGCTTTAGTTTTTCGTTCATTTTCCGCAAGTAAATACCCCAAGCCAAGTAATATAACTGACAACACCGTAATCACAATAATCGCAATAATAAGCCATTTAACCAAAGTGTTAAGCATTGGTTTTACCTTGAATATTGCTTGGGTCAAACTGCAATATCATTTGTTCAACAGCATGGTGCACTTTTTCATTAATAATTAAACTATTATCTTTTTCGCGAATATTTAACGGATAAATCGCCCGCCAAATTGAGCGACTATTTTTAGGGCGAACGACATCAATAATGAGCGTGCCTGGCGCAATTCGCATTTTATCTTCGCGACTACCTGTATCTAAATTGACTAGGCAATATGAGCAGTAATTAACGCCAAGGTTGTATGTGCGAAAAGAGCGATTATCTCGCCCAACCATATAGTAGGTAACAACAATGTCAGCTTCGCTTGCTTGTTTAAATTGAAGGCCTTTGCTGTCCATGGCCTGTTCAATCGCTAGTTCAATGCCATTGCGCACACCATCACTAAGCAACTGCCATTCGGCAAATTTATCGCTACGGCTATAAAGGCCATAACTTTCAATAGTTGAATAATCAAAAAGCGGTTGATATTTAACTTCAGCAGTACGCGTACTGCCACAAGCACTTAGCCCAGCCAGCATTAATAAAATAAAAACAAAACGCATGACACCATAAACAGTCACGAAAGCATGCCTTTAGCCTACCGAGTCAAAAAGAAATTACAAGGTAGAAAAACAAAAGCCAGCAATTAAGCTGGCTTTTAAAAGCATTCATCAAATAACAGCTAAGCTGCTGTTACTCTGGCAAATTTGCGTTTACCTACTTGATAAACCGCCGTTGTACCTGCCGCAATTTCCACTTTATTATCGGCAACTTTTTCGCCATCAATTTTCGCCGCACCTTGTTTGATCATGCGCATAGCTTCAGAAGTACTAGCCACTAAGCCGGCTTCTTTTAACAAGTTAGCGATCGCGATAACACCATCGGTGGTTTCAACAGTTAACTCTGGCATTTCATCTGGCATAGCGCCTTTTTGGAAGCGATTTATAAATTCCTGATGAGCAGCATCGGCAGCAGCTTGATCGTGGAAGCGCGCAATCAATTCTTTCGCTAGCTCAATTTTAATATCGCGCGGGTTAGCGCCATCAGCCACCTGCTGTTTGTATTGCTCAATTTCTTCAAGCGGTTTAAAGCTTAATAACTGATAATAGCGCCACATTAAATCATCAGAAATTGACATGATTTTGCCGAACATCTCATTAGGAGCATCAGTAATACCAATATAGTTACCTAGCGACTTCGACATTTTTTGTACGCCGTCTAAACCTTCTAACAATGGCATCATTAATACAGTTTGTGGACGTTGGCCTTCAGATTTTTGTAATTCACGACCCATTAATAAGTTGAACTTTTGATCGGTACCACCAAGTTCAACATCAGACTCTAGCGCGACAGAATCCCAACCTTGCACTAATGGATACATAAATTCATGAATGGCAATTGACTGGCCACTTGCATAACGCTTTTTAAAGTCGTCACGCTCCATCATGCGCGCAACGGTTTGGCGTGATGCCAACTTCAACATGCCAGCTGCGCCTAATTTTTCCATCCAAGTCGAGTTAAATTCAACGCGAGTTTTTTCAGGATCAAGAATTTTAAACACTTGCTCTTTATAAGTTTCAGCATTGGCCAGCACATCTTCTTTCGACAACGGCTTACGAGTCACATTTTTACCCGTCGGGTCGCCAATTAAGCCAGTAAAGTCACCAATTAAGAAAATTACTTCATGACCAAGTTGCTGAAATTGACGCAACTTATTAATTAATACGGTATGACCTAAATGTAAATCAGGTGCGGTTGGATCAAAGCCAGCTTTAATCTTTAATGGTTTACCTTGCTTTAACTTCTCTAGCAATTCATCTTCTAGCAAGATTTCTTCTGCGCCACGCTTAATTTCTGCAAACGCTTGGCTGACATCGGTCATGTAACTGGCTCCAACTCGATCATAATTTTCAACAAATAGACGCCGATTCTACTGTAAAATAAGGCGTTGATAAAACCCTGATACTGTTTCTGATCAAATTTTTTGTTATAGTGAAAGCTTCTCAGTTATTAAAGAGTTGTGTTTTGAGCAGTATCCATTTGAAAAATATAAAAAACTTATATTTATCACTCCCTAAGCAGCACCGTATTATTATTAGTGTGTTGTCTGGTTTATTATTGCTTTCGATTCTTATTCCCTCAGAACAAGCTTCTGCCAGCAAGCAAAGTAAAGCGTTAGAAATTGGCAAACGTTATCAAGTTACGCCGAATGGCTTGGCGATTGTTGATCAAAACACCGATAACCAAACTATTAATAACTCGCAAACTGAAAATCAATCGCCTCTGCAGCTTGATGAAAGATTTAATGCTAACCAAACAATTGAACCCGAAGCTGAAACCGAACAAGCTCAATTAAACTGGCAAACAACGACAGTTAAAAAAGGTGATTCACTAGCTAAGATATTTAAGCGTTTAGGCTTTAGTGCTCGCACCACCCATGACGTTGATAAAGCCAGCAGCCAATTAAAAAAATTAAAAGTTGGCGATACCTTACGTATCGGCACAAATGACGAAGGGCAGCTGGCGTCACTTGAATACCCGCTGAGCCGCATAAAAACGTTAACTGTTAATTTAGTTGACGGCCAATACCAAGCGCAAGAAGATGAAAAGACAGTAGAAGTTCGTGAAACTTTTGCTCATGGTGTTATTAGCTCAAGTTTTTGGAACGCCGGCATCAGTGCTGGCTTAGATGATAGCCAAATTATAGAACTGGCTAATATTTTTGGCTGGGATATCGATTTTGCTTTAGATATTCGCCAAGGTGATAGTTTCCATGTCGTTTATGAAAACAACTATGTCGATGGCGAATATATTGGCGCAGGCAAGATTCTAGCTGCAGAATTTATTAACCAAGATGAAGAGTTTAAAGCGATTCGCTTTACTGATGGCGACTATTACACGCCGGAAGGTAAAAGTATGCGTAAAGCGTTTTTACGAGCGCCGGTAAACTTTAAGTACATTAGCTCAAACTTTAAACCGCGCCGCTTCCATCCAATTCAAAAACGCTGGAAAGCCCACAATGGCACCGACTATAGAGCAGCGAAAGGTACACCCGTTGTGGCAGCAGGAAACGGTAAAGTTACACACTCTACGTACAATAAGTACAACGGAAATTACGTATTTATCCAGCATGGCGACGGTATAATCACTAAATATCTGCATTTCTCTAAACGGGCAGTGAAAAAAGGCGAAAGAGTCAAACAAGGTCAAGTTATTGGTTATGTCGGCTCAACCGGCATGTCACAAGCACCGCACCTACACTATGAGTTTTTAGTTAACGGCACACACCGTAATCCAAGAACGGTGAAATTACCTGACGCTAAACCTATTGCGACCAAGTTTAAGCAAGAGTTTACCGCTATTGCGAATAAGCGTGTTCTAGAACTGAATGGTTCGAAAAAGGCGTTGTTAGCGATGCAGTCAAGCACGCCAAATGGCTAATTATTATATTGGTTTAATGTCGGGCACCAGTGCTGATGGTATCGATTTAGCACTGGTTGACTTTACTGATGCCAACCTCCCCAAATTAATCAGCACTTACTATCAGCCCTATAGTTACTCGCTTAGATCTCAAATAACGACGTTGTATTTGCCTGAATATAACGAAATTGATCGGGCATTTTCACTCGATAAATCATTAGCAATCGAATTTGCCAATGCGATTAAGGCGTTATTAGCCAAGCAACAACTTGAGCCTAGCGATATTATCGCCATAGGCAATCACGGGCAAACCATTAGGCACAGACCTATTCAACACCAAGATAATACCGATAGCCAAGATCATGCCTTTACGTTGCAAATAGGTTGCAGTCAAACGTTAGCCTGTCTTACAGGTATTGAGGTTATTGGTCGATTTCGTGAAAAAGATATCGCACTTGGTGGCCAAGGCGCACCTTTAGTACCAGCGTTTCATCGCATTCTCCTGTCAAATGTAACAACAGATAACAACGCTATGTCAGAGAATATTGTGGTTAATATTGGCGGTATTGCGAATATTACCTACCTGCCGCCAGATAAAAATCAAACCTTAGGCTTTGATACAGGCCCTGGCAATTGCTTGTTAGATGAGTGGTATAACGACCAACACAGAAATTCAAACGGTAATAAAGGCTTTGACGAAAATGGCAACTGGGGCGCTTCAGGGAATATAATTCCTGAACTATTAACTCAACTACTCAGCGATGAATATTTCAAAGCAAGCGCACCAAAAAGTACAGGTAGAGAACTTTTTCACCTGCAATGGTTAACGTCGTACGGTGATATATCGTACTACCAATCCAATGATGTGCAAGCAACATTAGTTGCCTTAACTGCCACGACAATTGCCAATGAAATTAAGCAATTATCAACCAGTGCCAATGTTTGGCTATGCGGTGGCGGCAGACAAAATACCCATCTAGTTAATGCTATCAAACAACAATTACCAGCGATGAACGTTGCGGCTATTGATCAGCTTGATATTGATGGTGATGCTTTAGAAGCAATGGCTTTTGCTTGGCTCGCCTATGCATATAAACATCAACTACCAAGTAATTTACCCGCGGTAACCGGCGCCAATAAAAGTACGACATTAGGTGTACTTTTTACCCCCTAAATTTTGTTTATCAAAAACTAGCAAGATACCAATTTACTTCTATACTCAATTTTCGTTCGCTAAAAAATAGATAAAAAAGCGAGCAAGAAAATATCAATCATCATGATAATTTGAACTAACAAAAAAATAATTAATCTAATGTATTGAGCCTTTGCCTCAACGCATATTTAGGAGGAACAATGGAGTTTCGTGATATTCAAATTGGTATGAAGTGTGGCAGTAAAAAAGGAAGTGGAACAGTAACTTGGATCGATGGCTCTACACGTACTGTCTATTTAGCAGACACCGAAAACAACAATAGTTTTGAAGTGAACTTTGAAGAATTAGTTGATGACCCGCAAGTACACAACCGTCAAGATACCTACTATTAATCAACTATAGTCACAAAGAATAGTCACCAGTTTTTCTAAGCCTCCCAATACGGAGGCTTTTATTTTGCTCTCTGCAACTACTTTGAACAACGCTACCAGTCTTCTTTGCTAAAAAATTACAAATTTATACTTGAACGAACAACAAATAAGAACTATTATCACTTGCATTAGTGATTGAGGGTGTACCTATGTTCGTTTGCATTTGCAAAGGTATTACAGATAAACAGATTAAGCAGATGGTGTTAGATCATGGCGTTGGCTCTATTCGAGAGTTGAAGCAGCAACTTGATATCGCCTCGCAATGTGGAACCTGTGTCAAACTAACCCAACAAGTTATTGATAACGTTATTGTTGATGAAAGCTTATTTAAGCAAGTAGGATAACTGCTTCACAAAAACGCCTTCTCGTATCCCCCCATAGTTGAAACAAGGTTTATAAAGTTAAACTAATTAACAATCATTCTTGTTTCAAGCTATTGACTTTAATACACTTTTTGCAACTCCATTAATAACCGTTATACTAGTGTTGGTCTTTTAATCACTAGGATACACTCATGAAAAGCCATGCTGAGATTGTTGCCATATTAAACAAAGTGCTGACCTCAGAATTAACTTCGATAAATCAATATTTTCTACACGCTAGAATTTATAAGAACTGGGGCTTTAGTCAACTTAACGACAAGTGTTACAAAAAGTCGATCCTCGATATGAAACAAGCCGACAAGTTAATTGAACGCATTTTATTTTTAGAAGGGCTGCCTAATTTGCAACAATTAGGGCAATTGTCTATCGGTGAAGAAACACCTGAGATGCTAAGCTGTGACTATGGCTTTCAACTAAATCAACGAAGCACACTGCAAAGTGCCATTGCGCTTTGTGAACAAAAACAAGACTTTGTTAGTCGAGATATGCTGACTGAAATTCTTGAAGCGGAAGAAGAGCATATCGACTGGATTGAAACTCAGCAGTATCAAATTGAACAAATGGGGCTTGAAAAATACCTTCAAGCAAAGTTATAGGAGAGCATGATGAAAGGTAATATTCAAATCATAACCGCACTAAACCAACTGCTGGCATTTGAACTAGCCGCTATGGATCAATATTTCATTCACTCTCGTATGTATCATGATTGGGGCCTAACAAAACTGTTTGAGCGCATCGATCATGAATTTGATGATGAAAAAGGCCATGCATCCTTATTAATAGAGCGTATTTTATTTCTAGAAGGTGTGCCAGATATGGTCACCCGAGATGGTTTGCAAATTGGCAAAGATGTACCTGAAATGCTCGCAAGCGACTTACGTGTAGAGTATGCCGTAGATGAGAAATTACGAGAGGTCATGGCCTTATGTGAACAAGAGCAAGATTATGTTACTCGCGATATGCTGCAAGTATTAATCAATGATACCGAGTCAGATCATGCATTTTGGCTTGAACAACAACTTGGTTTAATTGCTAAAATTGGCTTAAGTAACTATTTACAGTCACAAATGTAAACTTAACTAGCCTCAGGTTAACTAAAAAGGGAGCAATTGCTCCCTTTTTAATCCACCACTTTAGTTCATCATTTGAGTTCAATAACTTTGACTCAATAACTATCACTTAATAACCTAGTATTAAAGAGTACATTAGCAAGCGAATTACTATGATTTCGCCACTTTCCTATCGTCAATATTTGAACCAAATATCGCTATTAAATTAAAAACAGTACCAAATACATTAATTCCAACAGCAATAACAAATGCAGTAAAACTGGCATATTGTGCCAAGCCACTGTCAAAGTAGCGGACAATATTACCAATTACTCCGCCACCGCCAAATAATACTACGGCGATAATAATGGCAACCTTTTACCAAGTTAAGCGCTCTAAACGCGCCAAAAATAAGCAGGCTAAGTACACACCCAGCATAATAATAGAGGGTAATAATGGCGCAGCGCTAAGCGCTTCTCCAGTTGTACTCAGTAAATAGGCACTTAGAAATAAATAACCTAAAGCGACAATGGCATAGGTGGCTTGGAATTTAATTATTGTTGTTAACTTCATTTTATACCGCTCTTGTAATCACACTGCTCGCAAAAATTCTGCCAAGCAATTAATAAGTAAGAGCAGTATATTCATGTTTTTTTAGCCACTTCTAGTGCGTGAAAACCACAATTTTCTGCAAGTTGGTCAAATTGCACCTGTGATGGCAACTTCAGAGATATCACCAGTTAACACCGTACTTTGCAGTAAGCAGCAATAAGTCATATGCCAATGCGTATCAATCATGCCTGGGATCATAGTACGGCCGCCACCATCAATCACCTTACCTCCAGCAACCATCAATGGCTCTTTTGATACTTCAGTGATGATATTGTCAGTAATCACAACATTAGCGTTTTTAATTAGTTTTTCATTGACGCCATCAAAAACATTAACGTTAGTAATTAAAGTAATATTAGGATCTGGCATCTCAGCGGCCGCTTTGCCAATACAGGCAATAGTTAACGATACCGCAATAATAGTTTTTACAAGTTGCTTCATGGTTATTGTCCTACGCAATATATATAAGCTGTGTGAAGGTCGGCACAATGCCGACCTTCAGTAATTCCATAAAATGTATTTTTAAAACTACGCTACCACTTACCAAGGCAACGGTACTACTGGTGCAAAGCTAAAGCGGATTTGGAAATCAGGGCCAAAAGCATCAGCTTGTTCAACATAATGCCAATACTCGATACCAAACTTCCAAGGGGTGCCATTAATAATCGTTGTTTTATTTACACCAAAACCAATTGGTACCGTCCAGCGTTGCCCCGCAGGTGCTTCATGATCATAAGCATAAGTAGGGCCAGAACGAATTTGCCAACCATCACTTAGATTAAATACATAAAAATATTGACCCGCGGTAACGTTAGTATCAAAGTCATCTTCACCGGCAACGTCCCATTGGTGCGTTACAAGTAAACCCAACGCGCCCCATTTTCGAACAACAGCAAGTAGAGCTTCTGGGCCAAGTGCCCATTGATCTTTGCCTAATTTGTCATCGGTTGCCGTTGGTAAAGTACCAACTACCCCACCAATGGCAATAATGCCGCCAGGTAGTGTTTTACCAATCCCGACATCAAAACCAATGTCACCTAAATTAAAGCCAGGATCATCCCAACCATTTTGAGTGGGTACATCTTGCTTGATAATAATTGGAATGGCAGGACGAGCAAATAAATTCACGCCGTCACCTAACGGATAAGGCAAACTAGGTTGAAAGGTAATGCGGGTACCACTTTGATCACCTGCGCCTGGTAAATCGCCATCAAATGCCGTGTAATCAATATTAAAGTTCATGGTACCGAGTACAGTATTCGGGTTTGCTAATTCAGCGGCAATTTCTTCAGCTGATTTTTGCTCTTCTGCACAGGCGCTAAAGCCAACTGCAGCCACCATGCTTGTTGCTAAAGAAGCGCTTAATAGCTTTCTTAGTGAACGACTCATTGTCTATCCTTAATCATTAGAAATGATACTGTTTCATTAATAGACTCAAATCAAACCAGCTTAACTCGCTGTTTTATCCTTTATGTAATGCGTTTGTTAAATTCCATATAACTAAATATATAGTTATTAATATGCATCCCTGCCAATAGTTGCTACATTTTTTTAACCTTTATTTTTAATAAGATACTTGGCAAACAAATAAAGATTAAAGCCGTATCAACACACCTGTCTTTAAGTGATGTATTTATAGCAACCCATACAAACAAGCCCAAAGGTTAATTTATTGTTAACCAAATGTAGCAATCAACTCTAGGTATGGCAATTAAAGAAAGACCAGTAATCAATAAAACTATCAATTAGTTGAGCAGGATCAACTCTTCAGAGTTGTTAAATTTTGATGACACGGTACTGAGTAATTCAATTGAGTATATTGGTTGAGGTTGAAGTTAAGATTAAGGTTAAAATCGATAACCTAAACTGACAGTTAAGGCATCTCGTGTATCGCCTTTGTTATATAAAACGGTGAGATTATAATGTTTACCTATTTGCTTATTAAAACCGACTAAATACGCCCATTTATGAAGTTTAACGCCAACATCATAAGTAAAGTCTCGGTTTAAACCTTCAATAGGGCCAAGGTTGCCTTCCATGTTTGCCTTAAGATCTTGATATTCACCGCCAATGAACACTTGAGCGCGATAATCCAATAGTTGATAGCCAATAATAGGCTGAAAGGTGGCAATGGTATCGCCCCATGAATGATGGCCTTTTAATCGCGTTGAAGTATAAGTTGCTGTAACTGACGCAAAAATTTCTTTGTAACCTACCGCTAACGTTGTACCTAGTCCAACAACGTCGTAATCTAAATCTAATGGCAATTTAACTCTGCCTGGGTTACATACATCTGCCCCAGCCTCTTGTGCCGCCTTACAGGCCAATGCCGCGCCAAGCTTACCAAACCTTTCCTCTAACGCTGTTTTGATATTGCCAGTATAACTTGCATCGACAAAGGCATCGACATCCACCTTGCCAACAACCGCAAAAACATTCCAAAATGGCAAGATATTAATATCGCCACGCAATGACAATGATTTAGCGCTCACCTCACCAAAAGAGCTGCCCGGATCAAAATAATGATCGAGGTTAACGCCCATAATATCGAAGCTATTAAAGTCGACATCTAAGTTTTGTTCGCGATAGGCAAGCGACACGCCGTAAGGTAATGGCACATCAATACCTTGTCGACGAACAAGATCCGCCATTAACGGAAACATCCGATCAAGTGCTACTTTTTGTTCGCGAATTCTTGGGTCTGAGACCTCAGATAACAGCTTTTCATCGACAACAATATCACCGAGTTCATCATCATAAATGGCCACTGTTTTTATCTTAATTTTGATACTTGATGGTTTAGTATTGTAACTGCCTTTAGCTTCTATAACTTTATGGTCGATGGTAGTCACGCCATCAGCTAACTGAGCAAAATGAATGACTTGGCGATAGTCATTAATATAATGACCTTGATAAAAAAATGGTTTGTTATTAGTGATCACCATCTGACTCGGCTTTTTATCGACGACTTCCAAGTCAACATGCATAAAACGAAAGTAGGCAATGTCCTGTGGCAATTGATATTTCGAATAATTAAATGACACCACCACTTTATTATCGCCAGTTTCGATAACGTTCACTGATTTCGGATCATAGCTTTGAGAGTAGCTTCTAAGCAGATATTCAGTTTTAGTGATCTTCTCGATTTCATCAACGACATTTTTGTCGTCAGTAAAATTATTGGGGTGATATTTAATGCGAAGATCAATATTACCGATTTTATCGATAGTCTGAACCAGAAAAACTTCGGCTTTATGTTCATTACCATCAATAGTGATAACCCTATTGACGTGCTCAACAATATTGTCGCCCTGCGACAAAGAAGTAATACCTAGTTTAGGTAAATCGGGGGAAATTCCGTATTTTTCAAATATACTTTCCTGAAGGTTATCTTGAGGTGTAGCACTGACATCAAAGGTACTTTGTTCATTCATTGCCATCGTGCTAAAAGCAAATACGTACAGCAATAATGATGTGACCAACAACATACTCTTTGTCTTGTGATAATTTACACTAGCGCCATTACCTACCATAAATAGCCTTTGAACTGAGTTAAATATAGCGCTAGAACGCTTCACCTACCGAAAAATAAATAGTACTGTCATTATTGTGACTTCGCGCATAATCTAGGCGCAAATTAACGCGCTCTGCTTGCTGAATCATATATCGTACGCCGACGCCATAACTTCTAATCACCTCATCTTCAAAGCTTAACAACAAGGTATCTGACTGGACACCCGCACCGACAAACGCTGCTACCCCCCAACGTTTATCAAAGCGCCAGCGCGCTTCGGTTTCCAATTCAAACGATTGTAATGACATATATTCCGTCGATGGAAAACCTCGTAAACCAATTTGGCATGCGGCCCATAATGGCACCCTACCATCTCGTTTACAGCCTTGAAATTTCCACGCCAACGTCAAGTCTTGATGCGCTGGGTGGTAGCCTTTAACGGCTAAAGAATACGAGTCAAAGGTCGAGTCACTACCAAAGTAAGTGTCGAATTTGGTGACTCCGGCCTTTAGGTAATAACCGTCATAGGCGTTTGATGGCAAATCACGACTGTCGTAAAGGACATCGGCACCGACGCCAATCGACTCTACTTCTGAATCAATACCAAAATGAATTGAGCTGATACCAAATTCAAATGTCTGCTTTAAATCGATATAAATCGAATGAAGCCCGCCATACCAATGGTCTGCAATTTTTCGGTCAATTTCGGCATACCCTGCAACCCCAGTGATATCCCAATCTAACTCAAAATCGATACCCAGAAAGTCAGTAGATATTAGCTGTAAATTTAAATCGGCATAACCAAGGGCACCACGAAATATCCAATTATTCTTATCCCAATGGGCAACATGACCAATCGCAGCGCCTAAACTGCCATTGCTCGATTTAAATACGCCGATACCTGATGCCGACGGCGGTTGGTGCGCCTTTTGTTCAGGAGTTTGAGAATAAAAGTAACCAACGACACCCGCTAAGCCTGAGCCCAGCGACGGGTTTGAAAATGGAATGGGCGCAACCACTAAATTATCAGAGTCAAACGTTACAGGAACCTGCGAGTCGACCAGTGAAGGAATTGTTTTATTGGCATCACCTAAACGATTCGGCGATTGTTGGTCTGACGCTGAATTTGCCAGGTTCAATTCTGTCGCTTGTACCAGAGTAATCATGCTTACCGCCGCGACAAAGGTTAACAACGAGATAAGTCTCGTTAAATTTAATAACATTGATACTCCCATACATACACTCTTAGGTTGTTACAGTGCCATCTGCGCGATGCCAATAGCACATAGTGATCATCACTTTTTGTATCCTTTACTTTATATTACTAGCAATTTCAATTAATTGTGAAGTGTGCTTTAACAAGTATTTATCATTGACTTGCTTGTTAGTGATGAAAATACCACCTAATATTGAGTATAATAAAACCAACTATCACCACTTAATTATTAAATACTTTCTATGCTCACAGCTGAACGTTCGTCTCAAAAATTAAGTTATTACCTGTTAGCGGCTGTCGTTATTATTTGGCTCTATAGCCTTTGGGCTGATCGGGTCACACCAATGACTTCTAAAGGGCAAGTACACGCTTTTCTCGTCAAAATATCGCCAGAAGTATCTGGAAAAATTATTGAGGTTGCTATTAAAGATGATCAAGTCGTCAACACTGGCGATCTGCTGTTTAAAATAGATCCTCGACCTTATTTATTTGCCTTAGAAAAAGCGCAAGCCAAACTGCCCACGACGTTAAAAAATTTGCAGTATCAATATAGTTTAAGTGCAGTTCCTAATGCGAGCCCCAGCGTCGACGGAGACCCAACCAAATCCAAACGGTCTGTGCTCAATCGAAACGAATTTGACAATGCATTATATGCATCAACATTGGTTCATGAACGGTTACAAGAAGCCAAAGCACAGCTAATTCATATTAAACAGCAATTTCCACGTGCGCAGCAGCCACCAGAGCTTCAAGCAATTTTTGCCGAATTAAGTCTTGCCTACCTTGAACTGAGTCAAACAGAAATAACAGCACCAAGTTATGGAGTAGTAACCAATGCACAACTCAGCATTGGGCAATATGTAACCCCTGGCAGTTCAGTAATAACCTTTATCGATCCAAGTAAGGTTTGGATTGCCGCAATGATGCGAGAGAACTCTTTAGAGTTTGTAAAACCTAATCAGGTTGCAAAAATCGTACTTGATGCACTACCAGGAAGAACCTTTCAAGGGGAAGTGATCAGCATTGGTTGGGGCAGCAGTGGCAGCAATAATACCGATGCCAATACCGGCTTTTTGTCCGTTCAGCCAGCCACCGTAGACGCCACTCGCTACCCTGTTAATATTGCCTTCGCTGAAAATGAAGTTCCCAAAAACATCAGATTTGGCTCAAAAGCAACGGTCACCATTTTCACTCAGCAGAGCCTTATAGGTGAATGGATTGCAAATGTTTGGATGTGGTTATTGAGTATCTGGAAATATGTTTCATAGCAATGCAAATGGCGTTATTCGGCTTGTTTTTACGCCATTATTGGTATTATTTGGTTTGCACTATTACCAAGTACCATTGCCTATCGTTGCGCCAATATTTATTATTATATTTCTAACTACTACGCCAACCAAACCGCCAATTTCCCTATTAGTTAAGATATTTTTCATCTTAGCTATTGTTAGTACGTTTTTAACTGGGGCTATCCAATTGCTGAGAAGTTCAGTATTAGGTTTGGCTATATTTACCTGGCTGATCTTTTTTATCAGTTTTAGTCGAAGTCATTCAAAGCCTGATGATATTGCAGCAACGCTCTTGATTATTATCATGGTGGCAGCAACCGTATTACAGCAACAATACCTGCTACCATTAAATAATTTGTCTTGGATGTTAATGGTGCATGCTGGGTTAGCCCTTGCCAGTGTAATTATCAGCTATTGGCTATTCCCTGGCGCAGATTTAATCACAAAACCCAAGCATCCCCTGCTGAGTCAGTTGAGCGTTGGCAAATCGACCGTTGTATTAAAAACCACTGTGATGTTTTTAGTATTAGAAGTACTCGTACTTTTGGACAATGAACAATCACTATTAATTGCGGTCACTTTAGGAAGTTTATTAAAAGTACCCAATGTTCAAGGACATCATACCTTTAGCAAACATAAACTCTTAACTACCATTGTCGGCATGCTATTTACAATACCAGTGTTACTGGTTTCCTTAGCTAATTTACCGTTATGGCTGATATACGGAATTAGTCTTTTTTGTGCTCTTCAACTCGTGTGTTTTGCCATCAGAATGGATAGTCGGTTATTGATTTATCAATTACTGCTGACCAACTTTATTATTTTGATTAACGATATAATACAAAGCCATGGTGCAGAGTCATTATTCATTGAATTATTAAGACTAAGTTCCATTATTGTGGCCATTATCATAGGGGCAACTGTCGTTAATTTGACCGAAGAAACCGTGGAGAATTTATCACACCATGAACCGTCTTAACGGTTATGTTCAGTACTAGTCATGCACTTTTATACCTCAAAAAAACACTCATTTACGTTGGGGATTGCCGCCATAGCCAGTTTTCTTGCAGAAGGTTGATAAGCTGGTGTACACATTAATTTATGCTGGTTTATACGAAAAATAAGTAAAAAAAACCCTGTAAATACAGGGCTTTAATTTATTTCATGTTTACACTTGAAAAGTTGGAAATTTAGAACGGAATATCGTCATCAAAATCGATAGTTGGCTCTTGAGGATTAACCTTAGGTGCATTTTGCTGAGCTGGTGCCTGGTTATAGCCACCTTGTTGTCCACCTTGGTTATAACCACCTTGCTGCTGTGCTGGTTGGTTAAAGCCACCTTGTTGGGCAGGCTGTTGATTAAAACCGCTTTGCTGGGCTGGCTGTTGCGCAGGAGCTTGATTGTAGCCACCTTGCTGTGGTTGTGCTGGTTTGAAACCACCTTGCTGCTGTTGTGGTTGATTAAAACCACCTTGCTGTGCAGCTTGTTGTGGCGCTTGGTTAAAACCACCTTGACCTTGTTGCTGGAAGCCACCCGACTGACCACGTGAGTCTAGCATTTGCATATCATTAACAATAATTTCAGTGGTGTACTGATCTTGGCCTTGTTGGTTTTGCCATTTACGTGTTTGTAAACGACCTTCAAGATAAACCTTCGAACCTTTCTTTAAGTATTCACCAGCGATTTCTGCTAAACGCTGATACATGACAATACGATGCCACTCAGTTTTTTCTTTTTGCTCACCTGATTGTTTATCTTTCCAGGTTTCACTAGTTGCTACAGTAAAATTTGCTACAGCGCCGCCGTTTGGCATAAAACGAACTTCAGGATCTTGTCCTAAATTACCAACAATTATTACTTTATTAATACCACGACTGGCCATGTACTTTTCCTATTTACAGTTGGCAGTAATACACATTTACTGACTATCATTTCACTGAAAATCGCCGAATGATTATTCAATGAATTATTGTTCATCTGAGCTGATCGATTCTATCACTGTGCGTCTTAGTTCGGTAGTGCCAAAACACATTTCCCAACAAATAATTTATTCTTTACCTGTGAACAAATGACTTGATAACACATCTTTAATATCACTAGGGAGCACTGCGCTTTTTTGCGCTTTATAATCAAAATAAACCATAACCGCTGTACCTTTGGCAACTCGTTGACCCGCTTGCCAAAGCTCTTGATAAACATCAAACGATGAGCCACCAATTCGACCAATAAAGGTATGTACTTCCATTTCTTGCCCATAAAACATTTGTGCTTCAAACGAGACATCAATTTTAGCCAAAATTAATGGCCAGTTTTTTATATCCAGCTCGGGGGTAAATATTTTGAATACCGGAGTTCTTGCCCCTTCAAACCAAATAGGCACCATAGTATTGTTAATGTGCCCTAATGCATCGGTATCGCTAAATCTTGGCGTAATTATTTCTGTAAACATGAGTCATAAAGCCTAAGCTATGAATTTGATTGTCACATCATATCTGGTTTATCTGACTTTGTTTATCGCTTTTATTTTGCAATTAATCGCGATTAGCTATAGTTTTTTCATAGGCTTAGCTACAGTGGCAAGATAATAAAAAAGAGATCCGACTATGAAAAAAATAATCCTTCTATGTAGTGTGCTTTTATCAGCCACTGTATTTGCAACTCCCGGTGCTAAAGCACCAGATAAAGACACTGGTGATGGCCCTTATAAGCGTTTAATTTTACGTGGTGGCATCATGGTCAGCGGTGAAGGTGCCCCTGCCCAAGGGCCAGTTGATATTGTGATTGAAAACGATCGCATCACCCGTATTGTTAATGTTGGCAACCCTGGTGTTCCAATTAAGCCAAAGTATCGTCCTGAAGCAAAAGAAGGCGATAAAGAAATTAACATTGAAGGCCAGTATATTTTACCGGGCTTTATTGATATGCATGGTCATATTGGCGGCAGCGCCGATAATATTCCAGCGGAATATGTTTTTAAATTATGGCTTGGTCACGGTATTACTACGGTTCGTGAACCGGGTAGCTTTAATGGTGTTGATTGGGTAATGGACCATGTAAAACGCAGCAACGACAACACCATTGTTGCACCGCGCATTATTCCTTATGTTGGTTTTGGTATGGGCTTGGATGAGCCAATCACTACACCAAAGCAAGCACAAAAATGGGTGAAACAAATTGCTAAACAAGGCGCCAAAGGTATTAAATTCTTTGGTGCGCCACCTACAATTATGAAAGCCGCATTAGATGAAGCCAAAAAGCAAGGTTTGCGCAGTATGATGCACCACGCGCAACTTGAAGTAACCAATATGAATGTGGTTGATTCGGCGCAATTAGGCTTAACTACCATGGAACATTGGTACGGCTTACCGGAAGCTTTATTTGAGCACCAACACATTCAAAACTACTCACCTGATTACAACTACAATAATGAACAAGATAGATTTGGTGAAGCTGGCCGTTTATGGCAGCAAGCCGCAGAGCCAGATACTGAAAAATGGCAAACAGTTCGTGATGAGCTGCTAGCGCTTGATTTTACCATCAACCCAACGATGACCATTTATGAAGCCAGCCGTGATTTAATGCGCGAGATGAATGCTGATTGGCACAAAGAATATACGCTTCCTACATTGTGGAATTTCTTCCAACCAAACCGTTACGCCCATGGCTCTTATTGGTTTGACTGGACGACAGATGATGAAATTGCCTGGAAAAAGAATTACCAGCAATGGATGACCTTTTTAAATGATTATAAAAATCATGGAGGTCGTGTCACCACAGGCTCTGATGCTGGCTATATCTTTAAAATTTATGGATTTGGTTATATCCGTGAATTAGAGCTACTGCGTGAAGCAGGCTTTAATGCGTTAGAAGTCATTGAAGCAGCCACAATTAATGGCGCTGAAGCATTAGGTATGGCAGATGATATTGGTTCAATTCGCGTAGGCAAAAAAGCCGATTTAGTGGTTGTCAGTGAAAACCCATTACGCAACTTTAAAGTGCTATACGGTACTGGGCATTTCAAATTAGATGACAATAACCAACCTACTCGCACCTCGGGCATTAACTACACCATTAAAGATGGTGTTGTTTATGACGCTAAAGAGTTATTAACTGACGTTCGTGCTATGGTTGAAAAGGCAAAGAACGAACAAGCCAAGAGTACAAAGGCCAAAACAGAATAAGCAAAAGTAAACTTTGTTTAAAAAGCTAAAAATTAAAAAGGGGCATATGCCCCTTTTCTTTTGTCGTTAACGTTAATCGTTACGTAAATATTTGTCCGCTGTTAAAGCCAGAACTTAATGTGCCTTTAGAAGTGCACTTCGACACCAGCATAAACACCATCAACATCAATATCGCTGTATAAATCACTTAAATCATTTAGTTCAAGTTTAACCGCGCGATAGCCCGCCATGATATTAACGTCAACCATAACATTATCGATCAGGTCATAACTGACACCAACTTGATAGTCATACAAAGTATGATCGTCAAACGATAAGAAATTACCTTCAGCAACTAAGTTTAAGCCAGTAAACATTAACCCGATTTCTGTTGATGCATAAAGTAATGGCACAATTTCAGAAAACTTATTTTTACCAGAATAATCTATAACAATTGGATTGCCTTCTGGATCGGTTGATTCTACTTGCGAGGTTAATAAGGCATGACCATCAAAATCACGGGCGGTAATACCAAAATCAAAAGACAATGCTCCGTTATCGAACAGTTCATAATATAAAGTGTAATCTCGATAATCTAAGTCAAACTTAGCATTTACTGTGCTACCGGCAACAAAGGTTTCACCACCAAATTCAAGTTCATCAGTTAAGGTAGTTACCCCTTTAGTATCAAGCGTTGACTGTGACACTTTAATGTTAGGTATCACTGGAAACGGGTGTTCAACTTCAATATAAAAACTCGCTTGTTGCTCATCGTCAAAGTCAAATGGCACTAAATCAGATGATTCCGCAAATGCGCCTTCAGTTGACGTTGCCCATACTTGACCACCAATGTAGACACCAACTACATCAGCTTGTGCCGTTGCTGACAACATACAGCTTAAACTTGTTGCCAATAATGCTTTTTTCATTTTTTATCCTTGACTTAATAGTTCATTTAAATCGATTAATGCGGCATTTGCCCGTGAAATATAATTAGCCATGACCAATGAATGATTGGCTAATAAACCAAAGCCATCACCATTAAGGATCATTGGGCTCCATACACTTTCTTGACTCGCTTCTAGCTCACGAATAATTTGTTGCACACTAACTTGGGCATTTTTGTTGACTAAAACGTCATTGAAGTCGATGGAAATTGCCTTGAGAAAATGCAGTAGCGCCCAACAAGCACCGCGAGCTTCATAAAATTCATTATCTATTTGCCACCAGCTGGTTTTCATTGCCAGATGTGAGGCAGAGGTTGTTGATTGTTTTGCCTGTTTGTCACCGGCAAAACTAGTATCAATTACATCACGTCCAACACTAGCACTTAAACGCTGAGAGTAACTACCTAAGCGCTTTTGTACCTTGCTTAACCAAGTGCGTAAGTTATCGGCTCGAGTATAAAATTGCGCATTTTGCGTTGAAGCGTCAGCTAAATTAGTGCGATAAATATAAAATTGATCAATCGCTTTTTGATATTCACTTTCCGCTGCAGGTACTACCCAGCTTTTGTGATCAATATTCAATTTGGGTTGGGCAATTTTTAATTGGTCATTTTCCAGAGATTGCGACTGTGAGCGGCTAAACTCCTGACGCATAACCACCGCCATATCGCGCACCATTTCCAAGACACCGAACTCCCAAGACGGAATATTATCGAGAAATACCGACGGCGGCAGCACATCATTACTTAAATAACCGCCGGGTTTATTTAATAACGTTTCAGTTACGCGAATTAAGGTAGTTGTGGTGGTATAGCCAACCACTGGCATGACATTTTCTGCGCTAGCGTCAGCAGTCACTTCAGCTTGCACGTCAAACTCACTTGGCTCAAAGCTCCAATAAACACCGAGTAAATACAAGGCAATTACCACACCGGCAATCACACTCAGTACTTTCTTGTAGGTTATATTTACCGTCATATCGAACTCCTAGTGGTGATGATGTTGTGACTTGGCTTGTTTTATACTTTCAACCGGTAGCATAACCGTAACTGATACTGGTGACTGTGGTTCAGCACCGTCAAACAACAAAGTGACTTCAACAGTTTTTCCTGCTTTTAATGAGGCATCAACGCCGAACATCATCAGGTGGTAGCCCATAGGTTGTAGCTTAATCTGGGCATTGGCTTCAATTGCTATCATGGGAACTTGTCCCATTTTCATCATGCCATCAGTCATAACATGTTCATGAATTTCTATTGTCGGAATATCTTCGCTTTTTGCCCCGACTAATTTGATGGTTTTTGATGATAAATTATCAATGGTCATATAGGCAGAAGTGATTTTGTTACCCGGAATCACTTCACGAATATAGCCATTTGAAACTTCAACCTCAGCGGCATAAATGCTGTGCGCCGCTAAAGAAAGCGCAATTGTACTGAATATACGGTAAAAAAATGTCATCTCGTCTATACATCCTTTTGGAGAACTATTATTGTTGTCTGCCTGTTATTGTAACCAAGCTCGATCGAAATGGATAACTTAATTCTAACAAATGAGGCCAGTGGCATACTAACTATTACTTTGAATCGGTTAGAAAAAAAGAATGCACTGATTACCTCTATGTATAATAAATTGTGTGAACTGTTTAATTATGCATCCAACGAATCTTCAATACGCTGTGTCGTTATTCAAGGGAGCACCGAATGTTTTTCCGCTGGCAACGATGTTGGCGACTTTTTAAATTCCTCTCCTGATGAAGAACTCGCCGCTGTTAGCTTTATCAAAATACTGGCTAAATTTGAAAAACCAATTGTTGCTGCAGTTGCAGGGCCTGCAGTCGGCATTGGCACAACCTTGTTACTTCACTCTGATGTAGTCATCGCTGCCGACAATGCTAAGTTTGCCTTAATTTTCACCCAAATTGGTTTATGTCCTGAAGCTGGTTCTAGCATTATCCTTCCGCAATTAATTGGTCATGTTAAAGCATTTGAGTTGCTGGTATTGGGTGAAAGCTTTAATGCAGAAACCGCATTATCACTGAACTTAATTACGAAAATTGTTGATAAAGACAAGCTATTTGATACCGCTCAACAATATGCTAATCGCATTGCTCAATTGCCTCAACAGGCATTAAGTGTTTCCCGTCAATTGCTTAAGCAAGCGAATGCATCATTGTTAGAACAAACGATGACCAAAGAAGTTGAGCTATTTACTGAACTTTTACAAACGGATGATTGTAAAACAATACTGTCGAAATTCTTAGGTAAGTAATCACTTCATTCCAAAATACCAGTCAGCACATTATTTATAGTAATTGCCTAAACATGTGCTGACTTATTTGGCGACTCTCTTAACACTAACCATAAGACTAACGCGACAAGTAAAACTGGCCAAAATACGCCAACCGCGACTAAGCCTACAGACCCTATAACCAACAAGCCAATAAAAATAATTGAGCCAAAAACGGTTAATACTATCGCCATTGCCACCACCACTAACAACACTGCAACTAATGCCGCGAAGCTAATGCTTTTTATTGGCTCTACTAGCTGATCATCCATATAAATATTAATGTCAAAAATATCTAAAACGCTGACACCTAGGGCATAAGTTAAAAACAATGTTGCTAATATGGCTAACACTAGTGATTTAAAAAATGTCATTGCGATGCTCCTTTCCATACTCGCTGCTTTTGATTATTGTTGCTAACAACTTATTACCAATTGACTAGTTTTACCAAGTAACCAGTATCACCAAGTAACTAAGCTCGTGATGGCAATAACAGCGCGGCAACAACATAAGCAACAGCGGTTGCTACGGGAAAGGTAAGTAAGGCAAAAATTGCTGCAATACGAATTCCCCAGCGTGGCATTTGATAATAATTGGCAATACCGGCACAAACACCCGATAATTTTTTGTGAACCAAATCTTTGGTTAACTGTTTTTTACTGATATAACTGCGTTGATAATTCATGATCTTGCTCTCTACTTTTATAATGATCAGATAAATTCTTCTGGCTATTTAATCTGACTGTTTACTCTGACTTTTTATTCAGAGGTGTTGAGTTTTCGACTACCGATACTAAAGAGTAAAGCGGTAACACCAAACCCAATCACAGGGGCTAAACAAATTAATAAAAATGTCCAGTGACTTTCCATGTCATTCGCTCCCGACAATACTTAAGCGTTTGCCACTTTTTGCTTTAGCTGCGCTAACTCATTTTCAATGTTTTCATCTTTTTCCAAGTCACGGAATTGGCTAGCTAAGTCTTGATTTTGTGTCATGTCATAAGCTTCAACTTCCGCTTCAACTCGCTCGATTTTTTCCTGATAACGCTCAAAGCGAACAATGGCTTCATCGATATTGTATTGCTTAGCTTGCTCACGCACCTTTAATCGAACCACTGCTGACTCTTGTCTTAACAATAATGCTTCTTGGCGACGTTTAGCTTCTGAAAGCTTATCTTGTAAGCGCTGTGCATCGTCTTGCACCAATTGTAAAAACTCATCTAATTTGGCATTTTCTTCCGTTAACTCTGTGTATTGCTGAGTTATTTTATGCTTTTCTGACAGTGCGCTTTTCGCCAAGTCATCACGGCCTTTACTTACTGCCAGCTCTGCCTTTTCCTGCCAGCTTGCTAAGCTTTTTTCTAAGCTAGTTAATTGGCGACTAATCGATTTCTTTTCCGCAATATGCTTAGCCGCTGTTGCTCTGACTTCAACCAGGGTTTCTTCCATTTCTTGAATAATTAAACGGATCATTTTTTCAGGTTGCTCAGCCTTATCTAACATGCTGTTAATATTGGCGTTAATAATGTCTGCAAATCGTGTAAACATGCCCATAGTAATCTCCTACTCTTCTTCAGTTAATGCTGTTACTTGTTTAGTTTCTGCTTTTGCCAGCATCTCTTGTGACTGGCTTGTACTGCCTACAGGCAATTCAATTGAAAACTGTGCAATATTTTGTTGAATAGAACGTTGTAATTGTTCACTCAAGTTAGCCATTACCTGCTTTCCTTGCGATATCACGAACTGTGAAATTACTTGCTCTGAAGTTACCTCGGTAGCATTGGCTTTAGTCATAGCGATAAACGCCAAAGACACAACAACTGCTGTACTAACCACTTTGCTTTTTAATGTGCTCATGTCACTTTCCTTTTTAAATAAACTAACAATGTTTACTGCTGTTTACTGTGTTATTACAAGTGACGTGCCAACAAATTAAATTTTTATAACTTATTGTTTTAAAGCAAAAATAAATAAAATGGATAAAGTAAACAACCGAAAAGACATATTATGTCACGCTAGAGTTTGGCGATTTTAACCAAGCGGGTGGTCAAATTAACCAACATAAAAAACAATCAAGAATAGGTGATAAAAGCATCGAACCATAAACAGGGTTTAAAGAGGAAGAATATAAGAAGAAACTGTGTAACGAGGTGCTAAGTAGGAGTTATGTAGAAGTTAAGCAAAAAGGCAAAGTTAATTGCCTTATCGTTGAAAGAAAAATAACTAGCGTTTACCTGTTTCAACCGCAAAGCGTAAATCGCTGCCCCATTCAGACCAAGAGCCATCATAAACGCTAATCTCTTGTTGTTCTGCAATGGTTGCTGCTAACGCTAAAATGCAGGCAGTAATACCTGAGCCACAGCTCATCACCAAAGGTTGGTTATTAACATTGAGCTTTTGAAAAATTTTTTGAAGTTGACCAGATGTTTTCATTAAGCCATGTTCAAATAAATCTGCGTAAGGTAAATTCATGGCGCCAGGCATATGGCCACTTCTTACTCCGGCTCTAGGCTCTGGTACTTCACCATAAAAACGATTCGCCGCACGAGCATCTAATACTAGTTTAGATTGACTATTTAGTGCGTGTGCCACACTGTCAGCATCGCAAAAAAAGCGCGTTTGGAAACGTGAAACAAAATCGCCCTGTCTGGGTGGCGTCTCAATATTTGCCTGCTGAGTTGGCAAATTAGATTGCAACCAATAAGGCAAACCGCCATCTAACACGCTCACGTTTTGGTGTCCCATCGCCTTTAACATCCACCACGTTCTGGCCGAGGAAAACATGCCTAAATTATCGTACACCACAATATGGTGATCATTGTTTATTCCAAGTAATTGGCAAGCATGCTCAAATGCATCTGGTGATAACATGGTATGAGGGTATTGTGCATCATTGTCAGAAAACACTGCTTCAATATCCATTCTCCGAGCATTGCCGATCACCGTATCAGGCCAGCCAAACTCGGGCGCTTTCATACTACCGATTGGCGGCATACTTGCATCTAATATCATTAATCTTTCTTGTGTAGGATTTTCTTGTTCAAGATGTTGAAAAAGTTGCTGAGCACTTATCAGCGGGAGGTTTGGTAAACTCATAATGCGTGGATATTTTTATATGATTAACAATATCGATACGCTAACCAATTTTACTAATGATGTATATAAAGCGTTTTGGAAATAAATGAATGACGGGCGTAATAGGACCAAGAGGAAGTACTGATGGGCGTGGCGAAATAAGCAGAACTAAATGTAGCAATTACTAGAAAACTACTCCAGTTAGTTCAGCTTATCACTACCAAAATTTGATAAGAACGATGAACCGTTCTCGTGAGATTTTTGCTCAAATAATCGAACAACTAATGATGTCATCAGTACCGCTATCGCTGGTGCCATCATTATGCCGAATAGTGCTGATAAACTTAGCATCAATCAGCCCTCTTATTCACTGCGTGTTGACTGAGTTGTTTTTTTATCTGCTTTCGCTAGCATCGCTTGGTCAAGATCAACTTTTGGTAATTGCATCGCGCGAAGTACCATTTGAATATCGTATTTTACTTGATTAGCTACTGCTTGGCTTACCGCTGAATTTTGCTGTTTTAATAACGCTGAAGTGACTTGTTTTACATCACCGACTTCTGCGGCATTTGCACCAAAGGCAAAACTAGCGATTAATAATGTGCTGGTTAAAAATTTCATCATATGCTCCCGTTGTTTTAATGGTTTAACTTAAAACTGTTATTAGTTAAGTTGCTTTAACCATTACAAAGGTTGTGCCAGACAATGAAAAAAATTACATCTTATTGTTTATAAAAAAAATTTAATTTTTTGAGCGTTAGAGAGCGTTTAAGCCTAAGGTTAATGGAATCCTAGAAGTTAGTGAATTTCACTAACCAATAGTGAAATTCACAATAATTTAACATCCATTCACTTTTTAGATAAAAAACGAACGAATATCGAGCAAATGGTAAGCAGAAATAAACGTATAGGTAAGTCGACGTTATTCCGTGACTAAATCGAAAGCTCGGCGCAAAACATCACCTGTTTCACCCGCCAGCGTGGCATTTTCACTTAAATAACGACGGAACTGCCTAGCGCCAGATAAACCATTACATAACCCCAACATATGGCGCGTGACATGAGACGCTTTCGCTTTATTACCATTGGCAATATGTTGATCAATATAAGCGGCCATCTGCTCAATAACTGACGCGCGACTAATCATCGGTTTATCTTCGCCATAGATTTGCTGATCGGCACTCGCTAATAAATACGGGTTTTGATAAATCTCACGACCGATCATCACTCCATCGATATGCTGTAAATGTTCATTGGTTTCTTCAAAGCTTTTAATGCCACCATTGATCGAAATCGCCAACTCTGGAAAGTCTTGTTTGATTTGATAAACACGCGCGTAATCAAGTGGCGGAATATCACGATTTTGTTTAGGGCTTAACCCCGACAACCAAGCTTTGCGGGCATGAATAATAAAGTGCTGACAACCAGATTGCTTAACGGTATCAATAAACTCATGCAAAAATTCATAACTATCTAGATCATCAATACCAATACGTGATTTAACGGTAACCGGAATGTCAGCAGCCTGCTTCATTGCATCGACACATTCAGCCACTAACTTAGGCTCAGCCATTAAACACGCGCCAAAACGACCATTTTGTACGCGATCAGACGGGCAACCGACATTGATATTAACCTCGTCATAGCCCATTGCTTGTGCGCGTTTAGCACATTCGGCCATCGCTTGGGGATCACTGCCGCCAAGCTGTAACACCAGCGGGTGCTCTTCGTCATTAAAACCAAGGTAATCACCTTTACCGAAAATAATGGCACCCGTTGTTACCATTTCAGTGTAAAGCACCGTACGTGCAGACATTAAGCGATAAAAATAACGGCAATGGCGATCGGTCCAATCCAGCATTGGAGCAACAGATAGTTTGTGATCAGTGACGAATAGACTCAAAACAACACACTCAGATAGAAAAAACCGCGCAATTATAGCACCGTTTTACCTTGTGTAATAATGGTAAGCTTAGCCAAATAAAACCGTGAATAAGGCGTTAATATTTACTAGAGCGTG
Organism: Colwellia sp. MEBiC06753; assembly: GCF_053470325.1. Classification (NCBI taxonomy): domain Bacteria; kingdom Pseudomonadati; phylum Pseudomonadota; class Gammaproteobacteria; order Alteromonadales; family Colwelliaceae; genus Colwellia; species Colwellia sp. MEBiC06753. Next base: position 22,111 of record NZ_JBQMTM010000004.1, on the reverse strand, counting down.
TTGATCTTATAGTGATAAAGTCGGATGCCAACAATCACGTTCAGTTATGATTAAGCTTTATTGCTTTAGTGTTTACTTAACTACGTAAGAATAATTAAGGAAATTGGAAAAAATATGGAAATTAACCAAGGGTCGGCTATCGCATTAGCGTTGGTACTTGTTTCATTATTTGGCTGTAATAATGATGGAGACAAAGATGAACTTAATTCGCCACCAGTTATAGAAGGTGCGACAAAAACCACCGCTTCTCATTATGACCAAGAGAATAACTTAAGTTTCTATACTTCATGGCAAGCAAAAACTTATGATAACGATGGTGAAATAGTCAGTTATCAATGGCAACTTCTTACTGATCAATCATTTGCCATTAGTGGCTTAGACACCCAAACCATCAGTTTTAGCTACCCTGCAGGTCGCTCGGAACAGCCCAATCAAATGATTTTTGATTTAACCGTTACCGATGACAAAGGCGCAAAAACCTCTCAAACCATCGAACACGATTTAAATGATTATTTAATCGTTGATATTTGGCCTAAAACAGCAAAATCTGGAGAAGAAGCAAAGCTGCCAGCAATCATTTGGGGAAAAGCCAGCAGAATTAGCACCCTTTCGTGGCGTGTATCTTCAGATCACAATATCACGTTATTTGACGCCAATACTGACACCGTCAGCTTTATCGCGCCACAAGTAAATGAAGAAACAGAGATTGTATTAATGCTAGAGGTAGTAGAAACCGATGGCATTAGCTATCCAGTTGGTGGCAGAGTAGTTGTTTCGCCTTAGCCAATTATTAAAAGTCAGGGCGGAAATTCCAACCTGACTTTTATTTAGTTACACCAATTCAGCTAATTGCGACTTATCGTAAGCTTTTAAGCTTTCAGATGCGCCATCACGTACTTTATTGACCCAATCAGGGTTAGCAATTAATGCGCGACCAATTGCGACTAAATCAAACTCATGATTATCAACACGAACCATCAGGTCATCTAAGCTAGTATTTTCGGCATCTTTAAAGTTGCTGGTGCCATCTTCCGGAAGGAAGTCTTCACTTAAGCCCACGCTGCCTACGGTAATAGTAGGTTTGCCAGTTAGCTTTTTCACCCAACCCGCTAAATTAAGGTCACTACCGTCAAATTCTGGTTCCCAGTAACGGCGCTGTGAACAATGGAAAATATCGACCCCTGCTGCAACTAATGGCGTTAAGAACGCTTCAAGTTGCTCTGGCGTTTCAACCAAACGAGCCGAGTAATCTTGTTGTTTCCACTGTGACCAACGCAAAATAATTGGGAAGTCTGGGCCAACTGCAGCACGCGTTGCTTCAATTAACTCAATAGCAAAACGTGAACGCGCGGCTAAGTCGCCACCGTATTCATCAGTACGCTGATTCGTGCCTTCCCAGAAGAACTGATCAATTAAATAGCCGTGAGCGCCGTGAATTTCTATGGCATCAAAACCAATAGCTTTGGCGTCTTTCGCCGCTTGGGCAAATGCTGCAATCACTTCATCGATATCAGCTTTAGTCATTTCATGACCAGTCACTTTGCCTGGCATCGCCATGCCTGACGGGCCAAAACCTGGCGTGTCACCGCCAGGCTCAACGCCCGGCTTGCGTATAGCGCCAACATGCCATAATTGTGGGGCAATTTTACCGCCTTCAGCATGTACGGCATCAACTACTTTCTTCCAACCAGCTAATGCTTCTTCACCAGCGATAAAAGGTACATTCGGGTAACCTGACGCCGCTTTATGACCAACACAAGTACCTTCGGTAATAATTAGACCAACACCACCTTGAGCACGACGACGATAATATTCCACTACTAAGTCATTCGGGACATTGTTGGGTGAAAATGTCCGTGTCATTGGTGCCATTACGGTACGATTGGCTAATGATAAATTGCCAAGCGTTACTGGCTGAAATAATTCTGAACTTGCCATACTGTTCCTCACTTAAATTTCGTTTAAGTTATCGATTAAATATTGTTTAACTGCTTTGCAAACCCACTAACTTACCTACAGGTCAGTTAACTAGGTAAAATTTTTTCTCGTTTGCTATTTGTTGTTACCAACTAATAGCGTATTAATCTGCGCCATGGTTTGATCAAAAATATAATCACCATGAACACGCGAATATTGCAATGCGCCTTTACAGGCCAACACCACTAAAATCGCCTGACTTTGTGTGTCGCCAGCAAAATTAAATTCACCAGCCTGTTTACCCTCGCTTAGCACTTGCGTAATAAAGGCCAGTTCGTGTTCGTCCAGTGCTTTCAGTTCACGGTGCATCGCTTTTGGTAGCGAAGCGATATCGACTTGTAAGCTGCTGAGCGGGCAAATTTTGCTTTTACCACAAGCAAAACGCAGCATGGCATTAACATAAGTATCAAGCTTTTGTTTAGCCGTTTGTTTTGACGCCAAAATTTTACCAAACTCTAATTCATGCCACGCCTGAATCGCCTGACATAGGGCAACCCCTAAGTCTTCTTTTTTCGCAAAGTGATGATGAATACTGGCCTTAGTTATTGATAAGCGATTTGCGATATCTAAATAACTAAAGTTTTCAAAGCCGTGAACTTGGAGTAAATCCAAGGCGACTTCAACAATTTGCTGTTTACGATTTTTTAAACGAGTTTGCATAAAGTCACTTTAACTTACCTTTAGGTAAGTTAGCAATAAAACTGGCTATAAATAGTGGTTATAATTTATAGCCAGATGAATGAGAATTTTAATTTTGTTAATTAAAACAATAAGCTTTGCTCAATAATTTGCTGGCTATCGATAGCTGAAAATATTGCCCCGTAATTACTCGCTGTTTGACCTAACCGCGTTGTAAAGTAGTTATCGGCAATAATTTGTGGTGCCCGCTCATTGAGCAGCCGCGCCGCGCTGAGTTTTGCCAAAGTATCACACAACCAACGACCTTGAGCTTCAACCACATTACCCTTTAATACACTAACTAATTGCGCTAAGGTCGCATCGTAATCAGCATGGCAAGCTGTTGCCTGTGCCAACCAGTTAATCACTTGTTCAACGCTATCTTGCTCTCGCGCTAAAACCCGCAAGAAATCCAAGCACATTACCGAACCTGCACCTTCCCAAATACTGTTAACCGGCACATCACGATAAAGCCTTGCCATTAACTCATCTTCAACATAACCATTACCGCCTATGCATTCCATGGCTTCATAGCAAAAGTTAGGTGCACGTTTGGTTACCCAATATTTAATCACCGGCGTCATCACTCGGGAAAACGCTTGATCAAATGCATTATTGTTAAGCGCGCCATCATATGCCCCCGCTAAGCGCATAGCTAAGGTAGTTGCCGCTTCGCTTTCCAGTGTTAAATCAGCAATTAAACTTGCCATCATTGGCTGCTCAATCAATGGTTTACCAAACGCCTGACGGTGACTTACATGATGATAGGCTCTTGATAGCGCTTGGCGCATTTGCCCGCTAGAGCCAAGTGCACAATCAAGGCGCGTGTAATTCGCCATGGTCATAATATTGGCAATACCGCGCCCTTCTTCACCGAGTAAAATACCTTCTGCTTGCTGAAACTCCACTTCGCTTGATGCATTAGACTTATTACCCAATTTATTTTTAAGTCGTTGAAATGCTAAGTGGTTAACTGAGCCGTCGACTTTAAAGCGCGGCACTAAAAATACCGACAAACCAGCTTCAGCATAAGCCAATACCAAAAATGCATCACACATTGGTGCCGACATAAACCATTTATGACCGGTAATGGCATAACGTTTTCCTGGGCCAGCACCGTCAATTGGCACTGCCTTGGTAGTTGCTGCGCGCACGTCTGTACCACCTTGTTTTTCGGTCATGCCCATACCGATTGTGACGCCAGTTTTTTCTGTCATTGGCTTAAAAGCTGGATCATGCGAATGAGTCAGTAATTTCGGCAGCCATATTTCTGCGACATCTGACTGCACCATTAATGCGGGAATTGCTGCATGTGTCATGGTAATTGGGCAAATATGGCCTGCTTCCACTTGGCTCATCATATAATGTTTTGCTGCGCGAACTACACCGATACCTTGGGCTTTTTCTCTGGCGTCATTGGCTAAATAATCAAAAGCGCCGCAGTGAATACCCGCTTCCTTCGATTGCGTCATAAAGTAATGGTAGTCAGGATGAAATTCGACAATACCTGTGACATTGCCTTTTGTATCAAAACGTTCGAGTTCAGGTAAAAATTTATTGGCGTTATCGCCGCGTTTAAACTGTACTCGGCAGCCAAACTTTTCACCAAAATCATTCAGCTGCTTTATGCCCCAATCAGCCCCTTCGGCTTTAATTGCTGACACCAACGCCCTGTCGCTAGTAAATAAATTAACCTGATCATAGGTTGGCGACTGGTTAAACACTTCATGAGTCGAAAATGTTGTCATGGAAATTCCTAGGTTAAATTTTTAATGCTTTTAGTTTTTATTTGGGCTTTTCTATCGTAGTTAGGGCATCATAACCTGATGGTGTTTATCGACCAACAAGTCAATAAAACTGCGTACTTTTGGCGATAAATGCTTACGCGAAGGATAAACCACAAACACACTAACACTATTGGCAGGATAATCTTCAAATAGCGTCACTAGCTGCCCAGTGGCTAATGCCTGATCCATAGCAAAAGCCGGTAACCGACATATACCTAACCCATCAAGCACCATGGCTAACTCCATTTCTGAGCTGTTACACAACAGTGCCGGCTGTACATCGACGACTAAGTCCTTACCGTCTTTATCGGTAAATGGCCAACGAGTGGGCTGCTTTAAATTGGTATAACAAATACAGCGATGGTGAATCAACTCGCTTGGGTGGTTTGGTTTACCATGCTTTTTGATATAGCTATGTGAAGCAACTGTATAAACAGGGCTAGTATGAAATTTTCGGCAAATTAAGCTTGATTCTTCCAACTGATGCGTTGCCCTGATCACTACATCAAAACCATCTTGAATAACATCTACCCGCCGATCGTTTAAATCTAACTCCAATGCTACTTGCGGAAATAGCTGCATATACTCGGCAATAATCGGCTGCAAGTAATTAATACTTAACGACACCGGACAGCTAATGCGTAAGGTTCCCCGTGGCGCCACTTCGTGTTGAGAAACTAAACCCAGCGCTTGCTCGCCATCTTGCACCAACTGTAAACAATGCTGGTAATAAAGCTTACCTTCGGGCGTTAAGCCAATAGAACGGGTAGTACGGTTTAGCAACCGAACACCGAGCCGCGCTTCTAGCTTATTGATTTCTTTACTAATGAACGAAGTAGAATGACCAGTAACTTCAGCGGTTGTCGTAAAACTGCCGTGTTTTACCAGTTGGGTGAAAATGACCACCCCTTCAAATAATTTTGTATTAACAGCCATATGGAAAAAGTATGTCGACAATTAGCTTATTAATCCACAAATATAAACAATATATAATGCAATGCAAGTTTAGGTTTTAGGCATTATTCGATCATCACCGTGTTCATCGAAAAATGCTTTTTTGAACAAGATTGAGGAATTACCTATGAAAGTTTTAGCATTCGCCGCCACTAACCACAACAATTCAATTAACAAAATGTTAGCTAATTACGCTGCATCATTAGTACCAAACGCCGAGTTTGAAATGTTAGACATTAATGATTACGAAATGCCAATTTACAGCCAAGCACGCGAAGAAGCGCTTGGTCATCCGCAACTAGCAAAAGACTTTTTTGCCAAAATTGGTGAGGCAGACGCGATTATCATTTCGTTCGCTGAGCATAACGGTACTTATACCGCGGCATATAAGAACCTATTTGATTGGGCATCACGCATCGACAAAAAAGTATTCCAAAGCAAGCCAGTGGTATATTTAGCGACATCACCTGGCCCAAGTGGTGCGCAAAGCGTATTAAGTACGGCAGTAAATTCGGCACCATTTTTTGATGCTAACGTAAAAGCGTCGTTGTCAATTCCACAATTTTTTGACAACTTTGATGTAGAAAGCCAAAAGCTAACCAATGCTGAGATGAATCAACAATTACAAGCGGCGGTAAACCAGCTAGCGGCTTAATAGCCCAAAGAGTATCTAGTTAAAAGCCTGTTTGTTCTAATGTGGCACCAATTAACCACAATAGCGCTAGCAGGCTTTTTTATATCTTAAAGCCCCTGTTCAGTACTCAGAGTTCAACGCTACAAAACCGACAATAACATTTTTGCCGCTAGACCCACCAATAACACAGCAAAGATTTTTTTGAGGATAGCCACCGGTAAGGCGTGGGCAAGTTTGGCACCAATCGGTGCGGTAAAGAAACTGACCAGCGCAATAATGATTACTGCTGGCATATAAATAAATCCGAACACCCCCAATTGCTGATAATCCACCTGCCAGCCGTTAATTAAATAGCCTAACGTGCCTGATACCGCAATCGGAAAACCAACGGCAGCCGAGGTACCAATCGCCTTTTTAAGCGGAATAGCTTTAGATGATAAATACGGCACAGTAAGCGAGCCACCACCTATAGACACTAACGCCGATATTGCACCAATACTGGTACTGGCAATGGCGATATTTGCTGGTGTAATTGGTTTCTCTATCGCAGGTTTGCTAGTTTTAATAAAACTATTAAATGCGACATAAGTCATAAAGCCAGCAAAGAAAATAGCTAAGTAAGTTGAGCTTAAGTAAGCGGCAAGAAAGGTCGCGACGAAAGTGCCAATAATAATACCAATCGCCATCTTGCCGACAATTGGCCAAATTACCGCATTATTACGATGGTGAGCGCGCAAGCTGGCTATGGAAGTAAAAACAATGCACGCCATAGAAGTGCCTAACGCAAGGTGAACGACTTTATCTGCTGGCACGCCTTGGGCAATAAACATAGAGGTTAGGATTGGTACCATAATACCGCCGCCACCAACGCCTAATAACCCAGCGGTAAAGCCAACAACACTACCCAATACCAGATATAAAATTAACCACTCAATGGTCACACTATTTCACCATCCACATCAAACGAAGCGCTACCATACTGTAAAACGCTATTTATTCCTATAACCAATGACTTAGCTAGAAACAAAATGCACTGCAAAATAGAGGTTATCTAACGAGATTAAAGGTAAAATATTGGTCAATGATTAAAAGCCATACCGAATTTATTAGCGAGCCAATGAGCGAACACCCTGTAACACCAGCATATTTTACTCACTTTACCTGTGCCGAAGATCTTGCTGATTTGTCATTGCCGAGCAAATTCACCTTTCCGTTTTATTATCAGCCTCATCCAATTGCTATATTGGCCGCAGAGCAATTAAAACAACAATTGCTTAACCTGCACCCACTAACTTCAGAGCAATCGGGAAAAATGTATGGCGTGTTGGTGGTTAAAAACCAGCAGGGACAGATAGGTTATTTAGCCGCAGTATCAGGCAAACAAGACAATTTACCAACCTTAGCTCGTTCAATTTTTGTACCTGCGGTTTTTGAGCCAAATACTGAAGATGAATATTTTATTGCGCAACAAATAACAGTAAACCAGCTTAATGATGAAATCAGCCACATTAGTGCAAGCTTAAGCTTTATTAGCCGCCAAGCAACACTAGCAAGTGAACAGCAAGCGGCTGAATTTCAAATTAGTCGACTTCAACAGCAATTAGCGGCAAATCGTCAGCAACGAAAAAAAACGCGTCAGTGGTTAGAACAAGCACTGCAAGGTGCTGAATTAACAACGGAAATAACTGCTGAAATAACTTCTGAACAACATAAAAAAATGAGCATCCAGTTATCACGCGAGAGTGTGCAAGATAAAAAGCAACTTGCCGCTTTGAAAGCTTACTGGCAACAGCGCATTAAGGCTGCCGAGGAAAAATTGGATGAAATAACCAATCAGCTGATTCAGTTAAAAAAAGCCCGCAAGAAATTGTCTTCCTCATTACAAAAGCGCTTATTTAAACAGTATCAGCTGCTTAATATTAACGGCGAAGTTAAAAACCTGATTGAGTTGTTCCAGCAAACTATTTCGCCAATACCGCCAGCTGGCTCAGGTGACTGTGCCGCGCCTAAGCTATTGCAATATGCGTTTAATCATCAATTAACACCGATCACTATGGCGGAATTTTGGTGGGGAAATCAGCCAAAATCAGAAATTAGAAAGCACCAACATTTCTATCCCGCATGTCAGGGAAAATGTTTACCTATACTTGATCATATGCTTGATGGAATGGACGTTGATGATAATCCATTACTGATAAACCCGGCATCAAATTTGGCATTGACCACGGTTTATCAAGATCAAAATATTATTGTAGTGAATAAACCTGCAGGTATGTTGTCGGTACCCGGTAAAAGTATTGAAGATTCAGCTTATACGCGAATATTACAACAGCATCCCGGCGCAACCGTGTTGCACCGTTTAGATATGGCGACTTCTGGCTTATTAGTGTTTGCCCTTAACACTCGCGCTCATAAACACTTGCAGCAACAATTTATCGATAAAACGATAGAAAAGCGCTATATCGCACAAATTACTGGCCGTTTACTACAAAAAGAAGGACAAATTGACTTGCCATTAATCGTCGATATTGAAGACAGACCACGGCAAAAAGTATGTTTTACCCATGGCAAACCCGCCAAAACTCGTTGGCAGCTAATTAGTAATACAGATACCACTACTCGCTTATTTTTGTACCCAATCACTGGACGCACCCATCAACTTAGAATGCATTGCGCACACCCCGATGGCTTAAATATGCCAATTATCGGCGATACGTTATATGGACAGCCTGCTGATAGATTGCACCTTCATGCCCAGCGATTAAGTTTTCTTCACCCTATCACTCAAGAGCAATTAACATTTGAGGCTGAGCCGAGTTTTTGATTACCTAAAATAAAGACAAGCCCGTTTACATTCACCAACGAAATTAACACCAACAGTTTCTTTTTACTGTTGGTGTAATTGATTCAGTTAATAACCTGCCGTTATTTTTTATCAGCAGCCTCTAAAAGTAAGTGATCACTTGCTATCTTAAAAGCAAAGTCAAAACTTTTGATAACATCAATATCATAATCAGGCAGCACACCTTGTTCTTGCCAATTGCCCTTTGTTATCGGATTAATTGGCACGGCAACAGGAATGCTTACCTTTAACCAAGGATTAATCGGGAATGTTTGCTTAATTACTGCCATTCCCATGGTTGGCTTACCAATAATCACTGCCTTACCCATATGCTTTAAGCTATAACTCACCAATTCACTGATACCGACATTAAATGGCGAAGTTAAAAGATAAACGGGAAAGTCGTGCTTAAATTTTTCTGACGTGGAAGCTAAGGCGTTAAGCTGCTCTACCTTTGCGCGCTGCTGATAATAATTATCGAACAAAGGCACATCCGGCTCGGTGAAATAACTTAACAGTAGTTGCGCCATAACCAAAGAATCGCCTTCAGCTTCGCGTAAATCAATAATTATTGCCTTAGTGTTTTGCAATGTACTCATTGCTGCAGGCAGTAACGTTTTTGCTGCTTGTTCAAATCGAGGCAGTGTTAAATAACCAATATTGCCGGCTAACACTTTTGCAGTAAGCACCGAGGAAGCTGTTGCCGATAAATGTTGAGTTTGACCAAGCGACCATTCATTGACTGTAGGTACAATATCAAGATTAGCGTCACCAGAAATGTCACGCAGTAAAATTGCCAACGATGTCTGGAAAGAGCTTAATGCTTGCCGGTTATTAAACTCTTGATGCGACATTTTATAGTTTAATACTTGAGCAATAACATCGGCGTTATCTTTAACAATATATTCTTTTGCCAAAACCTCGATTAACTGCTGCAGCGTTTGGCGAATTTCAGCAGCTTCAAGCGTCACTGGCTTTTGGGGAATTGACTGGGCTGCCCACGAAAACGGACAACAAACGATAGTTACGACAGCAAAAAACATCGCAACTAATTGATTGAATTTCATATAAAACCTTTTCTTTAAATGACTAGATCGTGTTGGCCTTTTCGGTATAAATTTTGTTCAAATGTTAAAGCCAGTGGCTATGTTAAGTGCGGTAAAATCGATTGCTGATCTTTTTTGGTCATCTTAGCAACGGTCAGTAAATACGAATTATCCATCATCCGTTTAAGCTCACCTTCAGGAATTGAGCCATCTAAAATCACGGTATTCCATTTCGCCTTATTCATATGGTAACCAGGAATAATTGCTGGAAAAATATCTCGAAGCATCACCGCTTCTTCCGGATCGCACGCCAAATTCATACAATAATGCCCAGCCATTTTGCCATCGGTATCTTTTTCCTTGCCAGAGCCTAATGCTAGCGTGGCAAACATCTTAGTTTTCACCTTGTATACTTCAACATCTTCGCCAAAGGGAAAGCCAACACTCGTTGCAGTTTTTGCCAATAAATATTGCTTAATTGCTTCCAGATTCATGCAGTTTTTCTCTAAAAATTTATGTTTGAAATATAACCAGATATGTCAATTTTGACGCAATTAGACATACCATTAGCGAGCGTTCATGCCTACTAATTTGCCAAAAGTTCAACGAAATAAGTTTGTTACATTAAGCCTGTCATCTAATGGCAAAATATAGATCAAATATTTCGTCATGCTTTTCTACAGTCTATTACATTTAGACAACCAACAGACAAACTCCAGACACATTCATTTGCTACTAATACCTTAAGCAAAACGGAATTGCTTTAGTTTATACCGAAAATTGTTTGGCGCTTTAGCTTAAGGTTTTAATAGCAAAACCGTTGAACACTCAGGTTGGCCACTACTGTAGTTAAGGATTTTATTTGTTAAGGAGATTATCATGAAAATCATTACAGCTGCCTGCCTAACATTAGGTGTGGCATTATCATCACCGCTATTCGCCGCGAACTATATTTTTGTTGCCACCGATAACAGTAAAGAAACGCAATTATGCGTTAATGCCGGCAATAATAATGTTCAAGCGTTAAAACATACCATCCGCCAAATGGGTCCTCATCAACGTAAAGCCAGTGTCAACTTCATCCGTTGCAACGATTTATCGCCAGCAAAGTTCGCCCATAAATATCAAGCACATAACACCACGGCTTACCTAAACCGCTACAGCTTTAAGCAAAATAAAGTTACACCAACGGTTACCATTAAAGATGTAGCTAAAGTTGAAACTGCGCCTAAGGTAATTTATGTATCTGCCGCCAGATAATTAGCAGTAACTTGGTTTTTAAACTTTAGACCATAAGGGAAAGCGACAGATTGTCGCTTTTTTATTGGCTTGGCTTTACACTCTACCTGAATGCGTTAAACCAAAAACCAAGGTGAAAATCATGAAGCTGAACAATTTCCTCATGCAAACATTATCGGTATTTTCTGTGTTATTTCTGATTGCTTGTACTGATAGCACTGACACAACCAAAGCACCAGCCTCTAAACCTAGTCTCGCCGACAGCATTACCATTAACGACACCCGCAATTATCGCTTAATGTGGCCAGAGCAAGGTGTGGCTAAAGCACAAATCAATGAGGCTATTTTTAACGCGATTAGGGTACCTGATATCAACAAAGTGATGATCAACACCATCGAACATGACAAACAAAATATGACCATTGAATTACTCAACCCCAATGTTTTCGATGACAGTATCAAACAAATTTATTACCGCATTCGCTTAAAAAGCCAGGGCACGGGTCAATCGCAAAATATGTGGTTATTTGAGCATGCAGAACAAGCATTTCAATGTCGCCGAGCTGATTATGATTACTTTTCTGGCGCCTATTGCCCCTAATTTTTAGCTACTTTGGCTACGAGTAAAACCACGACCATTACAATAAATTTTAATAATGCGTAATCTTTATTTGATCAGCCTAGTTATTATCGGTGCTGCACTTACCAAGCCCGCATATGCATTAGGTAAGTTAGGTCACCAATTAGTCTGTGATCTTGCCTACAACCAACTAGCGCCAGCGCAGCAAGCTGCCATTGATAACATACTTCAGCAAATGCCTTTCGCTCAGAAAAAGCGTATTAATGAATATAACTTTGATAAAGCAACAGACAAAATCACCTTAGGTAAAGCGTGCACCTGGCCAGATATCATCAAAAACCAGCCAGAATATAAGCGATATAAAGACTGGCACTTTATCAATGTTGATCGCAGCGATAGCCAAGTCAATAAAAGTCGCTGCCAGCAAAATTGCATCACTTACGCGATTCCTTTTCACCTGCAGCAATTTAGTCAAGCGAACACCACAAATGAACAGCTGGAAGCGCTGATGTTTTTCGGCCACTGGCTGGGGGATATTCATCAACCATTACACGTGGGGTTTGCCAGTGATCTCGGCGGCAATAAAATCAAGATCAAAGCAAAAGGCCTTAAATGTAATAACTTGCATTGGCTGTGGGATCAGTGTTTGCTAAGTTGGCAAACCAAACGCTTTAAATTACAAGAGCAATATAGTTTGTTGTTTACTAAATTAGCCAACATTACTCCTGCACAACATGCGCAACAAAAACAATGGCAAAACAGCACAGTAATTGATTGGGCAAATGAGTCGTTAACCATCAGTCGAAACCCAAGCAATTTATATTGTCAACGACAAGGTACTAGCTGCCAAATTAGTACCAAGCAACCAATTTTCCTGACAAAAGAGCAACGACAGGAATATAGTGAAAAACTGAATCAACGCGTACAAATGGCCAGTTTTCGCTTAGCCGAGCAGCTTAAGGGAATGCTATAACTGCTTGTTTTAGCAGCTAACTCTAAACCTTAATAGTTATGACTGAAGCAGTTGATTCTTTGCTGCTATCCACTGCGACATAAATTGGGTACTACGATGAGAATGGTGATTGAGCATTAACCCAATAAAATTTTGCTGGCGATGCTGAGCTAAGTTATTGCTAATGGTATTTAAGCTATCAACGAAGCTACGGCTAAATTCCGGCATAGCAAATAACTGCTGACGGTTTATTTCTGCAAGTGCACTTGCCTGTTGCCAAGTTTTCTCATCATTATAAAGTGCAATAGCAGCATCGCTAATGTCATCAGCACTATTGGCGATAGCTCCTGCCCAGCCGTGTTCAGTGGTCATGCCTTCTGCGCCAATATCTGTGGTAACAGATGGCGTGCCACAGAGCATCGCATCCGCTAATTTACCTTTCATGCCAGCGCCAAAACGCAGTGGTGCTAAACACACTCGCGCTTTGGTCATCACATCGAACGCATCTTGCGCCCAGCCTTTAACTAAAAAGCCCGATTTTTCACAGTGTAAATCAGTCGCCTTTTTCGGCGGGTATGCGCCATAAATATGTAATTGCGCCTGTGGCAGCGCTTTACGAATGCGCGGCCAAATTTGCTGTTTTAACCACAAAACCGCATCCCAATTCGGTGCATGGCGAAAATTCCCAATAGAAATAAAATGTTCACGATCTGAATAAGCTACAGGTTCACGAGTTAATTGCGCTTGTGAATATAAAAACGGCAAATAAAGCAATAATGACGCTGGTACTTGATAATGCGTTTGTAGCAAGGCGACTTCTGCTGGCGAAATCATAATGGTTAAATCACTACGATAAATCGCTGCAACTTCTCGAATAGCAAGGTCTGTTGCCAAATCAACCTGTGATAAATCCCCCGTTTGTTTAAACGATTGATGTCTGGCATTGCGCAAACTTTGTAAATCTTCAGTATCAAGTATTCGCAGGGCATTCGGGCAATTTTTCGCTACACGCCAGCCAAATTGCTCTTCCATCATATAGCGATCGTACATCACCGCGTCGGGATTTAACGCTATAATAAAGTCATCAAAGCTATCGCAATTTAGCGTAATTTCTTGGCATGCAACGCCAATATCCGCCAAGTCGACCATATGTTCAGTTGGCTGTGCCGGGCTAGCAAACGTTATCTGATAATTTTGCTGCTGAAATAATTCTATCAACTGCAACATACGACTACCCGCCGCAGAAGAATTAGGCTCTGGCCACACCCAGCCAATAATTAGCAATGACTTCATAAAATTAATTAGATGAAATAAATAGACGCCTAGTTTACGATATTTTTCACTAACAACGAAAACTCATCAAGATAAAAGCTGCAAATTACATAGTTAGTAACCAGCCTAATATCACGCCAATACATTGATAAATGTATTGATAAAGTATTGATAAGTCATTGATATAATTTAAATGTCATATTGCTGTCGTGCAAATGTCGTTATCAATTACTTTCTATTTTTAGCAATAAACGGCAATTTTGCCCTCGAGATATGAACTTGCATTTGGAGTTTGATATGCAACTTTCACCGGAAAAAATTAAACACTTCCGTAAAGAAAATGGCTGGTCGCAAGACCTATTAGCACAGGCCGCAGGCTTAAGTTTACGTACCGTTCAGCGTATTGAAAAAGATGGCAATGCCTCAATGGAAACGCAAATGGCACTTGCCGCCGCCTTAGATCAACCACTGCCAATGCTTTGTCATGTCTCAGACAAAATTGAAGTTTTATGGAAATGGAGAAGTATGATGCAAGGTTTACTGGCAATAGCTACCGTTATTGCAGCGATTATCATGTTAATTACCCTCGGTGGTGATCTTGGCATGTTTAGCGATTTATACAGTGGCATTTATGTTTTAGCATTTATGTACTCAGCAACCGCCATTGCTTTTGGTGGTCAAGGGTTGGTTAAATCAATGTTCGGGTTTAAATATTTATTTAGTTCAGAAATAGCTATGTCCGAAGGCACGCGCTACTTAAGCACGATTTATAAAAAACAAATATACTTTGTTTACGGCGGCGCGTTAGTCGCGACCATTATTGGCTTAATTGCAATATTGTCACACTACCATGAAGTTGTGGCAGACGGTAGCTTACAAGCTGCCTATGCCGTGTGTTTACTGATTTTATTATATGCCGGCATTATCGCTGAAGGCATATTACGCCCGCTTTCCATCAAGCTTGAACAAAGCAGTTCAGTTAGCAGGTAAAATTTAGCCTTTATTGAAAGGAAAAACCAAGTTATTTTAACTAAACTCCTTAAATAGCTTGGCTTTTTTGTTTAATAACCATTCCCACGCTATGATTAACATTAATGCTAATTTTGGATTAAGTTATTATGATTAGTGCGGCGCCTACGCCAGATGAAAATCAACGTTTAAATGCATTATACGGCTATGACATTCTCGACAGCGTAAAAGAGCAAGATTTTGATGAGTTAACCCAACTTGCTTCAGAAATTTGTGAAACCCCCATCGCGCTAATCAGTTTAATTGATCCCAAACGCCAATGGTTTAAGTCATGTGTTGGGCTTGATGTTCAAGAAACTAGCCGAGAACTTGCGTTTTGCGCACACGCCATTCATGAACGTGAAATATTTGAAATTCCCAACGCGCTAGAAGATGAACGTTTTTTCGATAACCCGCTAGTAACGGGTGATCCCAATATTCGGTTTTACGCTGGTGCGCAATTAGTGACGCCTGAAGGCTATGCTATTGGCACACTTTGCGCCATCGGCGATCACCCCAAAACATTAAACTCTTATCAAAAGGCCGCGTTAAAAACCCTGGCTAAAGCCGTGATCACTCAATTGGAATTGAGAAAGAAACTAAAAGAAACCCAACAAGCCAGCGACTATAAAACCGAGTTTTTATCTAATATTAGTCATGAAATTCGCACGCCACTCAATGCCATTAGTGGCTTTAGTCAAATACTAGTCGACAAGGCCAAAAACCTTGCTATACCGCCACAAGCTACAGAATACTTAAGTGAAATTGAGTTTAGTGCCCAGCGCTTATTACATATCGTCAATTCAGTATTGGAGCTTGGAAAAATAGAAGCGGGCAAAATGGATGTCACCTATAACTGGTTTGCTAGCCGCCACTTTTTTAATCATTTAAAAGGTATGCTATCGGTTAAAGCCAATGAAAAATCGCTGAATTTACAATTCCTCATTAACCCAAATGTTCCAGAATATTTGTATTTTGATGAAGGTAAATTCGGGCAAATTTTGATTAATATCATCAACAATGCGGTGAAATTTACTCCGCCGAATAAAACTATCACTGTATCAATAACTGCGGAAAACAAACAGTTACTCATAACGGTTATCGACCAAGGAATTGGTATTGCCAAGTCTGAGCAAGCTAAGCTTTTTGATAAATATCAGCAAGTTGCTAAGCACGAATATGCCGAAGGTAGTGGTCTAGGACTGTCTATCACCAAGAGTTTAGTGGAGTTAATGGCAGGAGCTATTGCTTTAGAAAGCGAATTGGACCAAGGCACTAAAGTTTCTATTACGCTACCTTTGACAGAAACTACGCCACCTAACAACATTAGCCAAAGTTTAGACAGCTCTCAGCTACAGAGTCAGCTACCAAGATATCACCTACTAATAGTCGAAGATAATGCCATTAATCGTAAGGTCGCTCAGGCAGTTTTTGGTAGTTTAAACCAATCCATTAGCTTTGCAGAAAGCGGTGAAGCCGCTGTTGAGTTGTGTAAATCTGAACAATATGATGCCATCTTCATGGATATTCATTTATCTGGCATTGACGGGATAACCGCTGCTCGCGCCATTCGAGCACTTGGCGTACCAACACCAATTTTTGCCTTAACCGCAGATATATTTCTTAATGCAGAAACCTGCCGTGAGCGTTTTGAATTTGATGATTACCTTGCTAAACCGCTAGAAAAGGAAAAGCTAACGCTATGCCTACGTCAACTTGCTGGCTAACTAATATAAGTTGACCTATTTAAAGTAGGCTAAGCAACAATTAGTTAAGCAATAATTAGCTTAGCAACATCACGCCAATGGCTATAGCCATTGCCGCAGATGAATAAATTAATATTGGTTCTTTAGTCGACAACTTAGTTTGGCGATATTTTTTAACAGTCACGTCAGTTAATACAAAGACTAACCAAGTAGCTAGCGCAATCAGCAAATGTACCATAACCGTTTCTAATCGTAAGCTTTCGACTTGTTTAAAAATTAGCTGGCCACGACCGTTTACTAGCACCCAATCAAGTACTGTGACATGTAAATAAATAACTAAAAATAACCAAAAACGTGGTTTTCGACGAAAAAACATTAATTTAATAAAGTGACAAGTATTGACCAAGAATTATAACAACAATTAATCTCAAAAGATCAACATGCACTATGTGTTTTAAATGCTAGCAACTAAATCATCATGGCTATAACTAAAGCCAGTATCGACCAGCTTTTGCCCTGAGACAATACGACACAATGTTTCCTGTTGCTTATTAAAACTCGGCAGCGGTAGTTTGAGTTGCTGACAAGCTGTTAAGTAAAATGCAGCCCTTGCTGGGTGGTCATTTGCCACCACATTAAAAATACCAACCAACTGAGGGCTCTCAATCAAATGCATAATGGCGGCAACGACATCCGTTTGATGCACTAAATTTACCGGGGTATCAGCATTTTCAAGTTGTTGTTTACCCGCCAAAAACTTTGCAGGATGGCGTTTCGGACCAAATAACCCGGCAAGTCTCAATACGCAAGATGATAGTTCAGTGCTTAGCACTTGCTGCTCGGCATCTGCCAATATCGCAACCTTTGAGTCACTGGCGATTAGTTTCGCATCTTCATTTACTTCTCCGCCCAACCTTTGGTATACAGCTGTACTGCCCAAAAGAATAATACGCTCAACACCACTGGCGTTTGCCATTGAAACCAACTGTTTTACCTTTAGCGGGTAATCGGTTTGTCCTGACCGTATTTGTGGCGTAATACTGATAATTAAAGTATCAACGCCGTTGAACACCTCACTATTATTGGCATTTTCAACCGGAAGTTGTAGTAGCTTTGCGTAACAGCCAAGCGCTTCGAGGTTTACCAACTTCTCAGCTGAAGTAGTTGTTGCGGTAACCTTGAATTTTTGTTGAAGCAATTGCGTAGCTAACGCTTGGCCAAGCCATCCACACCCTGCGATGGCGATATGTTTAGTCATGGCTATTGCCCTTAGCCATTACCACATACTGGCCGGTAAATTTTGCTGCAACCTTATCACCAGTTAAGACATCGACCGCGACTTCAATTCGCGCTTTGCCATTAGTCGTTAAATTAGCAACATCGCCCGATACCTTGCTAACATCTGTTTTTGCTACGCCTGCCCCCGCGATAGGTGCTAAATACTTAATCGACGCATCAGCTAAGACAATTTCACCTTGCAAATCCGCCTGTTCCAATGCCAAATAGACCCAGCCCCAACCGGTTAACGTTGCCAACGTAGAAATACTGCCAGCAAACATGGTGTTATGAATATTTTTATTAAACGCGATATCACAATCGGTAAACAAAGTATCACCATCAAAATGAGTGACACGTATGTTCATTGCTTTGCTCATGGGAATGGTATTGTGCCAAGTGTGTGTCAACTGCTCGCTTACTGTGAGTAGGTGCGTAGAACTTGCTGATAAACGCTTGGTCATTAAGTAATGTTGTATTTTCCCCCACAACAGGTGTGCCGGTTGAATTAACTGATAACCAAGGCGCTTATAAAAGTCTAACGCGATTTCCCTAGCATTTAACTCAATTTCATTAACGCCATGTTTGATGGCTTCTTGCTCTAATGCGTCAATCACTATTCGGCCTAAGCCTTGGCCTTGATAGCTGTCAGCTACCGCCATATAACGAATTTGACCTCGCGTTTGCGAAATCTTGTGCAAGCGACCAACCGCGATAATCTCACCTTGTTCATTGACAATCATCCGATGAATTGACTGCGCTTCTAACTCATCCTTTTCACTTCCTTCAGGTTGTTGCCATGGTGCTCTAAGCCATTGCCAACGAAATTGGTAATATTGATTGAACTCTGTTTTATTTTCTGGTGCTTTAACTTGGTACATTGGCTATGCTTACTCAATAATCATCAGTGTAAATGAGGAAATACTTGCTACGATGCCGCTAAGTCGACATATCAATCAAGGGCGTTTACTGTATTTTACTCAAGATCCAGATGCAATTAGTGTCTGCGAAAATAATTATCTGCGTTGGTTGAGTTTTGATGATGTGGTGCAAAGCGTCATTCGTAAAGCTAAGCCTTATCAGTTAACCTTGCCACATCAATGGGCATTGATGATGCCGCTACTTAACTGCACACCATCAACGGTTGTTGAGCTTGGCCTTGGCGGCGGTAACCATCTGCAATTTAGTCGGTGGCTAAGTAAAGACATTGACCATCAGGTGATCGAAGCCAATGACAAAGTGATTGCCCTAGCATTAGAGTATTTTTATTTGTCGTCAATGGCTCAGTATATTCATCATCAAAATGCCGAGTGCTGGCTAACTCAACAACCGGCAATAAACTGCGACTGGCTAGTTTTCGATATTTATCAGAAAGTTAAGTTTGGTGATTTTTCTTATAATCAATTACTTAACCAAGTGATTGAACAAGTGCCTAACGGCAGCATATTGTCGATTAACTTTCCCGAAACCACGGAAAAAGAAATTAGTTATTGGCTTAGTCAATTGCTGAACAAGCACAGCCATATTGTTCATAGTTATACTGTGCCGCACTATCAAAATATTGTCCTGCATTTACTTCCCAAAACCCCCGCTAAAACCATTGTCCGTTCAAGCATATTACCAACACGTCTACAACGATTTTGGCAACAATATCATTTGCGTTTTGGTGTAATAACCTAGCGCTAAATACCTTAATTAAAGCGTTTGAAGGTTATACATAAATAGAAAAAGCCCGAACAAATCGCAAGACCTGTTCGGGCTTTTAACTAGGGAGTCTTTAATTCAGCTTAGAATAAACCAAAGTTCCAACGGAATGTTACACCGTACATGCGTGGCGCATTATATATCGAGCGCGGCGTACCTAAGAACGAAACACTGTTATAAATCTGTGTTTGTTCATCGGTTAAGTTTTTACCCCATAAGTAAACGCTGTATGCGCCATCTTCTGAGTTCCAACCGATACGGCCACTTAATTCGCTGTAGTCTTCATTAAGGAAAGGTTGTTCGTTGTTTACATTCGAATACATTTCATCACGCCAGAAGTAGTTGGCATTAGCAAAGATTTCACCACTGTCTAACATGTAGAACCACTCAGCACCCAAGTTGTAACTTACTTTCGGCGCTTCTGTTGGGCGGTTACCAGAGCAGTCACCTGTTGTGCCACCAATGGTACAACCTTCATACTTATCAAACTCTGCATCTGTGTAGCCATATGATGCCCAAATACGTAAGTTTTCATGTAACAACCATTCAATATCCATTTCAATACCTTGCGAGGTTAGCTCACCGGCGTTAGAAATAGTTAGAATTGAACCGCCACTTGCCACTGGTGTTGCCGAAGATACTTGGAAGTCAGTGTGGTTAGATTGGAAAATTGCCGCATTAAAGCGAAGTGAATCATCTAACCAAGTGCTTTTAATACCAATTTCATAAGCATCTACTTTTTCATCATCAAACTCTAAAACACTTATATCAGCAATAAAATCGGCATTAAAACCACCACTTTTATAAGCTTTTGAGTAGCCACCAAATATCATCACATCATCATTGACGAACCAGTTTAAACTAATTTTTGGTGATAGGTCAGTTGCTGTGCGTTTGTCTTGCGTAGCGCCATTGTCAAAAAATAACTTAAACGGATCAGAAATGCTAAAATCGATTTCTTTTTCTTCTTTGGTATAACGTATACCACCAGTTAATTGCAGGCTTTCAGTTAGCTTATAGTTTGCATGGGCAAATGCAGCCATTGATTTAGCATCAACTTGCGCATCATAACCGACTGTGTAGTCTGGAATTGGCACCGCGCCGCCAGTGAAGATGTCTAAATTAAGTAGCGCCGAACCGTCACCGTCAAGATCTTGGTCTAAATAATAAAGACCAACAACATAATCAAAATTTTCATTAGCCGGTGAAGCTAAACGTAATTCTTGACTAAAATGCGAGCTATCCATTGCCGTATTTGAGTAGGTAATAGTTATCGGCGTGAATCTTCATCATATTCGTTGAAAGACCAATCTTCATAGCGATAAGCGCTAATGGAGGTTAATTCAAAGTTATTATCAAAGGTATGCGTGATATTGAGTGAAGTACCACCAACACCATCAATAATAAATCTTTGCTTACCATCAATGCTAACTTCATAAATATCTGGCGCAATTGGATCATTAGGGTTTTCGCCTGCGGCTACATCAATAAAATCATTTTCTAAATGATCAACGGTAAGCATGACTTCAGTATTAGCCCCAGCTTCCCATAATAACTGGCCACGGTAAGCAAGTTCATCTTTAGTATTGTATTCAGAACTGCCAATACCCTTTCCGGCAATATTCTTAACATAACCATCGCGCTGATCGCTGCTAATACTAAACTTACCCATGAAGTTATCAGTAATAGGCGCATTAACGGCACCTTTAATTTTTTTCTTACCGTAATTACCAGCTTCCGCTTGAATAAAGCCAGCAAAGTCTTCATGTGGACGTTTAGTGGTAATGTTAATTGAACCAGCAACGGTATTTTTACCGAATAGCGTACCTTGTGGGCCACGCAAAATTTCCACAGTTTCAACATCAAGTGCTGATTGGTTAGAGGCGGCTGATTTACCCACCCAAACACCATCAACATAAACCCCAATACGCTGATCGTAACCGGCATTACGGCCGCGGTCTGAAATACCGCGAAGACCAAATGATTGCTGTACAGGGTTAGTACCTGCAACAGTAAAGTTTGGCGTGGAAAATTGAATATCTTTTACTTCTGTAGCACCTATTCTTTCTATGTCAGCGGCACTTACCGCAGTCATGGCAATTGGTACTTCTTGTTGGTTTTGTACACGCTTTTGCGAGCGAACTTCAATTACTTCTAATTTAGTACGGTCAATTTGTTTTTTAGGCGTGGCTTCTTCTGCGCTTGCGTTAAATGCCGTCAAAGAGAGGGCAATTGCAACATGAGTAGCTAAATAATTTATTTTCATAGTGGTGGATACTGGCCTTGTTGTTTCATTATGTAATCAGTTGAAAAAAACTGATCGATTGTGCTAATACCGATCAGTTAGGCATTTATTTACAGATCAATTGAACGATCTTCTGAGTATGTAAAAATCCGATAAACATTGTTTATCGGATTTTTTATGCTCGTTTCTCAAGCCCTAGATGTCATTAATCA
>NZ_JBQMTM010000039.1:0-825 GCF_053470325.1 Colwellia sp. MEBiC06753 | reverse complement strand
GAATGTATGACTGACATTTTCACGTACTCGTCAATTTACTTAAAAAGTAAGATTGATGGAGTCACTTGATTTAGATTGATACAAGATAAGGAAGTCTTGTATCAGGTTTGATTACTTTTGTTTTTAAGTAATGAGCGCGACACTCGTTACTTACAAAGAGTAATCAGTTCGAGATAATTATTAAATAATCATCTCGGGATATATATCAGCTTTCCAAATTGTTAAAGAGCTCAATTTAAGTCGCATTCGCTTAAATCGTGGTTAAAAAAACCAAATTGAAAATATCATCAGATACCTTTAATTTGGTTTCTTTCCCGTCTGGGTGAAGAAGTAAGTGGTGGAGCTAAGCAGGATCGAACTGCTGACCTCCTGCGTGCAAGGCAGGCGCTCTCCCAGCTGAGCTATAGCCCCATATCTGGGTTAACATGTTAGCCAAAGCATCAATTCAAGTTAGGCAAGGCGCTTTTGACCGACGTTTAGTTGACTAAACGAGGTTGAAAGCAACGCAGCATAACGAAGAATTTGGTAGGTCTGGGCAGACTTGAACTGCCGACCTCACCCTTATCAGGGGTGCGCTCTAACCAGCTGAGCTACAGACCTTTAGTATCTCTAATAAAACAGGCGTCCGAAGCTTACATGTTAGGACTTCTTCATACGTTCGTTATCTATGCAATTTGTGTGAACACTCAACATGAAGCGTTTTACTTCAAGATAAGGAGGTGATCCAACCCCAGGTTCCCCTAGGGTTACCTTGTTACGACTTCACCCCAGTCATGAATCACAAAGTGGTGACCGTCCTCCCGAAGGTTAAACTAGCCACTTCTT
>NZ_JBQMTM010000038.1:0-906 GCF_053470325.1 Colwellia sp. MEBiC06753 | reverse complement strand
TTTACTCATGATCCCAGCACAATTTACAAAGCTGATAACCGAGTTAGAAAACTTAACGGATAGCCAAGCCCGTTATGTAGAGAAGCTGCTGAAAGGCACGGATAGCACCTCACAGTTGATATCAGAGCTTGAGGAGCGGATGGTTGAAAACCCTGAGTGCCCGCACTGTCATAGCTCTCTAATCAATCGGCATGGCAAAGTAAACAAGATGCAGCGTTATCGCTGCAAGCACTGCGGCAAAACCTTTGTAGCGACAACGGCAACGCCGTTAGCTCGACTAAGGTACAAAGAGCTTTGGATGGATTACATTCGCTGTATGCTCGATAGCAAAGTCTTACGCAAGTGTGCCGAAGAATGCGGGATCAATTTGAAAACATCGTTCAGATGGCGGCATCGGTTCTTAGAGCTGCCATCTGTACTGAAGGCAACAAAGCTTGAGGGCATTATTGAAGCGGATGAAACGCTGTTTCCGTATTCAGAAAAAGGCTCAAAGAAGCTAGCTCGCCAGCCACGCAAGCGGGGCATGAAAGCAAAAAAGCGGGGACGCTCTAAGGAAGATTGGGTGCCAGTTTTAACGGTCAGGGATAGAGCCAAAAACACGTATGAAGCCATTTTGCCAAGTGTCACGACAACGGTGCTGCATCAAGAGCTGGTAGGCAAACTGGAAAAGGACAGTGTGCTGTGTAGTGACGGCTACAAGCCTTACATTGCACTGTCAGCGAAAAATGATTTAATCCACAAGCGGTTAGATGTTGCTAGCGGCGTTAAAGTGATAGATAAAGTCTTTCACATTCAAAATGTTAATGCCTATCACAGCAGGCTAAAAGCATGGATAGGACGGTTTCATGGAGTCGCCACAAAGTACCTTGATCATTACCTTGGTTGGTTCAGGTATATGGATGCTCC
>NZ_JBQMTM010000036.1:0-1352 GCF_053470325.1 Colwellia sp. MEBiC06753 | reverse complement strand
TGTTTATCGGATTTTTTATGCTCGTTTCTCAAGCCCTAGATGTCATTAATCATTGGAAGCCTAACCAAGTTGAAACACTTGCTGATTTATTGCCTTTACCGTTAATCGAAGAAGCATACTCGCTAACTGATACAGTCACGCTCCGAAAACGTAAATTAACATTAGAATCAATGGCATGGTTACTTATAGGTATGGCCATTTATAACGACAAATCGATGGCTGATGTCGTCAACCTACTTGATATTGTTGACCGAGACGGTAAACCTTTTGTCGCGCCAAGTGCCTTAACTCAACGCAGAAAAACCTTAGGCGAAGCCGCTGCTAAAGCATTGTTTCAGTGCACACAAAAACATTGGTTTAACGGTGCTCAATTACCCCAATGGAATGGCTTAACCTTGCTTGGTGTCGATGGTGTGGTATGGCGAGCAGAAGATACACCAGAGAACAATCAAGCCTTTGCTAAATCGATTACAAACAGAGGTAATGAAAGCGAATACCCGCAATTGCGTATGGTGTGCCAAATGGAATTGAGTAGTCACTTAATTACGGGCAGTGCATTTGACTCGTACGAGGTTAACGAAATGGTGTTAGCTGAAAAGCTTATAGCCACAACACCCAATAATAGTCTAACGATGTTTGACAGAGGCTTTTACTCTTTAGGTTTATTACATCAATGGCACCATACAGGCACAGAGCGCCACTGGCTTATCCCATTAAAGAAAAATGTCAAATATGACATCGTTAAAACGTTTGGCAGGCAAGATAAACTCGTTAGGCTGACGAGTAACTCAAGAGCAAGAAAGCTATGGCCTGAACTACCAGAAGATATAACGGTGCGATTAGTCTCGCGAAAAATTAACGGTAAGCAATATGAGGTACTTACCTCCATGGTTGACCCGATGAAATACCCGGTAGCTGAGATTGCCGATTTATACAGTCATCGCTGGGAAATTGAGTTAGGGTATCGAGAGCAGAAACAATACATGCTAGGGAACCGTTTAACCCTACGAAGTCGTTTGCCTGAATTAGTAAAGCAAGAGCTATGGGGGGTTCTGCTTACCTACAATCTAATTCGTTACCAAATGACCCAAATGTGTATGCAGCTCAAAGGCGACTATTTGCCCTATCAACTCAGTTTTAACGGTGCGTTAGCCCATATCATGAGATTGTTAGTTGGTTTACCTTATTCATCCCCGGGAACCTTACCTCGGCAATTAAAAAGCTTTTACGGTATGGCTGAAAGCCTTATCTTAGAGCCCCGGCGGCAAAGAATATTTCCTCGATGTGTGAAGAAACGACCCGCTCGGTACCCTATAAAAAGAAATGCCGCTCACCTTAAGTGAACGGCATTA
>NZ_JBQMTM010000035.1:0-3129 GCF_053470325.1 Colwellia sp. MEBiC06753 | reverse complement strand
CTAAGTACGTGTTATTCATTTCTGACTTGTCAGTCATCATACACACTTTATAGTAAAAACTACTTGGGTGTTGTATGGTTAAGCCTCACGGGCAATTAGTATCAGTTAGCTCAAGGCCTCACAACCCTTACACACCTGACCTATCAACGTCGTAGTCTCCGACGACCCTTTAGGGAGCTTAAAGCTCCAGTGAGAACTCATCTCAAAGCCTGCTTCCCGCTTAGATGCTTTCAGCGGTTATCAGTTCCGAACGTAGCTACCCGGCAATGCCACTGGCGTGACAACCGGAACACCAGAGGTTCGTCCACTCCGGTCCTCTCGTACTAGGAGCAGCCCTCTTCAATTCTCAAACGCCCACGGCAGATAGGGACCGAACTGTCTCACGACGTTCTAAACCCAGCTCGCGTACCACTTTAAATGGCGAACAGCCATACCCTTGGGACCGACTTCAGCCCCAGGATGTGATGAGCCGACATCGAGGTGCCAAACACCGCCGTCGATATGAACTCTTGGGCGGTATCAGCCTGTTATCCCCGGAGTACCTTTTATCCGTTGAGCGATGGCCCTTCCATACAGAACCACCGGATCACTATGACCTGCTTTCGCACCTGCTCGACGTGTCTGTCTCGCAGTTAAGCTGGCTTATGCCATTGCACTAACCGTACGATGTCCGACCGTACTTAGCCAACCTTCGTGCTCCTCCGTTACTCTTTGGGAGGAGACCGCCCCAGTCAAACTACCCACCAGACAGTGTCCTCACCCCAGATAATGGGGCCAAGTTAGAACATCACGCATACAAGGGTGGTATTTCAAGGATGGCTCCACAGATACTGGCGTACCTGCTTCAAAGCCTCCCACCTATCCTACACATGTAGGAGCAATGTTCACTGTCAAGCTATAGTAAAGGTTCACGGGGTCTTTCCGTCTAGCCGCGGGTATACGGCATCTTAACCGCAAATTCAATTTCACTGAGTCTCGGGTGGAGACAGTGTGGCCATGATTACGCCATTCGTGCAGGTCGGAACTTACCCGACAAGGAATTTCGCTACCTTAGGACCGTTATAGTTACGGCCGCCGTTTACCGGGGCTTCGATCATGAGCTTCGCAGAGCTAACCCAATCAATTAACCTTCCGGCACCGGGCAGGCGTCACACCGTATACGTCATCTTTCGATTTTGCACAGTGCTGTGTTTTTAATAAACAGTTCCAGCCACCTGGTTACTTCGACCGACGTCAGCTTAGGAAGCAAGTTCCATCACCAACATCGGCGTACCTTCTCCCGAAGTTACGGTACTATTTTGCCTAGTTCCTTCACCCGAGTTCTCTCAAGCGCCTTAGTATTCTCTACCTAACCACCTGTGTCGGTTTGGGGTACGGTTCCTAATAATCTAGAGCTTAGAAGCTTTTCCTGGAAGCAGAGCATCAACAGCTTCGTGACCGTAGTCACTCGTCTCGTATCTCAGCCTTAAGAACCCGGATTTGCCTAAGTTCTCAGCCTACATACTTTCACATGGACAACCAACGCCATGCCTGCCTAGCTTTCTCCGTCCCTCCTTCGCAATTATTAGAAGTACAGAAATATTAATCTGTTTCCCATCGACTACGCATTTCTGCCTCGCCTTAGGGGCCGACTTACCCTGCCCTGATTAACATGGGACAGGAAACCTTGGTCTTTCGGCGTGGGGGTTTTTCACCCCCATTATCGTTACTCATGTCAGCATTCGCACTTCTGATACCTCCAGCATGCTTCTCAACACACCTTCAACGGCTTACAGAACGCTCCCCTACCACTCAAAATAAATTTTGAATCCGCAGCTTCGGTGCATAGTTTAGCCCCGTTACATCTTCCGCGCAGACCGACTCGACTAGTGAGCTATTACGCTTTCTTTAAAGGGTGGCTGCTTCTAAGCCAACCTCCTAGCTGTCTATGCCTTTCCACATCGTTTCCCACTTAACTATGACTTTGGGACCTTAGCTGGCGGTCTGGGTTGTTTCCCTCTTCACAACGGACGTTAGCACCCGCAGTGTGTCTCCCGGATAGTACTCATTGGTATTCGGAGTTTGCAAAGGGTTGGTAAGTCGGGATGACCCCCTAGCCTTAACAGTGCTCTACCCCCAATGGTATTCGTCCGAGGCTCTACCTAAATAGATTTCGGGGAGAACCAGCTATCTCCCGGCTTGATTAGCCTTTCACTCCGACCCACAAGTCATCACCGCATTTTTCAACATACGTGTGTTCGGTCCTCCAGTTGATGTTACTCAACCTTCAACCTGCCCATGGGTAGATCGCCGGGTTTCGGGTCTATACCTTGCAACTAAACGCGCAGTTAACACTCGCTTTCGCTACGGCTCCCCTAATCGGTTAACCTTGCTACAAAATATAAGTCGCTGACCCATTATACAAAAGGTACGCAGTCACCCGAAGGCTTCCACTGCTTGTACGTATACGGTTTCAGGTTCTATTTCACTCCCCTCACAGGGGTTCTTTTCGCCTTTCCCTCACGGTACTGGTTCACTATCGGTCAGTTAGGAGTATTTAGCCTTGGAGGATGGTCCCCCCATGTTCAGTCAACATTTCACGTGTGCCGACCTACTCGATTTCACAAAGAGTTCGTTTTCGTGTACGGGGCTATCACCCTGTATCGCCAAGCTTTCCAGCTTGTTCCACTAACTTGCTCCCGCTTAAGGGCTAATTCCCGTTCGCTCGCCGCTACTAAGGAAATCTCGGTTGATTTCTTTTCCTCGGGGTACTTAGATGTTTCAGTTCTCCCGGTTTGCCTCTTTTAGCTATGTATTCACTAAAAGATACTTGCTTATGCAAGTGGGTTTCCCCATTCAGAAATCTCAGGTTATAACGGTTTTTATCACCTCGCCTGAGCTTATCGCAGATTAACACGTCTTTCATCGCCTCTAACTGCCAAGGCATCCACCATATACGCTTAGTCACTTAACCATACAACCCTAAGTAGTCTTAAGTTGCTTAGCAGACAAACGCTAAGCATGAATGTATGACTGACATTTTCACGTACTCGTCAATTTACTTAAAAAGTAAGATTGATGGAGTCACTTGATTTAGATTGATACAAGATAAGGAAGTCTTGTATCAGGTTTGATTACTTTTGTTTTTAA
>NZ_JBQMTM010000034.1:0-8139 GCF_053470325.1 Colwellia sp. MEBiC06753 | reverse complement strand
AGATGGAGATGATAATTGGGATCACAGTGCAATGACCACCCCAATTAGCTATTTGGGCGGTAAAGGCAATGACACGATTATAGGCGGTGAGAACACCACTACTTACTACTTCAACCTCGGTGATGGTAACGATGTAATCGACGACGAAGGCGGAATCTATGATCGAATTGTTTTGGGCGAGGGCATAACGCCAGATGATTTGACAATAGAAGTGCATGAACCACATTTACATATATTCTTTACCAGTGGCGATAGTGTAAAAGTAAGTAATTGGTATGTACTTGAAGAAGGCAACAGTAAAATTGAGTTTATTGAATTTGCCGACGGCACGGTTTGGAATGAAACTGACATAGGTCAACGTACGACGATTATCGGCACGGATGAAGGTAAATTATGGGATTATAGTCATAGCAATATCGGGTTAGGGCATCAAGGTGGTAAAGGTGATGATGTCACTATAGGTGGAACTGGCTCTGACACATACTACTTTAATCTCGGTGATGGTAACGATGTAATCGGCGACGAAGGCGGAATCTATGATCGAATTGTTTTGGGCGAGGGCATAACTCCAGATGATTTGACAATAGAAGTGCATGAACCTCATTTACATATATTCTTTACCAGTGGCGATAGTGTAAAAGTAAGTAATTGGTATGTACTTGAAGAAGGCAACAGTAAAATTGAGTTTATTGAATTTGCCGACGGGACGGTTTGGAATGAAACTGACATAGGTCAACGTACGACGATTATCGGCACGGATGAAGGTAAATTATGGGATTATAGTCATAGCAATATCGGGTTAGGGCATCAAGGTGGTAAAGGTGATGATGTTACTATAGGTGGAACTGGCTCTGACACATACTACTTTAATCTCGGTGATGGTAACGATGTAATTTATGATGCAGGTGGCAGTAAGGATAGGATCGTATTTGGGGAAAGTATTAACCCAGAAGAAATATCTTTGGTTATTGATGGTACATCTGGTGATCTAATCATTTCTATTAGCGAAAATGACATAATAACAGTCTCAAATTGGTATAACGGAACAAGCTTCGGTATTGAAGAGTTTGTTTTTAACAATGGAATCACGTGGTCTGGTTGGGATGCCTCCAAGCAATCATCGGTTATAGGGACAGATGGTGATGATAACTGGAACTTCTTGTCTGCATATGTTGATCATCACCACTACGCGGGAAAAGGTAATGACACAATAGCTGGTGGTAAATTCACGGATTATTACTATTTCAATATTGGTGATGGTCATGATGTTATTGATGATGGTGGTAATGCGGCTAATCATGGTAATGACACCATTGTTTTTGGTGAAGGCATTACTCCTGACAACCTTACAATAGAAGTTCATGGCGACGACATGATTTTCACTCTAGATAGTGGTGATACATTAACGGTGAAAGGCTGGTATGTTGAGTCGGATAATGGTGGAAAAATCGAATACGTTGAATTTAAAGACGGTACGAAATGGGACGAGAATAAAATTGGCCAAAACTCAAAGCTAGTTGGTACAGATGGCGATGACAATTGGAGCTATTTGACGACTGTAATAGACCAACACCATCATGCAGGTAAAGGCAATGACACTATAGCAGGTGGTAAATTCACAGATTATTACTATTTCAATATTGGTGATGGTCATGATGTTATTGATGATGGTGGTAATGCGGCTAATCATGGTAATGACACCATTGTTTTTGGTGAAGGCATTACTCCTGACAACCTTACAATAGAAGTTCATGGCGACGACATGATTTTCACTCTAGATAGTGGTGATACATTAACGGTGAAAGGCTGGTATGTTGAGTCGGATAATGGTGGAAAAATCGAATACGTTGAATTTAAAGACGGTACGAAATGGGACGAGAATAAAATTGGCCAAAACTCAAAGCTAGTTGGTACAGATGGCGATGACAATTGGAGCTATTTGACGACTGTAATAGACCAACACCATCATGCAGGTAAAGGCAATGACACTATAGCAGGTGGTAAATTCACAGATTATTACTATTTCAATATTGGTGATGGTCATGATGTTATTGATGATGGTGGTAATGCGGCTAATCATGGTAGAGATACCATCGTCTTTGGTGAAGGTATAACACCAGAGAATGTTACGATGACAGAAGTTGAAGGTGATTTAATTTTCACCTTAGAAAGTGGTGATACCCTAACGGTGACCTATTGGCTGAATGACTACGATAACGGAAGTAAAATTGAGTATGTTCAATTTGCTGACGGCACGAAATGGGGAGAAGCTGAAATAGGTGGAAGAACTGTTGTTGAAGGTACTTTAGGCGATGATATCTTAGATTATGGAACTAGCCCAGTAAAATTGAACTTTGATGGTAAAGCTGGTAACGACACTATTGTTGGTGGGCTTGCAGGGGATTCTTTTCACTTTGGTATAGGTGACGGTCATGATGTGATAGATGATACCGGCCATCAAAGTTGGCATGGCAACGATACTATTGTTTTTGGTGAAGGTATAACACCAGACAACCTCACAATAGAAGTTCATGGCGACGACATGATTTTCACTTTAGATAGTGGTGATACATTAACGGTGAAAGGCTGGTTTGTTGTGTCGGATAATGGTGGAAAAATCGAATACGTTGAATTTAAAGACGGTACGAAATGGGACGAGAATAAAATTGGCCAAAACTCAAAGCTAGTTGGTACAGATGGCGATGACAATTGGAGCTACTTGACGACTGCAATAGACCAACACCATCATGCAGGTAAAGGCAATGACACTATAGCAGGTGGTAAATTCACAGATTATTACTATTTCAATATTGGTGATGGCCATGATGTTATTGATGATGGTGGTAATGCGGCTAATCATGGTAATGACACCATTGTTTTTGGTGAAGGTATAACACTAGAGAGCATCGACGCTAAAGTAATTGGGGAAGATCTTATTATTTCACTTGATACCGGTGATAGTTTAACTGTTAGAAATTGGTATTTAGAAAATGAGAACAACGGAAAAATTGAATACTTTCAATTTGCTGATGGCTCTAAATGGCATGAAAACATATTTGGTGAATTTATTAAAATCACAGGCACAGACCTAGATGATACGTGGAATTATTCTGGTAGCCAAATGCGTCTTAGTCATGTTGGTGGAGAAGGTAATGATAATCTAGTAGGTGGTAACTATCGTGATTTCTACCATTTTAACGTGGGTGATGGACATGATGTGATAGATGATTCTGGTCGCGGTAGTAGTGGTTCCCCAGATCATATTCGTTTTGGTGACGGTATTACGCCAGACAATATTACTGTGGAAGTTCATGGTCAGGACATGATTTTTACCCTTCATAGTGGTGATACATTAACTGTGAAGGATTGGTTCGTTGAGGAAGAAAATAATGGAAAAATCGAATACGTAGAATTTAAAGATGGTACTACATGGTCAGAAGGGCCTTTAGGAGTAAATACTCGAATTATTGGTACCAATGCAAATGATTATTGGGATTATAGCGATACTAGTTTATCGCTAGGTTACCAGGGCGGTGCTGGTGACGATGAAATAAGCGGCGGTACAGATGTTGATTTTTATTACTTTAATGTAGGTGATGGTCACGATGTAATCGATGATGCTGGTACGTTATGGAATAAATACGACTACATACGGTTTGGTGAGGGGATTACAGCGGATAATATTTCGGTGGAAATTCATGGCAATGACATGATATTCACCTTACATAGTGGCGATACAATTACCATTAAAAATTGGTATGTAGAACAGGAAGGAAACGGAAAAATTGAAGTCGTGGAGTTCTTTGACGGTACAACATGGGGCGAAGATGATATTGGTCGCAATACTAAAATTATCGGAACTCAAGGTGATGACGTTATTGATCATCGAAATAGTAATGTTGAAATGGGACACTTTGGTGGTAAAGGTAACGATGAAATTTTCGGTGGAATAGACAATGACTACTATTATTTTAATAGAGGTGATGGTCACGATATAATTGATGATGCGGGTACGGACTGGTGGGAATATGATTATATTCGGTTTGGTGAAGGTATAACGCCCGATAACCTGACAATAGAAGTTCACGGCGACGACATGATTTTTACGTTAGACAGTGGTGACACATTAACGGTGAAAAACTGGTTCGTTGACGAGGAGCAAAATGGGAAGATTGAAATTATAGAGTTTGCTGATGGAACTACTTGGGATGAGTATGAGTTGGGCAAACGGACAACAGTCATAGGTACTGCTGGTGACGATTATTGGGACTATAGTACTAATATTCGTCATCTTAATCATCGTGGCGGTAAAGGTGATGACACCATTTTGGGAACAACTAAAAATGATGTGTATTTTTATTCTGCTGGTGACGGAAACGATACTTTACTAGATACTGGCGGTTATGACGTAATTGAATTTAATGATCTCTTAAGTTCAGACGTAACTTTCTATGAAAGCGAGCAAGATTTAATTATTCATATAAAGGACTATGGAGAAATAATTACGGTAAAAGATTATCGTTTAAACATTTTCGAAAATTACAAATTTATAGATGCGGAAATTTCGCACCTTGAAGTTCTTAATCAGGTAAATCCACTACCTGAAAATTTGGCTCCGTCCTCTAGAAAGCTACCAAATATATCGGTATTGAAAATGGCGTCATTTATTTTTAATGCCGGAGCATATTTCAAAGACGCTGATGGAGACGCACTTCAATATTCAGCTTCGTTTGTTATCAATGATGAAGAGCCTATTATCTATCAAGGGTTACCACCAGGCTTGACGATTGATGAAAATACTGGCGTTATATTTGGTACATTAGCAAACCAAGCAATGTATCAAATAGAAATTACAGCTACCGACGGTTTGCAGACAACTAGTCAAGAGTTTACTTTAGAAGTGACAGAGTTGAATGTTGTGCCAACGTATGAAGGTGAGCAAAACTTTTTGACTGTTGCAGGAGACTTCTTCCGCCAATCTGTTGTTTTCAATGATGGCAATGGAGATGTACTGAGTTTTGATAAATCTACACTACCTGATTGGTTGTCATATGATGCGGAAACTCAAGAATTATTCGGCTATGCGCCACTAAATGTGCAAGACATTACGTTTGATTTAGTTGCCGATGATGGTCGGGGCGGTGAACTTACCGTTATCTTTAACCTATCGATAACGGCACGCCCAATTGTGAATTTGACTCCGGTCAACCTTCCAACTCAAACGCTTGAGCTAAATGATATCTTAAACTTTAATATCAATAGTTATTTTAGTGAATTAACGGGTAATAAAACATATACGCTGCAACTTGCTCAACCAGATGGTAGTTACTTCGACGTTGACGAGGAACATTGGCTTAATATTAATAATGGTTGGGTGAGTGGCTTAGCAAACATTGTTACCAAAGGCCTTGAAGTTCGCGTTGTCGCTACAAATGAGCTAGGCGAGCAACAATATGGCGATATGAGTATCATCGTAAACGGTGCTAAAGCTAGTCAGCTTGGAACAATCGAACAAGTATCTGGTCAACAATTTAGTGTCGATATTAAACCTTATTTCACGGGGTTAAGTGCTAATGCAAAATACGGTGTTCGAATAGAACTACCTGAATCCGAGCAACAGACACAATACGCTTCTCCCGTTGTTATGGGAGAAGGCGGAGAAGAACCGCAAGGCCAAACACTTACAATTGAACCCGACGTTATTATTCCTGAACCGCTTAATCAATGGTTAACCTTTGATACTGAAACAGGGCGATTATCAGGAACACCACCAGCAGAATTTATTGAAGCGTTAAAAATAACCCTTATTGCGACAGACAATAATGTAGAGCTAACAGCTGAAGGTACACTTGATTTTGATAAAGCTGGTGAATCGGAAGAATACTGGTTTACTTATGATGCCAAAGGCCAAGTGATCATTGATGCCGGCAGTTTGGTTGGAACTTCAATTGTTATAGATGAACAAGGGCACTTTTATGAATATGATGCGATGGGGAACCGCATTAAAACCTATAGTAAAGGTGGCCACCAAGCTGAATTGATGCATTATAGCGCACAAGGCTTCTTGTTATCTGCTCAGCAAAGCTATGACAATGATTCAACAACTGGCACTAACTTACTAGAGCTTTACCAAGCTGTTGGCAATTTTGGCAGTACGAAATTTGCTACAACCATTACCCACGCCTATGATCTTACAGGACAAGTAACTGATACGGTTAAATACTTTGAACCGGAAACATTCTTTTCC
The DNA here is from genome assembly GCF_053470325.1 of Colwellia sp. MEBiC06753. Classification (NCBI taxonomy): domain Bacteria; kingdom Pseudomonadati; phylum Pseudomonadota; class Gammaproteobacteria; order Alteromonadales; family Colwelliaceae; genus Colwellia; species Colwellia sp. MEBiC06753. Next base: position 1,892 of record NZ_JBQMTM010000034.1, on the reverse strand, counting down.
GTAGAGGACGTAGAAAGCATTGACTTTGTCGGTAGTTACAACGTTAATTTTGAATTGACGCATGGTGTTAAATCGCGTCAGCAGTTTACTTACAATAGTGATGGTCAAGTGATTAATGTTTTAGAAACTGGTTGGACAGACATAAAACTTGATAGTGTTTTACGAAAAATTGCTGAAGAATTTGGTCCTAATACGCCATACTATAGTCACCAATTTAATGCTAGCGACTTAGGTGAAAATGCTAGCAATATTACTGAAACAACCTATCAATATATTAGTGGTATTAAACAGCAAATGGTCTATCGTCAGTTTGATAAAGCGATGGGGCAAGCTGGCTCGCAGCCGAGGCAATTTGTTCATAATTTTAGCTATCATTATGACGCGCGCGAACATTACTTAGAGTCACAAGTTAACGGCAGTTCAAGTGTTGATTCATATAAACCATCTAGCACCAATAGCTTTTATGACATTCAAGGACAATTAATTGCTGTAGAAGAAAGCAATGAAGCGTCAAGCAAAATTCAAGCGCGTTACATGGATATGTCAACAGATGGGAAATTGTTGCGCAAACAAAGTGGTGAGCAATCTCAAACACATCTAGGTGCTTTGCCAACACAACCAATAGATGGTGAGACTGGTAACCCTGAACCGCAATCAGAGGCCACAATTGCTAATACCATTGCGTATATTCAAGACACTTTCCATATCACTGGTGAAAACGAAGTTGATAATGACACGCACTATATGCATGCAGCTGGCAACTTCTTAGGTCAATTCCGTGCCGATGGTAAAGTGGAAGTCAAAGCACATCACTTATCGGCATTTAATCTAGATGCTAGCAACTCAACGCGTCATACAATAAGAGAAGGTGACAGTCTACGCAGTTTAGCTACATTGTTTTATGGTAGCAGTGAATTGTGGTTTATTATCGCCGATGCTAACGGCCTAACATCAGAGCCAGATGACGCCTTAGTCACAGGGCAAACAATAACTATACCGAAACAAGCAAACAGTACGAATTCCTTCGAACAGTTCAACGGTATTAATCTACAAGAGTTAATTGGCAATACAAATCCTATGCTGCCTTACGTTCCATCGCCAAGCGAAGCTGGCTGCAATGCAGTTGCTCAAGCGGTGATGGTAGCAGTAGCAGTGGTAGTAACTTACTATACAGGCGGTGCAGCTGCTGGAGCTTTAAGTAGTAATACAGCAGGCTTTGCAATTGGTGCAGCAGCAGGTAGTGCAGCCTCACAAACAACAGGTTTGGCTCTAGGAGAAGTCGATAGTTTTAGTTGGTCACAGGTGGCCGTTGCAGCTGTCGGTGGTGCAATTACGGGAGGGGTGATGGATGCCGCTGGACTACCTGCTTCTGGATTGGATGGCGTACCAGCAAATGGCGCTAATGTAGGTACGAATGGCTTAGTCAACGGTAAAGAAATAAGTATTCTAGTAGCGACTGATGCGAATGGTGTCGCTACAGGATTAAGTACAACAGGCCGTGCAGTTGCAGGGGCTGCATCAACAATAGGCGCATCTGCTGTTAGTAAAATGTCTACGGGTCATTCTAGTTTTAGTTGGGCCAATGTCGCAGCGAGTGCGGCATCAGCAAGTGTGGGGAGTTCATTACCAGGAGAGTTCAACAGTGTTGGCGACTTTTTGGGGGATGTGGCGATGAATATTGCAGCTTCGGGTGCGGGTTATATTGCAAATCGCGTTTTACGTGGCGATAGAAGCTGGAATAACGATGCAGTTGCAACGGATGCTTTTGGCAATGCAGTAGGTAACTCTATCGTTAGTGGTTTAAGTAAGTCTCCACAACCATCAAAAGAAGACCTTGAGCGTCAAGCGAAGCTTGATGCGATGAGTCGTCAACTTGGCCAAGATGCAAGCAA
>NZ_JBQMTM010000033.1:0-12458 GCF_053470325.1 Colwellia sp. MEBiC06753 | reverse complement strand
TGCATTGCCAAGCGCAATGACCCCGACGTGCGGTCGTACACGTAGGTGCGGATTGCCCTTATAAGACGGGCGTTGTGGCATGGTCATCATTTGCATATTATTGATTTTACACTGTAAAAGCCCTAGATGCACTTTTGAGCTTCGCGGGTACAGTTTTTTTGTAGTAGACACTTAAACGCGAGCAACAAGTTACTCACGTTGAAGCGCCGATATTATTTTTCTGGCTCTGGTTGGTCTAGTGCGGCGAACTAGGCCAAGGTGGCATCATCCATTAACCCGGCTTCATTTAAGTCCTTAGCCGTTTCATGGAGCACACTGATTAACGTATCTTCATTAACTTCCATATACATTTTTCCTATGGCTTGCCCGTAATACCAGCACCACCAAGTTACCGTCTTCGATATTGCAGATCAGCCGATAATCTTTAATGCGATAACGCCATAGACCTGCTTTGTCACCAACTAAGGCTTTACCGAACCGCCGAGGAGATTCTTCTGTCGCTATGCGCGACTTGAGGTAGTGGATTATGTCTTTTTGCGCTTGCTTATCGAGCTTTTTTAATTCTTTTAGGGCACGCTCATCCCATTCAACTTGCCACTGTTGCCCCATCTTAGTCGTCTAAGCCCAGCTCTTTTTTCACGTCCTCTAACGACACCCGCTTCGCTGGCTTTTCTAGCCTGTTTATTGCGATATAGGTATCTTCCATCTCGTCCAGATATTTAACAATGGCTTCTTTGGCATAAAACGATTTGGTGCGGCCAGTTGTTTCAGCCAGTTCACCTAAACGTGTTTCTATATCATTTGAGAGTCTAAGGGATAACATTTTCCACCTCTGTATTACATGTCATACATGTATAGCATAACCGATTTTATCGGTTACCGATAGTCACCCCGTCTATTTATTAACCAGAACCGTACTTGACAGTAAATTAGTTTTAGGTAGACAGCGATTTTTTTTAATTTTTTTCATCAAGCATCTTTTGCTCAGTATTTAATAATTTTTCAATGACTTAATGACTTGACACTTTTTTATTATTTAATAGGGTTCATCTCAACCTAACCTGTTGATACATATAGGTATATTTACAACTTCACTTTACCTTCGATATAATAGTAAACATGGATTACAGCTAAGCATGTTGTTTAAGTTTAGTGACCTGTTCATGAGTATTTTTGTCTTATTGTTAGACCTCATTTTAAGCATTTCACCTTTTCCAACATCTCTTTCTTTCGTGACTTTGTCACTTAGTAAGAGGAATACAGACGCCACGCCTCATTGAGGCAACAACCGCGCTCATAAATTCCCGCTAAGTCACATCACTTAAGACTTTGAAGCTGTATATTCCTTGTAGATCTTCGTCACTTAAATAGCCTTACAGGCCAGTAATAATGCGGGATCTACCTTGTACACATTAATAATAATTAGAATAAGGTATATATCATGGCAACTTATAATAACGCTAAAGCCACTACTGAAGCCGTCACCACACGGCTTTCTACTGCTGCTCGTGCAGCTCTGCTGCAAGAAGCTGAGAAGCAAGGCAGCAACCCTTCTCGTACACTTGCTAATGCATGGGACTACTACCGAGAGCAACAGTCTATCGAGTCTCGCTTAGCCAAGCTTGAAGCAACTTTGACTCGACGTATGTTTGAGATTGTCAGCGCAGTCGCTGGCCTCGATGCTGAGCAACGTGCTCAGGCCATGCAGGAAGCCAAGCAGAATTTAAAGGGGGTGAACTAATGAACACCTCGCAACGCTATCAGTTATGGCCTCAGATGTGGCTTCTTTTCAGTATTGGATTTATCAGCTTAATGGCAGTGTTACTGCCTAGCTCGTGGGTTCAGGACGTCCGTTATCTTTATCAACTTGGCTTTGACTGGCCATTAGCCTTGGGGGTGGGACTCCCAGCCTTGGCTTCATTACTTATTTCAGGTGCTTTCACTTACTGGCTGCTTTATGTGCCGGGCGGCCGTGAGCCGGTAACGCACTTATCTGGCTCAGTTCGTCTAACAGGTCGCAAGGCCAAGCGTCACGCTAAGCGTGCTTGCAACAAGGCCACTAAGAGAGACGCTATGGGTAAGGGATTATTTCTTCACCCTCATGTGCAACTGCCTGTACGTCAGGAACTGGCGAACGTGCTCGTTTATGGCCAACAAGGCGCTGGTAAGAGTGTCATTCTCAAGCCCATTGCCCAGCAGATCCGAAACCGTGGTGACAGGCTATTTATTTATGATCGTAAGAACGAGTACACACCGCTATTTTTTGATGAGCGGAGCATACTTATCAGCCCCACTGATGCGCGTGGTATCCCGTGGAATTTGGCCGAGGATGTCACTAACGAGCAAGAAGCAACCTTGGTCGCTCATGCGTTAATTACTGAGACACAAGATCCCCTGTGGAGTAATGGCTCACGCTTGATTTTAACGGGCTTAATGATGATTTTGATTAAGCAGAAACGTCCTTGTACATGGTACAGCCTTGCTGGATTACTCGATATGTCACACAAGGAACTACAAGGCATGTTAGCGGATAGCTACCCATTGGCCATGCAGTTTGTGCAGGAGAACAGCAAGACGACTCAGAGCTTCTTTGTCACGCTGATCTCACAACTCAAGTGGCTTAAGCTACTGCGTAAACACTGGCGTCCGGGTGCTGAGCATACTTTCTCTATCAAGCAGTGGTTGGCTGATGACAGCCTACCTCGCACTGTGATTGTGGCACACGATGAGCAGAACGAGAGCCTATCTGCGCCCCTGTGTAATGCCTTGTTCTCTCTGATGGTCAGCCATGTGTTGGCCATGCCAGATTCAGACTCAAGGCGCATTTGGTTTGCACTGGACGAGTTATCCAGCTTGCCTAAGTCTCCTGCCTTGGAGAAGTGGCTACGTTTGGCCAGAAGCAAGGGCGGCCGCACCATAGCTGGCCTGCAAGCACTGAGTCAGTTACGCTCAGTCTATGACCGAGACACGGCGGAGACGATTCTGGCGCTCTTTGGTAATGTCATTGCCCTTAAGATGGGGGCCTCCGGAGAAGCCGCTGAGCATGCCGCTAAGAGCTTCGGTGAACATCAAGTTGAACGCCGTATTACCACGATTACTGAGAACGGTTTACGCTCAACCAGCTGTCAGTATCTGTCTGAGCCATTAGTCAGACCTAATGAGTTAGTAAACTTATCTGTATCATGGCGCGGTGTTGAGGCGTTTGTCATGGTCTCAGGCTGGGAAGCCGTGTATCAGTTACGTTTTCCATTTCCTCAGCTTCCTGTCATTACTGAGCCTTTTATATCTGCTTCTGCCCTTGCTGCTGTTGAGTCCCCGGCTACGCCGAAGCAAGCTATGTGTGGTGATAAGCCGAATCGACTAAGGAGGCAAGCATCATGATGTCTATGTCTCTTATGACCCCTGAGTTGGTTGAGTACCACGATAACCATCAGGAAGAGATCTACCTTCAGGATAACTATAAAGCACTCACTGAGTGGATGGGGCAACTGCCCCCTTATCTTAACCTATCTGGGGAAGTACTCAGCGCGGATTTTCGTAAACTGATGCAAGGCTACAGCCCGGACGGTCAGCCGCTTTGTCAGAAGCCGGGTAAGCAACACCGACCCGGCATCGACCTCACCTTAAGCCCCCCTAAGTCGGTTTCAGTAGCTGAAGCCAGAGCCGACGGCCAACTCAAGGCGTCAATACGTGACGCGCATACAACGGCCGTCAAGGCGGCCATTGCTCATCTAGAGCAACATGCCGCTTATACTCGCCGTGGTCATGACAGCCTTATCCATGAGCCAGTTGTCGGCTTTGTTGTCGCCTCATTTCAGCATAACACAAGCCGTGCCTTAGATATGCAGTTGCATAATCACAACATCATAGCCAATGTAGCCATGCGCCATGATGGCTCTTGGGGAACCATTGAGAACCGCTATTTGTTTTTGTGGCAACGTAGCGCGTCTGCTTTTTACCGGGCAGAGCTGGCTTACCAGTTGATGCAACTAGGCTTTGTATTGGAGCCAGACGGTGATGCGTTTCATATCACTGGCATTCCCAAGCGTGTATGTAAGCATTTTTCTAAACGCGCTAAAGACATTCAAGCCGAACTCGATAAGGCTGGCATTGCCTCCAGCGCGTCAGCCGCTGGGGATATTATCAAGCTCGATACCCGTGCTAAGAAGCAGCATATTGATCATGGTGAGCTTACCCAGCGCTGGCATCAGGAGATGGACGAACTAGGCTTTACCCTAGATGATTTAGAGCAACTTATTGAGCATCCGCCACAGCAGACCAGCATCGAGCCGAGCGCGTGGGTATTTGATGAGCAGCTCATACTCGATAACCTCTGTGAACGCTTTGCCGTATTTCGTAAGCAGGATATCTACCGCGTAGCCTCAGAGCTTGCACAGTTTTCGGGTGAGAGTACTGAGTACGTTAACAACTTAGTGAACTCACTGCTTAATCATCAACGCATGGTCTGCTTAGGGCAAGACGCTAAGTACAATACGCTCTACACGACTCAAGCTCAGCTTAATGCTGAGCGTCATTTGGTTGAAGCCGCTAAATCACTGCGTCAACGTGAGGATTTTGCGCTGGATAAGACGACGGTTGAGGCTGTCATTAAACAGGCTGAGGATAACGGCTTTAAGCTTTCTGAGGAGCAGTTAGAGGCCGTTTTAAACTTATGCTCACCTCATGCCTTTGCCACTTTACAAGGCTCGGCAGGTGCAGGTAAAACGGCTTCGATGCAGATCGTCTATCAAGCTTATAAAGCCCAAGGCTATCGCGTCATTGGTGCGGCTGTATCCAAGCAAGCAGCCGACACCTTAGCCACTGAGACTAAGATGGAGACTTTCACTTTGGCTAAGTTACTCAAGCAGATTGATGAGCGTAACAAGCCACTGGATAACAACACGGTATTAGTCATTGATGAAGCTGGATTGCTTAACTCTCACGACTTGGCCAAGCTGTTACAAGCCGCTGCCTTTGCTCGCTGCAAGGTGATTTTAAGTGGCGAAGACAAGCAGCTTGATGCGATTTCACATGGTGGTGCATTGCGTTACCTGAGCCAACCAGAGGTGTTAGGCACATCACGGATTGAGACCATACGCAGACAACGTGAGGATTGGGCGAGAACGGCGGTGATGCAGCTAAGGGATGGCCAAGCATTAACTGCCTTACAGACTCACGATAACAAGGGGCTAGTACACTTCGCGTGCGACAGCAACGCGGCCACAGTGCAACTGGTTGACCGTTGGCAACAATACCGCATTGATAACCCTGATAAGCAAGCGGTTGTGCTTGCCCAGAGCTGGCAGCAAGTACGTGAGCTATCAGAGCAACTTAGAGCCATTTACCAACAAGAAGGCTTAGTGGGTAATGAGAACCATGCTTTTGATTGCATGGTATCCGATAAGGCCATGCGCTTTGAGTTTTCTGTTGGTGAGCGTATCAGGCTCACTAAGAACGATTATCGTCAAGGGCTGTTTAATGGCACATCAGGCAAGATAACCGAGATTGAGCAGCTTGAGTGTGGTGATACGCGCTTTACTATCGAGACTTCAGATAAGCGTAAGCGCTCTTTTCTAGCAAGCGAGTATTGCGACCCTCAAGGCCTATTATACATGGCACAAGCCTATGCCATGACCGTCTATTCATCACAGGGATTAACCGTCGATGGTGACGTATTCGTGTTGCATAACACTGGGATGGATAGAGCCACAAGCTATGTAGCTGGCAGCCGACATAAGGACTGCTGTCACTGGTTCTTTAACCAGACCAGCATTGAGCAAGCCTCTAATAACGGCGAGTCATTAACCCGGCCTGAAGCCCTGAAGGCCGTGGCAGAGCTGATGAGTCAGGACAGGTATAAGTGCTTGGCCATTGAGTATCTCAAGGAGCAAGCAACTGAGGTACAAGCTGAAGCAGAGGCTTCACTTGAAGACGAGTTAGGGCTGGATTGGTAAGTATTAGGCTGAGTGTAGACTTTGTTGCTCTTGTTCGTCTTCCATAGCCAACATACCCATCAACTCAGCCATATCATCGTCCTCAGAGGCTCTTTTAAGCTTGGCTGGATGGCAACGGCTGTGGACTTCCTTCAGTGCCTTGATAGACACTTGGGTATAGATCTCAGTGGTGCTGAGTTCGGCATGACCAAGCATGGTTTGGATGAACCTAACATCTGCCCCATTTTCTAACATGAGCGTTGCCATTGTATGCCTAAACAAGTGGCAACTGCCCTGCTTATTAACCCCGGATTTTTCAACGTATTGAGCAACAGTGCGGCTTAGCCAACATTCGTTAAACTTCTCGCCAAGACGAGTTAAGAACAACGTACCATCATCACTTGCCAGTGCTAGCTCTGGCCGAACTTCATTAACATAACGACCAACCCAGTAAGCAGCACGTTCACCTAGGGGCAACATGCGGTCTTTCTTACCCTTACCTTGGCGAACAAGCAATGTGCCACGCTCTGCATCGATGTCGAACACGCTTAGGTTAACCACTTCCATTCTGCGAATGCCTGTTGAGTAAAGTACTTCCATTACCGCTCTATCTCTAATACCCAATGGCACCGTGCTATTGACCTGCGTCATCACTTGTTCAACTTCCGTTTCACTTAGGATGGCTTTAGGTAGACGTTGACGGAGCCGTGGCAGCTCAAGCTCGCTGGCTGGGTTGTACAGCAGGTGGTTATTTTTAGTCAGCCATTTGAACCAACCTTTTAACGGGCTAAGCTTGGCACGTTGTGAGTAGATAGACAGCGGCTTACCATCCGCCTTGCGATACAGGTATAAGTAACGCTGGTAGCGCTCCAGTATCGGTTTGGTGATTTCTGTTGGTTGACGTAAGGCTCTACCATCACACCACTCGATAAAGTCACGTATGTAACGCTCATTGTTCCACAGGGTTTGCTCTGTATAGTGTTTAATACGCAATCCATCTAGGTAATGATTCATAAATGCTAGTAGGCCGTTTGGATCAGTTGGATCACCAACTTCTTTTATAAAACGCTTGGTTGCTTTAGGCATCGTGTATTCTCCTATTAACTAGAAGCGACTAAGGAATGAGGTTGCACTTGGTGTGGGTATGACGTGACACTTTCATGATTATGTCCGTTCATGCCTTTATTGTATTTCCCCTCCCCGTTGGGGAGAAGTGAGGCCATGTCTTGTTGGCTCTGGCTTTGGTGGATTTGACCAACTACCGACTCACTACCGACTTGGGTGTGACCAGCCCCCGACTGCTGAGCATTTACCCCCGACTTGTTATCGTCATAGCTATTATCTAAGTCCAATAAGCCTTGCAGGAAGCGATCTCCAGACTCTCCCTCACCGCTATACAGCAGTTCATAGATAAACGATTGGCCACGGCTACCTCTGTGGATCAGTAGGTATTCCATCTCTTCAAGGCGTTTTAAGTGGACTTTGAGTTGGGTGTTGCCCCAACCGCTATAATTCCTAACGTCTTTGCGAGTAAAACGGTAGTCACTTTGTTTTACCTTCCCCGCCTTACAGGCGTCAGTGACCATTGTGTGAGTAAGCTGGAGTAACTTACGAGTTTGCGGTGGCAACTCATCAAGCGTGCGACCCAGCACTTCATGCGCAAGCTGGTTGGCCACCTTAATATCGTCTTGGGTGACTTCGATATATTCCAGTGATTGGCCGTTATGCTCGACTCGTTTAACCTCGCGCTGATATTGATGCAGCAACGCGATAGCTCTGATGAGCGTCAGATATTTCATGTGGTCGCGGCGGGTTCTGGTTTTATCCGATAAGAACGTCAGTTGTTCAGCATAAGGATTAGCAACTAAGAGCGGACGTAACAACCGCTGGGCGTTTTGGTGTAACGTGATTAAGTCTTTTTTACTGTGTTCAGCTAACAAGCCTTCTAGCGTTTGGCGTTTACGTTGCATCTGATGGATGGCTTCAGTTTGCTCACGGGTTTCATTTACTGACAGTACCAAGCAGCGGTTCATTAGCTCTTCGTCGATGTCGATCGCGGTCGTTGTCATCATTAACATCACCGGACCTTCGACCTTGTATTGCTGGGTTTCTAAGTTACCTGTAACCGGGTTTTTCCCCGTTGAGGCAATGCTGACTTCACCTTCTGATTGCAGTAGTTTTAAGGCATAAGAGGCTTGATCTGCCCCTTCCTCTTCACTGATGGCCAGTATTTTATTTTTCAGGTTAGTTTCACCCATATAGAACAGTGACTGTCCAGTCATAGCGCTGAACTGGATACGTTCTTCAGTGGGGATCATGTTTAGCACTGCATCCATCAACGAGCTTTTACCCGCAGCACTGCTTGATTGGATCATCACGGCCAGTGGTTTATCCAGTTTGCGGCTAACAGCAGCTAAGTAACCAACGAGCTTATTGCTTTCTTCACCAATCACACCACAGGCTTCGAAGTCGGTAAGAACGCGACTAAGGAGGGATGAATCGTTTAACAAGCCAAGTGCGGCTCTGCGCTCAGCTTCATTTAAACTGACTTGATTGCTAGGTTGTTCGTATTTTTCTTGCAGCTTTTTATCTTGCAGTGATTCAAGCTGAAGCAGTAAACGGCCTAGGTCTTTTTTGATATCGTCTTCTGGTACGCATAGCTCCATCGAAGCTTGCTTGATATACAAGTGCCTTGCACGGGCTGAGTAGATGTCCAGATTATCAACATGGAATCGTTCATCTAGGCTCACCAGTAAATTCACTTTTAATTGTTCGTAACTTTGATTTTTATCTAAGCCCCGGATGCGATAGCGACGATTTTCAAGCGTAACGATTAACTCATTATCTGACTGACTCATGTTTTCATTAGGTAAGGCTTGCTCTGGTATAGCAGCAGCTTCAGTAGGTATTGAAGCAGCTAAGGGAATGGCACTTTCTGATGTTTCATCAGGGGATAATATTTCCCCCGTTTCAGTGTCAACAACCTCATTTTGTTCAGTGGTGCTAATGACAGGAGCTTTACCATTGCCAAGCCATTCAGCCTTGCGTATCGCAAGGCCAAGGCTCTTTTGAGCAGGCTTCACTTGTCTTGAATACTCATTAGCATCCATGTTTTTCGGGAACAAGATACGGAACACGTCGAAGCCCTCGCGCATAAGCTTTTCAGCTAACGCTTCAGCCGCTTTATTACCGGCATCATCCCGATCATAAGCGATTAATACTCGCTTAATTTGGTGTTGTTTAAAGGCTTTTAGGTGATCATCAGTAAAGCCATTTGTGCCATAACTTGCTGTGACATTTCTATAACCATGTACCCAGAAGGTCATGGCATCAATCAAGCTTTCGCATAATATGACTTCGTCAGAGGCGGCTAAGGAAGAAGCATTCCAAACACCACCATGAGCACCGGGTAAGTAGGTATGTTTTGGTGTACCTTTACGCAGGTTATCTAATAACTTTCGACCGTAGACTTCATGAACATGGCCATTTTCGTCAACGACGGGGATCACTAATGATCCATTAAAGTGCTCATGCCCACTTTTACGTAAGATACCGATTTGTTGCAGCTTGCCACGTATTTCAGCTCCTGCTTGGCGGTTCTTTTGGGGTAAGCGGTAACCTAAAGTTCTATTGGCAAACCCAAGCTGGAAGGTATCAATTAACTCAGGGTGATCAAGGCCACGTTGTTTTAAGTAATCAAGTGCTTCCGGACTTTGCTTTAACGTCTCATGGTAATAACCAACAACCTGTTTAAGTGTGGCTTGTAAATCAGCATCAGCAGCTAAGGGGGTAGCCAGTTTTTGGGTGGTCGCTTTTTTCACGGGCTTATGGCCAGAGCTTGGGGCGGCTAAGAAGGAAGTGTCCTTTTGCAGTATTTCAACTGCGTGTCTGAACGATACACCTTGAGTTTTCATCACCCAGTCGATAACTGAACCGCTTTCACCACAACCGAAGCAATTGAACAGGTTTTTAGATGGAGTGATCACACAGCTTTCGGTTTTATCCTCATGGAATGGGCAGCTAAGGGCTTTATCTTTTACGCCGTGGGGTTTGAGCTTATAGCCCTGAGATTCAACCAAGCGCACTAAATCCACTTGTTGCTTGATTTGTGCAATCAGTTCATCTGATAACCGTGCCATGCTAATTTTCTCCAAACCCTGTCAATACCCAATAAAAGTTTTTTTTCACTTTTATTCTATTAAATTTACCTGTACATTATATATCGGATATACCGATATTTTACAACAGGTATTAACAACTATGTTCAACGGTGTTTTAAAAACAGGGGGTAGAATACAGGCATGTAATGCAACTATTGAGGTTTCGCTAGTGCCTGACAAGGATATTTCACCAACAGAATTAGCTATCGCTAAACGCTTTGCACAACTGCGCAAGGCTAAAGGTCTAACTCAGAAGGAGTTAGCACAGAAGCTTAATGTCTCTCAGTCTGTGGTTTCAGATTATGAGCATGGCGCGTTGCGTTTGCATGGTGAACTGATCATCCAGCTAGCTAAGCTACTCAACGTAGGTACTGATGAGTTGTTAGGATTATCGGCTGAGCCGATACCTTCACCCTCATTAAGTCGACGTTTATTGAAGCGTATGCAAGCGATTGAGCAGCTACCTAAGCGAGATCAAGATGCATTACTTAGAACGATTGATGCGTTTGTTACCCGCACCAATTAGTATTGCCTGTTACCCTATAAACTTTGAGATAAGTGTTAGTAAGGCTGCATCACCTGTCATCGTGTAAACGACGATACAGAAGATAAATGCAATTAGCTTGTCACTGATGCTAAAGCTAAAGCCTTTATTCTTAATAAAGTTAAATTTCATAGGTTCAGATACTAAAAAACCCGCAAGAAGCGGGTTTTGTTTGGCCTTATTTTAGGCATAAAAAAACCACCAAGATTGGTGGTTTTTCGTTTTGGGCGCAACAAGACACCCTAGTGATTTATAGTATAAAAAGTGCCACCTTAAAGCAAGTTATTTCATATAGTATCAAATTGAGGTGTCGCAAACAGATCCCACATATATACAGGAATCGATGCCATTAACACATGATCAACTTCTTTAAAGTATTCTACACTCAATTTTACATTCCAAGGTAACCACGCCCCCTCGTGTATAAGCTTTCCAATTAACTCTTGATTTAATTTAATATCAAAGATTAGCGTCTTTGAATGGGACTCATCAAGAGCCATGAATAATCCAATATTTCCATAATTTTCGGTATTTATTTCAATATTATACATGTCTTTGGAAACAGAGCTTCCTTCTTCTATGAAGAAAGCCCTCTTGCTATTGACCTTTGCAACGAAGTTATCGCCAAAATATACATTACACGATTCTCCTTTGTATTGAACTTTAATCAATTGTTCAAGCCAGTTTGAACAGGTAATTTGAGGCTTTCTTTTTGAAATGCCTGAGGTTCGAATTGTAATTTTACAGTTCATCACTTCCCGCCAGAATTATATGAATGATTGAACCAGTCATATACACTTTCAACTTTGCCACTAGGCCCCCTAACTTCAAAAGAGTATTTAGTTGCAAACATATCTTCAATCCCTAAAGTAGCCCCAAAATTAACAGACGGTCGAACCGATTGATTATTTAAGTTCGCTCGCACCCCTCCTGCCACACTAAATTGAACAGGAGTTTTTAATTTTCCATATAGCTTCGTTGGTGTGGTGTATTTCAACAAATCTTTTTCCAACAACTGTTCAACCTGAAATCCATCTTCCCAGTTATATGAAAACCTAGTAACCGTAGGAGTTTTATTCAAAGAAGGAAACTTATTAGTCAGCACATCTGGATAGCTCCACTTATATTGCCCTCCAATAAAATCTGTTCCAACGACAGCTTTTAATTCTCCCCCTAGTAACTGACCTGCTACACCGAATCGAAGGTCAGTATCAGCATCGTTTAGCAAGTCATGCGCAACTTCAACACCATATACCCAGCTTCCTTTATAATTGGCTATTTCTCGATCTCGCCACTGAAGTGTTTCCTTAAGTCCAGCATTCAACTCGGTAAAGTCTACGCCCATTGGAGTACGGTTCCTAACGCCTTCAGCATGCATGGCCATGCCTCGACTTAAACCAGCGCTAAACGATGCATCTGTTCTCAGCTTCACTTTTTCAGGTGAGTAATATTCAGTACGTTGAGTTAACGCATCAGCTTTAGCTTGGTAACTAGCAGTTAGGTTATTCGCTCTAGTAACACGATAATCACTTAACTGACCCGCTACATTTAGCTCATAATCAGAACTGTATGCAGAATAAGAACTCACAAAATTATTGAAGTTATCAACGGTCTGATTTAAATCAACCGCCATAGTTTCTTGAGCTTTACCTAGTGTTTTCGCTAGATTTGCATCAAGTACACCATTAACTTTCTTGCTTGCATCTTGGCCAAGTTGACGACTCATCGCATCAAGCTTCGCTTGACGCTCAAGGTCTTCTTTTGATGGTTGTGGAGACTTACTTAAACCACTAACGATAGAGTTACCTACTGCATTGCCAA
>NZ_JBQMTM010000032.1:0-16689 GCF_053470325.1 Colwellia sp. MEBiC06753 | reverse complement strand
ACGGTATGGCTGAAAGCCTTATCTTAGAGCCCCGGCGGCAAAGAATATTTCCTCGATGTGTGAAGAAACGACCCGCTCGGTACCCTATAAAAAGAAATGCCGCTCACCTTAAGTGAACGGCATTAGGGCAGTAGCCCTCTTTTTTGTCGGCAAATTTTATAGGTAAATTTGATTGGCTAAATGCTAAATTTGTTTCTGCGTTGGCTATTTTAGTTTCGAAGGTAGTTAACGTATACTTATCAAACGATTAGCTATTTTTATCAATTTTTATAGGCAATGATCTTAGCGTGAACTTGACCATATCACCGACTGCCAACCTAAACCGCCAACAGGGTTTTACCTTGTTGGAGCTAGTTGCGACTATCATAATTATCGGGATATTATCAGTATCAATCTTGCCGCGTTTTTCAGGCAGTGATGGTTATGAAGAATATGCATATCGAACCCAAGCTATTTCAGTGTTAAGAAATATTCAGTTGCGGGCGATGCAGCAAGCCTCAAGTACTTGTAATGAAGTGTATATTGATAACAAACATTTAGGCACTCCCGATGTTAATCCTTGTACTAACGGTCGTGGCTTTTCTTCTAGCTTTGGTGATGATAATTTATCGTCCTCTATGGCTACCGAATTAATCATTCGCAGTGATGGCGTGTCATTTGCTGTGCCTAGCAATTTTGTCATTGGATTTGATCGTATGGGTAAGCCAAGCGCTAGCTGTGATGGCGGCTGCGATATTTCCTTATCCGGTCTAGAATCATTGACGATACGTATTGAAGCTGAGGGTTATATTCATGCCTTGTAATGGCCAAATATCCAGAAGCACAAACGGTTTTACTTTAATAGAATTAATCATAGGCATTGTGGTTTTGGCTATTTCTTTTTCAGTGATTACTCGTTTTGTGATGCCAACTACCGTACAAAGTGCCAATCAACTCCACCAAATTCGCGCAGCTGAACTTGCCCAATCAATGATGAATGAAATAGTGGGTAAATCGTTTGACCATCACTCTGATCATGTTGGTGGCGTGAACCGCTGTGATCAAACAACTTGTACCTCGCCTGCTAATTTAGGGCCTGAAGAAGCATCCCGTGAGTTATATAACGATGTTGATGACTATATTTGCCTTAATATTGACGCAGCCTGTGCCGATGTTAGTAATTCGAAAGGCGAATCACTTGCCGCCGATTTATATCGAGGTTATCGCGTGACGGTAGATGTTCATTATGATGGCGGTTATAACGGCAACAATGATACTGCTATAACGCTCGCTAAACGTATTGACCTTGCGGTGCACTTACCGGATAACGAAGTGTTGCACTTTGCCACGTACAAGGCGAATTTCTAATGAAAGTCACCCGCGGGTTTACCCTCATTGAAATGACAGCAGTCATCGTGTTGCTTGGTATAGTATCTGTTGGTATTGGTAGTATTATTCGTTTTGGTAGCCAAGCCTTTGTTGATGTGAGCAATCGTGATGAACTTATTTCCAGTGCCCGTTTTGCAGTTGAACGCTTAAATCGAGAGCTAAGAGCGGCGCTACCTAATAGCGTTCGGGTCAATGAAAATGGCAGTCAGCAATGCCTTGAATTTATGCCAACCTTGGCCAGTGCCATTTATTTAGATGCGCCGGTTTTTCCCGAGCTGGCTAGCACTAAGGTCAATATTATTCGCTTTAATAACGACCTAGGGCAAGTCGAGCCTGGGGTGAATGTCGCAATTTACCCTATTTATCCTGATCCGCTTTATGGCACTAGTGATCGTATTTATCCATTGTCGTCATTAACAGCTATAGGTAATACTTGGACGGTAAACTTTGCTAGTGCTGTGCGCTTTGCAGAAGACTCGCCAACCAAGCGTTTATACTTTACAGGCAGTCCGGTAAGTTACTGCGTACTTGGTAGCGAGTTGTGGCGTTTTGCAAATGGTTATAGCGTTTTTGGGGGCATTCCTACTAATAATGGCACGTTAATGGCTGAATATTTACAGGTTGGGCACTTACCATTTTCCGTTGAACCGGCGAATCAGTTAAGGAATGCCATTATTCGGGCTTTATTGAAGTTTGAACGTAATAATGAACTTGTGTCTTTTAACAATGAAGTGCAGGTGCAAAATGTGCCTTAACCAAGAGTTCAACCTAATCAGAAAAACGCAAGCGGGTAGTGCCTTAGTTTTGGCAATTTTTATTCTTGTGGTGATGTTATTACTTGGTACTGCGCTAAGTAGAATGTTGTCATCATCGGCTGATAGCATCGCGTTTGAAGTGATAGGTATTCGAGCCTTTCAAGCCGCCAATATTGGCGCACAAAACCAGTTAACTAAGTTATTTCCGTTAAATGCCAGTGCAAAATATTGTAATGGTGATGATATTGCGCTGCCAGAGCCAGCAGATCCGGCTCCCGTTATTAATTATATGACCAGCTTTGAAGGGGTCACTGGGTTAAATAATTGCCGGGTATCTCGGATGGTATGCAGTGATTTTAAAGTTGATGACGTTGTTTTTTACCGAGTTCAATCTACGGGACAATGTGATATAGGTGAGCAAGTGATTGAACGAACCATTGAGCTAGAGGCAAGAAGTTTATGATGCGCTGTTATCAATGGTTAACCCTGTTACTTTTTAGCTTGTGGTCACAATTTGTTTGGGGGCAATGTTCGCCATACGCTGGAAAGGCGGTAATTAACGAAGCATACAACGGCAACAAAACCAGCCCATTTGTTGAAGTGTTTATGATAGATAAAACCATCAGTAGTGGTGTTTATAACAACTGGTCTGTAGGCATTTGTGCTAGAGATTCAAAAGGCAAAACGGGATGTGATAGTTACTCGTTGTCGAGCTTTACCAGTTATCCATGGCTTTTTGAACAAGTTAGTTCGAGTTTGCTGGAGTTTGATAAAGCAAGTTCAGGCGCAGGTACAGATATTATTTTACTTGATGAAAATAATCTGCCGATTGATTATTTAGTAGTAAATGGCTACATGCCCCAGCTGCAGGCGAGTTGTGGAGTAGCTGATCTACCTTATGCCGATACGATTAATATCAATAATGCCGGTGTTCGACTTATTTATCGTGTGGGTGATGGTGATGGCGATTATAGCTTTGCGCCAGGTGAAAAAGGTGAACAAACCCCAGGCTCTAGTAACCCGGGTACAGAGCCGCCAAGTTTAATCTATCAAATTATTCATGATGGTAATGGTATTACCTGTTTATCAGAAGCCGTGACTATCCGAGCATGTACTAATGCCACTTGCTCCACTACAGATACCTCAGAGAATGGTTCAATCAGCTTGTTAGTTAATGGCGTGTTTTCACAAAATATTAATCTTGTGAACGGCATAGGTGTTGGCAGTATCAATTATACCGATACCGTTAATAATGCCATCCTATCTTCAACGTCAGACTATCTTTGCACTAACACCAGCATTTCAGGAAGCTTAGGGCAAACAGATGCTGATTGTGGGCTAAATTTTAGTGATACTGGCTTTGTCATTAGTCAGATAGATAATCAAATAGCTGGTGTAAACTTTGATGGCATAACTATTCAAGCTGTACAAGCAAATGACACCGGCGCCTGTAGTGCACTATTTAATAACACCACAGATATTGGTTTTGCTATGCAGTATCAAGTACCGACCTCTACTACGGCTAATGAATATCAAATTAATGGTACGGCGATTGCGAAATCTGTTGGTGCGCCAACGGCATATACCAACATTAGTGTTGATTTTGACGAAACTGGTGTTGGTATTATTCCAAATAATGTCTATTTTGATGCGGGGCAAGTACAACTTCATGCCTATAAAGTGATTCCTGCAACGCCTGAATTATCTGCGGTAACCTTAATTGGTAACTCAAATAACTTTTGGGTAAAACCCGATCAATTTGTATTAACTAGCTCGCTAGCTGTTGCCACTGGGGTATATCCTGCTGGTGTTGATTTTGATTACCAAATAACGGCAGTAAATAGTCTTGGGCAAACAACAACCAATTATTTACCCGGTAGTGGCAGTGTTGGCGAAACTATTCAAGCATCAATACAGCGGGTTGCACCAGTTTCAACCGCAGCAAATGATGGCAAGTTTACCTTTGCTGATACCTTAGGCGAAGTACTTGTTGATACTAGTGAGAGTTTTATCGACCGAGGCTTTATTTTTAATGATGGTGTTGCTAGCGCTTCGACAGCCGAATATTCAGAAGTGGGTATGGTCTCATTAGATGTGAGAGATATTAATTATGGTGGCATCGGTCTAGAAATAAACTCAGACTTGATAAACTTAGGAAGGTTTACTCCTGCCTATTTTGTGCAAACGGTAGCAACTCATGGTGAGATTACTGGCTTGTGTGGAAATTGGGCATATACCGGGCAGTTATTAAGTGTAGGAGGCAATGGCGCTATTAATTATGGTTTGCAACCTGAGTTAATTATTGTTGCTAAGAATGGTCATGATATTACCACACAAAATTATCGAAACTTTGGTGTTGGTGATAATTATAGTTTTCTTGAAGATGATGATGTTGCGGTTATAACACCAAGCCAAGATTTGAAAAATGGTGTTGATGGGGTAACGCCTTATGGACTATCCGGCGTAATTAACACGGGTACTATTTCACAGCACTATGATGAAATTACTGGCGATATTCTCGCCGGTGAATTTACCTACCAGTTTAATGAATTTGATCACTTTGTTTATACCCGCGACGCCAACGCGGTCACCAATCCATTTACCGCAGAATTTGATATTCAAATTAGTGAAATTAGAGATGGCGATAATGTCGTTGACGGTGTTAATGCAGGAATACTTCCAGATGCGTTAACGCCAGTCGAGTTTCGTGAGTTAACTAATAGTCAGTTACAAATTCGTTTTGGACGTTTAGTGCTGGCAAATTCATTTGGACCAGAAACTTCAAACTTGCCTCAACCTTTATCAACGCAATATTTGAGTGATGCCGCTAATATGACGTTTACTCATAACAAGCAAGATAGCTGTACTTTGATAAGCAGTGCTGCAAGTGATTGGACTCGCACCGACAGAGATACCAGTAGTGGATTAACAGCTGCGCAAGTTAGTGTCCAAGGCGCTGGTGGGCAAATGATCAATGGTGTATATAACGGTGTTGAATTAAAAAGTGACAATGGGAATCAAGGTAGTGTAAATGTTGAATATACTACCTTGCCGTGGTTATTATTCGACTGGGCTGGTGATGGCTTACAAGACAACAACGCCAAAGCAGTAGCTACCTTTGGTCGCTATCGTGGTAACGACCGAATTATTTACTGGAAAGAAGTGAATAACTAGCCTTTGAGCTTCAAGTTTTGTCGGTATTTTGAGCAAAATAGCAGGTTAAGACAAAAAACATCGTAATTGCTACATTTTTTTCATAAAGTGTGCACACATCAGTTAAATACTGAGTTATGATAGTTCGATCAAAACACTAAAAAGATTGGAATAATCAAGTTCCTCAAGCGAACCTGCAACAGTAATAGGGTACTTCGTTAATATGTTTAAAAAATTGCGCGGAATGTTTTCTAACGATTTATCAATCGATTTAGGAACAGCGAACACATTAATTTATGTAAAAGATCAAGGGATTGTGTTGAATGAGCCCTCAGTTGTAGCGATTAGACAAGACCGTGCAGGCGGTTCAAAAAGTGTCGCGGCAGTGGGTTTAGCTGCAAAGCAAATGTTGGGTAGAACACCAGGTAATATTGAAGCAATTCGACCAATGAAAGATGGTGTAATTGCTAACTTCTTCGTGACTGAGAAAATGTTACAGCACTTTATTAAACAAGTGCACAGCAATAACTTTTTACGTCCATCTCCTCGAGTACTTATTTGTGTACCTTGTGGTTCAACTCAAGTAGAACGTCGTGCTATTCGTGAGTCGGCGCTTGGTGCTGGCGCTCGTGAAGTGTACTTAATTGATGAGCCTATGGCAGCAGCCATTGGTGCAGGCTTACCTGTATCTGAAGCAACGGGTTCTATGGTTGTTGATATTGGTGGCGGCACAACTGAAGTTGGCATTATCTCGCTAAATGGTGTGGTGTATTCTTCATCAGTGCGTATTGGTGGTGATAAGTTTGATGAAGCCATTATCAACTACGTGCGCCGTAACTTTGGTAGCTTAATCGGCGAAGCAACGGCAGAGCGTATTAAGCACGAAATTGGTTCGGCCTACCCTGGTGAAGAATTAGTTGAAATTGAAGTGCGTGGCCGTAACCTTGCTGAAGGTGTACCGCGTAGCTTTACCTTAAACAGCAATGAAATTTTAGAGGCATTGCAAGAACCATTAACTGGTATTGTCAGTGCTATTATGGTGGCGTTAGAGCAATCGCCGCCAGAGCTTGCTTCTGATATTTCAGAACGAGGCATGGTACTGACTGGTGGTGGTGCGCTATTAAAAGACTTAGATCGTCTATTAATGGAAGAAACCGGTATTCCAGTAGTTGTTGCTGAAGATCCGCTAACGTGTGTCGCCCGAGGAGGCGGTAAAGCAATCGAAATGATTGATATGCACGGTGGCGATTTATTCTCTTACGAATAACCCATTAAGTGCCAGTTTAGCTGGCACTTTTTCATTTCATGAATCCAATATTTAAACACGGTCCATCGCCTCAACATCGTTTGGCAATTTTGTTGTTGTTATCAGCAACTTTAGTGTTTTTCGACCATAAAATGGCAAGCTTCGAAAGTTTTCGTGGTTATTTACAGTCGTTAGTAAGCCCATTGCAATACATGGCTAATACGCCAAAAGAGTTGATGAACTGGGCGGCAGAAAATTTGGTTACGCGTAAAAAGCTAACCGAAGAAAACCAAGCATTAAAAATTAATGAGCTAAATTTCCATCAGCAATTGATGGAGCTAGATATTGTTAAAAAAGAAAATGCCCGCTTACGGTCACTACTCGCATCACCACTTCGTTCTGAAACCAAAAAAATGGTAGCAGAAATTTTATCTGTAGATAGTGACCCGTACAGTCATCAGGTGGTAATTAACCGTGGTGCCTATGATGGCGTTTATGAAGGGCAGCCTGTTTTAGATGAAAAAGGTATCGTTGGCCAAGTGTTACATGTGGGCACAACGTCAAGCCGAGTGATTTTAATTACGGATGTTAGCCATGCATTGCCTGTGCGCGTTAGTAGAAACGGTACCCGTTTAATTGCTACTGGCACGGGGCGCATTGACCGCTTAACACACACTCATGTACCACATAGTGCTGATGTTCAAACGGGGGACTTGTTGGTTACCTCCGGACTAGGTGGAAAATATCCAGAAGGCTATCCGGTGTCTACCGTGGTACTGGTGCGAAAAGATGAATCGCGTCCTTTTGCTCAAGTATTATCTCAGCCTGTCGCAGAAATAGATAAACTTAGGTATTTGTTATTATTGTGGCCGGCAGAGCCCGTAAGCATTTTTGCCACTAAAGCTCAGGTTGAAAAAGACCAAACAGCACCAAGCCAAGAAGATAAGAACAAAACAAAGGAGTCTTCTAATGCTAGCCAATAATGGGATCATGATTATATTCACCCTGCTGTTGGCGTTGATCGCAACGATAATGCCTATGCCGTTAAGTGTTGATGCATTTCGCCCTGACTGGGTGTTGGTGGTATTAATTTATTGGAGTTTGGCGCTGCCTAATCGAGTGAATGTTACTACCGCTTGGGTTATGGGGTTTATTCTAGATGTGCTTTTAGGCTCTACGCTTGGGGTCCATGCCGCTGCGATGGCATTAAGTGTTTATATTGCCGCAGTTAACTTTCAAAAAATACGGAATTTCTCTTTGTGGCAACAAGCGTTGATCGTTGGAGTACTAGCCGCGCTTTATCAACTGTTAGTGTTTTGGATGCAGCGGTTATTAACTGATGTGGTATTTTTACCAAGTTACCTGTATCCGGTATTTACCTCGATTGTGTTATGGCCGTGGGCGTTTTTATTGTTAAGAAAAGTGCGTCGTCACTTTAAAATATCCTAGCAAGGTGTGTGATGTCTTTTGTTTTAGCTTCACAGTCACCTCGTCGCCAAGCAATGTTGGCTGAACTTGGCTATCAATTTAATTGTGTTCCCGCAGATATTGATGAGTCGGTTAACGTTAACGAGGCACCAGAGGCTTATGTTCAGCGATTAGCATTAGAAAAAGCTGCTTGTGTGGCAAAATTACAGTCAGACACTAAGGTTGTATTAGGTAGTGATACCACCGTTGTTTACCAACAGCGCATTTTAGGTAAACCTGAAAGTTTTGGAGATTTTGCTGCTACCATGCAGTTACTGTCTGGTCAGTGTCATCAAGTTTACACGGCAATTGCAGCGGTAAAAGGCCAACACAGCGCAGTTAACGTTATCACCACGGATGTTTGGTTTAAGCCATTGTCTGCACATGAAATAGCAAACTACTGGCGCAGTGGTGAGCCGCAAGATAAAGCTGGTGGCTATGGTATTCAAGGGTTAGGAGCTCAGTTTGTCACTAAAATAAATGGTAGCTATTCAGCAGTAGTAGGCTTGCCCATTTTTGAAACAGTGCAACTTCTTCAGCATTTTGGTATCAATAATTCAATAACGGGTTAATCACAGGAGAGCACATGAGCGGTGAGTTGTTAATTAATGTTACACCGAGTGAAACCCGAGTCGCACTCATTGAAAATGGCGTGTTACAAGAGTTACATGTTGAACGTGAAGCCAAACGTGGCTTAGTCGGTAATATTTATTTAGGGAAAATCATTCGAGTGTTGCCTGGCATGCAGGCAGCATTTGTAGATATTAATTTAGATAAAGCAGCATTTCTTCATGCCTCTGATATTCACTCAAAATTGATAGTGAATGAAGACGGTACCGAAACCGAACAAATAGTGCCTGATATTCGGACGCTAGTGCATGAAGGGCAGTACCTTATGGTGCAAGTGGTTAAAGATCCGCTTGGCACTAAAGGCGCGCGTTTAACCACTGATATCACCATTGCTTCTCGCTATTTAGTATTAATGCCTAACGCCAGCCACGCCGGCATTTCCCAACGTATTGAAGATATTACTGAACGAAATCGTCTCAAAGATATTGTTGTACCGTATTGTGATGATAAGCATGGTTTTATTGTTAGAACGGCAGCCGAAGGCGCGGGTGAAACTGAATTACAGCATGATGCTGAATTCTTACGTAGAGTTTGGGCAAAGGTATTAGAGCGCAAACAACGCAAACAAGTTAAAGCTCCGATATATCAAGATTTATCGTTAGCATTTCGCGTGATCCGAGACTTTTACGGTACAGAGCTAGAGCGTGTTCGCGTTGACTCTAAGTTAAGTTTCGATCAACTTAGTGAATTTACTCAGGAATTCGTACCAAACCTAGCTGATGTTTTAGAATACTACCCAGGTGAGCGACCAATTTTTGATTTATTTGATGTTGAAGCGGAAATTCAGCGCGCGTTAGGTCGAAAAATTATGCTCAAATCGGGTGGTTACTTGATCATTGATCAAACCGAAGCCATGACCACTATTGATATTAATACTGGGGCATTTGTTGGTCATCGAAATTTGGAAGAAACCATTTTTAGTACCAATATCGAAGCTACTCAGGCGATAGCTCGCCAACTGAGATTGCGAAACCTTGGCGGCATTATCATTATCGACTTTATTGATATGGATACCGAAGATCACCGTAAACGCGTGCTGCACAGCCTTGAAATGGCAATGTCTAAAGACAATGTTAAATACAGTATTCATGGCTTCTCATTGCTCGGCTTAGTAGAAATGACCCGTAAGCGTACTCGCGAGAGTTTAGAGCATATTTTATGTGGTGAGTGTCCGTCATGCTTGGGTAAAGGCACATTAAAAACTGTCGAAACTGTCTGTTTTGAAATTCTTCGGGAAATTGTCCGAGTAAATCGCGCATACGATGCCGACAAGTTTATTGTCTATGCGTCTACTGCAGTTAGTGAGTCATTACTTAATGATGAATACCATAATTTAGCGGAATTAGAGGTCTTTATCGGTAAATTGATTAAAGTACAGACAGAACCTATGTATAATCAGGAACAGTTTGATGTGGTAATGATGTAAGCGCCACGCCTTATATTTTGTAGTTTTAAGACCAAAGTTTTCAATAACCAAGTTTTCAAGACCGAAGTTTTTAAACAGAGTCGTCAAGGTAAGAAATAGTTGAATATCACAGCACTTTCCAATAAATGGTTAAATCGAGCATATAAAAGTATCGCCATACTTTTAGTGCTTTTTGCTGTGTTAATTAGTAGTTTACGCCTGTTTTTACCCTATGCTCAGCACTATAAAATAGACCTACAAAATTATATCAATGATGCCTATGGCACCCAGGTTGAAATTGGTGCTTTGTCGATGGACTGGCAAAAGTTTGGCCCAGTATTGGTAGCAAAAAATGTAAGTTTAATTGATACCGAGTCAGTTGCGACTTTTATTGAAAACATCAATATTAAGGTGAATTTTTGGCGAACACTTCAACATAGAACTCTTATTACCCAAGGCTTTACCCTTGATGGTGCCAAAATATTTGTTAATCAACACGGACTAGAAAATAACACCGTTAGCGCGAAAAGCGCTGATATGTACGACAGGCTTTCAGAACTGTTTTTATTACAACTTAATAAGTTTTCGTTAGTTAATAGTCAGTTGATTCTCCGCACCGAAAGTGGTGATAAGCTCGTTCATATTGATCACCTAAACTGGCAAAATATTGGTTTACGCCATCGTGCAAGCGGTGAAATTATTGCTAAAGGCCTGTCGACCAACACGGTCAAGCTGCTACTTGATTTAGAAGGCAGTGAGCTTAAGCAAATGTCAGGTCAACTCTATGTAAATGCCGACAAGGTAAATTTAACACCTTGGTTAGATACTGTGCTTGCATTAGCTGATGAAGACACATATTCCGAAGTAAACTTCAATTATTGGTTAACGATTAAGAACGGCAAATTGCGTAATGCCCAACTTGATATTGGTGAGTCAGTATTACGCTGGCGACTAGCGGCGGAAGAGCATCAATTATCCATTGCACGGGCTAGCCTTAATGCTGATTTTACGACATGGGGCGTTAAATTACGTTCAACACCTATCGAACTCTTACTTGATAACAAACCATGGCAGCCGCTAAACCTGAGTGTTGATTTTGATGCGTTAGGCCAATTTGATTTGTATTTATCATCGCTCGATGTTGGTGGCCTTAGCACGTTAGCGCCTTTGGTGGTAAGTTCACCGTCACTGGCAACACTGATCGGCAACCTCGAGCCGCAAGGTACCTTAAACGACATTTATTTATCCAATAAAGGTAAAGCTTTGTCTGCCGTAGCAAAGCTGGATAACTATCAACAAGCATTTAGTGCAGGTATTCCTGGCGTGCAAAATGTAACGGCGGAACTAACGTTAAATGGCCAACAACTGTATGCCGATGTTAATGCCGTTGATGCCAGCTTAGACTTTGACAAGCACTTTCCTCAGCCAATTCCATTCGACCAAATTAATACTCAAATTCAATTAAGCTGGAACGATGAGGGCTTAAGCATAGATGCAAATCAAGTCGAATTTCAGTCCCCAAGTTTGGCATTAACGGCGCAGGTCAATGTTACTGTGCCAACAGATACTGATGCCACCATGAGTTTATTAGCTAATATTGAGCGTGGTGACGCGAAAGCGGCTAACTATTATTTTCCTCATTTATTAATGGGTGAAAAGTTGGTTAACTACTTAAACAATAGCATTATTGACGGTGAGGTTAATCGTGGTCAGGTGTTATTTAATGGGGCGTTTAAAGACTTTCCTTTTCACCATAACCAAGGAATTTTTGTTGTTGATGCCGACGTAACAAATGCTGAGTTTCAATTTGATCCTCATTGGCCAGTCATTAACAACTTGGCGGCTAATTTAAACTTTACCAACAATAGCATGCTAATAACCGCCGATGCTGGTGAATTAACAGGATTGAATGTTAAAGGCGTGACTGCTGGCATAAAAGAACTCAAAGGCGAAGGGGTATTATTGGTCAATGCCGATATTCATCAGCAGTTACCGAAAAATGTTACTGAGTTGATGGTTAATAGCCCGCTGGCAGCTAGTGTCGGTAAAACCTTAACTGCATTACAAGTAAGCCAACCGATATCTGGTGATTTTCAACTGGCGCTGCCATTACATCACGTTAAAGATGTTGTCGCCTCAGGTACGATTAACCTTCACAATAATGTCATTGATTTAACAACACCGGATATGCATTTTGACCAAGTTAACGGTCAAGTGTCCTTCCGTAATGAAGTGGTGACCGCTCAAGCACTTAAGGTAAATTGGCGAAATATGCCAATGACTGTTGCGGTTACTGGCGAAAATAAGCCTGATTATTACCAAACAACAATCGGGTTAACGGCAGGCTGGCAGCAAGAGCACTGGTTGGCACAAGTGCCTGAACGTCTCAAACATTGGGGAAGTGGCGAGCTAAACTGGCAAGGCAATATTGAGCTTAATATGCATCACGATGGTGGCTTTAGTTATAACGCTGCTATCGAAAGTAACTTACTAGATACTGATTTAACACTGCCAGTACCGTATCAAAAAACAGCTCAAACACCATTAACCGTAGTTGCTAAAGTCAACGGCCAAAAAGATAAATCGACCATTACCGCCAATGTTGGCGATGAGCTCAGCTTTTTTGGTGTGCTAGATCATGAAAAAACGCAGTTTCAGCGCGCTCATTTAGTGCTAGGTAATGAAGCCATGTTGTTGCCGATGGATGGCTTCCATATCACTACTAAGCTTGATGCTATTGAGTTTGCTAGCTGGCATGCCTTAGTGGGCGATATTTTAGCAAGCCTACCAAAACAAGCATCAGGTCATCCATTATTACCCGCGCCTGATCGCATTCGAGGCACGGTTAATCAAGTCGCTTTGCTTGGTGAGCAACTTAACAATGTGTCATTTAACTTATTAGATGAAGACGCTTGGTGGTTATTACGCCTTAATGCCAAACAAATGCGTGGCGAAGTTAAATTTTTCCCAAACTGGTTAGAACAAGGCGTTGAGGTTGATGCCGATTTTATTCATTGGCAAACCACGCCAGACCCTTCAAGTAAAGATCTGCCAGAAATTATTAAAAGCGCTTCAGCGCTTAATATTGCTAGTAATAACGCTAACAATCATGCTGACGAGAATGCGCAAGCTAATGCAGGAAGTGAAGTAGGAAATGAAACTGACAGTGTCGCCAAAAATGCGGATAAAGCAGCCGCCGAGCCATTTAATTATCAACAAGAATTAGTTGTTTTTAATCAATTTCCACCGTTTGAATTGACCTGTGATAGCTGCAAAATTAATGATGTTGATTTCGGGGAAGTTCACTTCTTAGTGAAAAGAGCAGGCGACCAGCTGCTTTTAAAAGATTTTAAAGCCAAACGTGGAAAAAACCGTGCAGATTTAACTGGCAGCTGGCAGCTAACGCCTGAACATTCAGTGACCTCACTCACCGGTAATGTCACCATTAACGACTTAGAGCGGGAATTGGAAAGTTTGGGTTTTGCCTCGATAGTTAAAGACAGTGGTTTAAAGGCTGATTATCAACTGAACTGGCAAGGTGGTCCTCAACAATTTTCATTACCTGCACTTAATGGTGAGCTAGATATTTCGATTGACGATGGCTATTTGGCAGATGTTAGCGACCAAGGTGTACGTATTTTTTCGGTATTAAGTTTGCAGTCATTGGTGCGTAAATTGACCTTAGATTTTCGCGATATATTCTCTGATGGTATGTTCTATAGCGCTATAAATAGCCATGCCGAAATTAAAGACGGCGTGCTATATACCGACAATATGAAAATGGAAGGCACCGCTGGCGATTTATCCATTAAAGGTAATACCGTGCTGGCCGATGGTTTACTTGATTATCGCATGAGCTATAAACCGAATTTAACCTCTAGTTTACCGGTATTAGCATGGATTGCGACATTGAATCCGGTGACTTTTTTAGCCGGTGTTGCCATTGATCAAGTATTTACCTCGCAAGTAGTCTCTGAAATTAACTTTGAGTTAACTGGTGATGTTACCGACCCGATATTAAAAGAGGTCAATCGTAAAAGCCGTAATGTCAGTGTTGGCCGTTCAACACCGCCGCAATTTGTTGAAAATCAATCTCAGCAAAGCGACACCATTTTAGACGATGGCAAACTTGAAAACCAAAAGCTAAACGACGGTAACAATTTACCTGACAGTCAATCTGATAAGCGAGAACACAATGACGGTTAAGCTTTCTGCGGTTCAGCTTTGTTCAGTGCCTAATATTAGCGATAACTTAGCTGCAATAGAACAACAGTTGGCAACGCTGGTCGAAGCAGCGCAAAATAAAGCCGAACACCATATAGTGGTGCTGCCTGAATGTTGTTTGTATTTTGGTGGAAAAGATAAAGATCAATTAGCCATTGCTAATGATGTTGATGCGACCAGCCAGATGCTTAATGGTTTAGCAACATTAGCCAAACGTTATCAGTTACATCTAATTGCCGGAAGCCTGCCGTTAGCCGGAAACTTACCGGCTAATAAGTTTAGTAATACTAGCGTATTATTTTCCCCAAGTGGTGAAATAGTCAGCCAATATCAGAAAATTCACTTATTTGATGTGGAAGTTGAAGACAGTGAAAAAAATTATTTGGAATCACGTTTTACCCAAGCGGGCCAACAGGTGGTGACCTGCGCATTAGATTTCGCACACATTGGCTTGTCGATTTGTTATGATTTACGTTTTCCAGAGCTTTATCGGCAATTAACCACATTAGGCGCCGATATTATTACCGTGCCAGCGGCTTTCACCCGAGTGACAGGCAAAGCACATTGGCAAAGCTTACTGCAAGCCAGAGCTATTGAAAATCAGGTATACATTATTGCGGCAGGGCAAGAAGGTATTCATGCCAATGGTCGTGAAACCTGGGGACATAGCATGATAATTAGTCCTTGGGGCGAAATAATTACTGAATTGCCAACAGGCGTTGGCACCATAAGCGCAGAATATGATGCTGCGCTGGTAAGTAAGGTACGAAATAGCATTCCGGTTACCAAGCACAATCGATTCAACACAGAGTTAATTCATGATTAATAAAGTAGAGCAAGCCTTGCTTGCTGACAGCCAGCTCGATAGAGCCGCATTAAACCAAACCTTAAATCATATTCATCAACATAGTGTTGATTTTGCTGATTTATATTTTCAAGCATCGCGCCATGAGTCGTGGATGCTCGAAGATGGCATAGTCAAAGAAGGTTCATTTAATATTGAACGCGGTGTTGGAATTCGTGCGATTTCCGGTGAAAAAACCGGTTTTGCATACTCAGACGATATTTCACTTGCCGCGCTAAATAAAGCGGCAGAAGCAGCCAGAGGCATAGCGCTACATGGTCAAAACGGCAATGTACACGTATTTACTGATGTTTCCGCTAAAGCGATTTATACCGATATTGATCCATTAGCCAGTCTTTCCCAAGAGCAAAAAATAGCGCTAATGCATGAAGTTGAAGCCCATGCTCGCAACGTAGATAGCCGTGTAAGTCAGGTTATTGTCAGCCTTTCTGGCGTTTATGAAGAAATTCTAGTCGCGGCAACCGACGGCACCTTTGCCACCGATATTCGCCCGTTAGTGCGATTAAATTGCTCGGTGCTAATTGAAGCCAATGGTAAGCGTGAACGTGGCAGTTCCGGTGGCGGCGCGCGTACCGACTATAGTTTCTTCTTTGAAGCGCAGGGCGATAAACCTCGTTATAAATACTACGCCGAAGAAGCAGTACGTCAGGCACAAGTGAATTTAGATGCTATCGACGCGCCAGCAGGTACTTTACCTGTGGTACTTGGTGCAGGCTGGCCTGGGGTACTGTTGCATGAAGCGGTAGGCCACGGTTTAGAAGGTGACTTTAATCGTAAAGGCTCATCGGCATTTTCAGGAAAAATTGGCCAGCAAGTAGCATCAGAGCTTTGTACTGTGGTTGATGATGGCACATTAGCGGGTCGTCGTGGCTCATTAAATATTGATGATGAAGGCACGCCAGGACAATACAATGTGCTGATCGAAAAGGGCATTTTAAAAGGCTATATGCAAGATAAGCATAATGCCGGTTTAATGGGCGTGCCAGTCACCGGCAATGGGCGCCGTGAATCATATGCTCACTTGCCGATGCCGCGCATGACTAATACTTATATGTTAGCGGGTGAAAGCACGCCAGAAGATATTATTAAGTCAGTAAAAAAAGGCATTTATGCGCCGAACTTCGCCGGTGGTCAGGTTGATATCACCTCAGGTAAATTTGTATTCACCAGTGCCGAAGCATATTTAATTGAAGACGGTAAAATTACCGCACCAGTAAAAGGCGCAACACTGATTGGTAGCGGTCCTGAAGCGATGAAAAAAGTCAGCATGGTAGGTAATGATTTAGCGTTAGATAACGGTGTTGGTGTGTGCGGTAAAGATGGTCAAAGTGTACCGGTTGGTGTGGGTCAACCAACATTGAAAGTGGATGAAATGACCATAGGTGGTACCCAGTAAATTCACAGCAAACTAAGCTATATTAATAACTGATATAAAATGCCGCACTTAATGCTAATGCCGTTCACTTAAGGTGAGCGGCATTTCTTTTTATAGGGTACCGAGCGGGTCGTTTCTTCACACATCGAGGAAATATTCTTTGCCGCCGGGGCTCTAAGATAAGGCTTTCAGCCATACCGT
>NZ_JBQMTM010000031.1:0-17538 GCF_053470325.1 Colwellia sp. MEBiC06753 | reverse complement strand
CTAGCGACAATAGCGTTGTAGAACCACCTGAACCCATGCCGAACTCAGAAGTGAAATGCAACTGCGCCGATGGTAGTGTGGGAGTTCCCATGTGAGAGTAGGACATCGCTAGGCACCTAATATCAAAAGCCCGACTCATCTGAGTCGGGCTTTTTGCTGTCTGAAGGTTTTTATTCGTTGTTTCTGTTTAAAATTGGTTATTATTGAGATTATCGCTTAACCAAGTGATAAAATTACATTTATTTTTATTAAGGCGATTATATGGCTATCAACTGGTTTCCTGGACACATGCACAAAGCGCAAAAGGAAATAAAAGAAATTTTGCCTCAAATAGATGTTGTTATTGAAGTATGTGACGCTAGACTGCCATTTAGTAGTGAAAACCCAATGATCACTGAGATTAGAGGGGATAAGCCGCTAATTAAAATTCTCAATAAATCTGATTTGGCAGATCCTGAGCTTACTCAGCAGTGGTTAGAATACTTTGACGCGCAACGAAATGTTAAGGCGATAGCGTTAACCACTGAGTCTCCTAGTATAGCCAAACAAATTCCACAGCTAATTCGCAAGTTAGCGCCAAATAAAGATCAGACTGGCAAGCAAATAAACGCAGTGATCATGGGGATCCCTAATGTTGGAAAATCTACTTTACTCAATACGTTAGTAGGTAAAGCAAAAGCGAAAGTAGGCAACGAGCCTGCTGTAACTAAGGGGCAGCAGCGAATTCGATTAGAAGATGGTTTGTACCTCTATGATACACCTGGCATGCTTTGGCCTAAAATAGTAAATGAAAATAGTGGTTATCGACTTGCTGTGACTAGCGCGGTAAAAGATACTGCTTTCGATCATGAAGAAATCGCCTGTTTTGCCGCTGAATATTTATTACAGGCATATCCTAATAGATTATTAGAGCGCTATAAGTTTGAAGAGTTGCCACAAACGGAAGTAGAGCTAATTGAAGAGCTTGGTCGTAAGCGTGGCTGTGTTAAAAGCGGTGGTTATGTGGATTTTCATAAAGCCTCTGCAATACTGATTAATGAAATTCGTGATAAGACCTTGGGTGAGTTGACTTTTGAAACACCTGAGATGGTCGAGCGAGAAACCATTCATTTTAATGAACTTGAAGCGCAAAAAATAGCCGAGCGAGAAGCTAGAAAAGAAGCTAGAGGGCGTGGTCGTAAAAATAAACCGAAAAAGAAAAAGAGGTAATAAATGGAAGGCTTTCAATTACATGAGTTATTGGTAAGAGACTGTATCGAATTAATTGATTTACCACTTAGTAAGTTATTATTAATGAATGATGCGAATTACCCTTGGTTTGTTTTGGTACCTCGCGTTGATAGTGTTCAAGATATCTATCAAATGGACTGGCAACAACAGCAACAGTTCTTGAATGAATCGAGCATGCTTAGCGAGGTATTAATGACTGCATTTCAAGGCGATAAAATGAATGTTGCGGCATTAGGAAATGTTTGTCCGCAACTACACATTCATCATATCGTTCGCTTTAAAAATGATATTGCTTGGCCAAAGCCTATTTGGGGTGAACATCCATTAAAGCCATACAGTGCTGATGAGATAGCTGCGTTAAAGGCACAAGTATTGCCAAACCTAATGGCAATACTTGCACAGTAACTTAATGTAGCTAAACCATATCCCTACGTTATGTACTTAAGCCACTTTTGAGTGGCTTTTTGCTAAATGTTCAAGAGATTGTGATAAATCTTCAATAAGATCATCAGTATTCTCCAATCCTACGGAAATCCGAATTAAGCTATCGCTAATCCCTGCTGCTAAACGCTCTTCTTGAGTATAGGGAGAGTGGGTCATTGACGCTGGGTGTTGAATTAGCGATTCAGCATCACCCAAACTTACTGCTATAGAGAATAGTTTCATATGATTAATAAACTGTTCACCATCGTTTATATCACCATTTAATTCAAATGCGATAACGCCACCCGCTGCGCTCATTTGCTTACCGATAAATTTATGACCTTGATGACTTTTAAGCCCAGGGTAATAGACCTGTTTGATTTGTGGATGCTGCTCTAAAAATTCGGCAATTATTTGGGCATTCTTACAATGCCTTTCCATACGTATTGGCAGCGTTTTTAAACCGCGCATAATTAGCCAAGCATCATGTGGACTGATGGTCGCGCCAATATCTTTAAGTACAGTAAATTTAATTTTTTGGATCATTTCATTATTGCCACAAATAATGCCGGCAACAACATCACCATGACCATTTAAATATTTAGTCGCACTGTGAACAACGATATCAATACCAAAATTAGCTGGCTGCTGAAGCACGGGAGTTAAAAAGGTATTATCGACAATAGAGATAAGTTGATGTTGTTTGGCAATAGTACCTATAGCCTGAAGATCAAGTACCACTAAATTAGGGTTAATTGGCGTTTCTAAAAAGATCACCTTGGTATTTGGTTTTATTGCCGCTTCAATATTTTTAGTATTGGTCATATCAACAAATGAAACTTCAATGCCCCATTTAGTTAATTGATGAGCCATAAGGGCGTATGAACAGCCATATACTGCCTTTGATGCAATTAAATGATCGCCACAAACTAAATTGGCTAAAAGTGCGCCAGATACTGCTCCCATGCCAGTAGCGGTTGCTGCTGCATCTTCCATACACTCCATAGCCGCAACTCGCATTTCTAACTGTCTGGTTGTTGGGTTACCTAAGCGGCTATAGATAAAGCCTTCTTCCTCGCCTGCAAATCGTTTTGCACCTTGTGCGGCACTGTCGAAAATGAATGTCGAGGTTTGATATAACGGGGTCGATAATGAGCCGAATTGCTCATCGTTAATTCGGCCTGCATGAATAGCTTGTGTTTCGATATGGTTACTTTTGGTCATTTATAGCTCTTTTTTTAATTACAAAGTTGTGCCTATTGAATTGTTACTACAATGCAAATATGTCGCCAATATGAAAAGCCAATAAAAACAACATGTTAATTTGTTTGTGATTTTGTGTTGTAATAAAAATATTACATCGATGTTCTTAGGTATCCGCATCTAACATATTAAAAAGCCAATGAAGCCGTACAAAACTATTGCTATTCGATTAATATTTCTTTGTAATAAAAATATTACTATGTCATAAATAAGTTACATGAAGATTGAAATTGAGTCTGAAGATCGTATCGGTATTAGCCATGAAGTGCTGGCTAAGTTAAATGAACTCGCACTTAATATAAACGCAATGGAAGTCATTACTGGTGCAATTTATTTAAATATTACTGCGGAAAATCGATTGTTTAATGACATTAGACAAGCGTTAGTTAAGGTTTCTGGCGTTGTTGATTGTCGGTTAATTGAATGGTTACCAACGGAGTCTAGAGAACAACATTTACAAGCATTGCTAAAGCGAATACCAGATCCAATTTTTGATATTAACCAATATGGTGAAATCATTTCCTGCAACTACCAAAGCCATATTTATCGCAATAAATTTATTGAGAAAGTGTTGAATGTACCCTTTGAACGTCTCAAATCAATGCAACCATTTTCATATGAGGTCAATTTTGAAGACAATGCATACCACGCTGAAATAACCCCGCTTTGGCAGCAAGGCAGTTATAGTGGCTCTGTGATAATTCTTAAATCTTTAAATCGTCTTGCTCAGCATGTGGCAATGTTTCGTAGTGGCAATGAAGGAAGTGGCTTAAATGATATTATTGGTCATTCAGCACATATCACCGCGTTAAAACAGCAAATTATTAAGTTTTCCAGTTTGGATTTGCCAACGCTAATTACTGGAGAAACCGGAACAGGTAAAGAGTTAGTCGCTAGGGCTATTCATCAACAAAGTAGCAGAAATTCAGGACCATTTTTGGCGATCAATTGTGCTGCCTTACCAGAGCAACTTTTAGAAAGTGAACTCTTTGGTTATGTAGCAGGGGCGTTTACCGGTGCTAATGCTCAGGGTAAGCCTGGGTTATTAGAATTGGCTAATGGCGGTACGGTTTTTCTTGATGAAGTGGCAGAAATGTCGGTTTATTTACAGGCAAAACTCTTAAGGTTTCTTCAAGATTATAGCTTTAGGCGGCTAGGGGGAACTAGGGAGTTAAATGCAAATGTTAGGATTATTTCAGCAAGTCATCAGAATTTTGATGAGTTAGTGAAAGCTAAGCATTTTAGAGAAGATCTTTACTACCGATTAAATGTACTAAATTTAGCAATTTTGCCATTAAAAGCTCGGCAAGATGATACCGCAGAATTAAGTCAATTTTTTATTGTACAAGCGGCTCAGCAAGTAAATCTGCCTACTCCAGTACTGGCAAAAGATGCTATTAATTACCTGTTAACCTACAGTTGGCCAGGCAATGTTAGGCAACTGCAAAGTGTGATGTTTCGTTTAGTTGCTTTAAGTAATGGCCACACAATTAATCAAGTAGATGTTAAAAGTGTATTAGATGACTTTGCTACTGGCACCTATGAACCAATGGATATGCCGTTAAAAGGTGGCATTGCAAATATAGCTAACTGGCAAGCAGCACAAGAGCATTTTGAACGGGAATTATTAACGGAATTATACCCTCAATATCCGACAACAAGAAAACTGGCGGAGCGACTTGGTGTTTCTCACAATAAAATAGCAATGAAGCTAAGAAAGTATGGTATAGCTTAAGTTAACAAGGTAGGTAACAGATAAGTCGATATAAAGACAACTAGAAAGCGCAATAGACAATAGACGTAAAAGGTGATCGAGGAAATAGTTAAATTTGTTATAGTTTTAATAATGAAAAATTAGAGCGTGTTGGTCTTTATGGTATAAATATTGTTCGAATTTAATGGCTTTTAATCTAGGCACACCAAGTGAGGTTTGGTTGTTCCAAATAAATGCGGTGTAACAACGAGTAAAAGCCATTAAAACGAATCGATTGACTGCTGCAAAATCATACAGCAAAGATCAACACGCTCTAATCAGAGCACAGGTCAAAGGGGGAGATATGAGGCAATCGGTTACTTGTATTATCTGGTTATTATTCTCAATAAAATTATTCATTGCTCCTGCAGTGGCGCAAGAGGTTATATTTCCTGGCAATGAACGGGATGATTACTTTACGCAACTTATCTTACTTGCACTTTCTTATACGCCAGAAAAGCAATACCAGCTTAAGTTCTATAACGAAGATGTACCTAAACTTAGAGTATTTTCAATGATTGCCGAACATCAGGGAATAGATGTTGTCGCGGCTGGCTCTACCCAAGCTCGGGAAAAAATTATGCAACCTATTCGTTTCCCATTACTTAAAGGGCTGTTTGGTTGGCGCATTCCATTAATTCACCAGTCTGAACCAGAAAAATTTGCCACAATATCTTCAACTGAAGAGTTTAAAGTATTTAGTGCTGGCCAACTTCATACGTGGTCAGACTCAGCTGTGCTTGAAGGAAACGGTGTAAAAGTTGAAAAAGGCGCGAGTTATCAAGGCTTATTTCAAATGCTAGCGGGGAAGCGTTTTGATTATTTTCCGCGCTCGATTATTGAGGTTGATTGGGAACTCGATAAAAATAAGGACTTGCCGATTATTAAAGATCGTCATGTGTTAATGCATTACCCAACGGCTTATTACTTTTATGTGGCAAAAGATAACGATGAACTGGCGACAGACATTGCCTTTGGGCTAGAGCAAGCATTAGCTGATGGCAGCTTTGAACGATTATTTCAGCAGCACTACGGTGAAGTGGTTAATAAAGTCTATCAAGAGCATCGACAAATCATTAAATTAGCTAACCCAATTTTACCTGTAGCAACACCCATTTCGCGTAAAGAGTTATGGCTAAACTTTGCTAAACCACATTAATTTATTGCACAGATTATTTTTATCAGACTAACCACCAATAAATTTAACTTTAAAGCCTTCTTTTTCTAGTACAGCTTTAATGTTATCGCGTTTGTCACCCTGAATCTCAATAGTTTCATCAACAACACTACCACCAGTACAACAGCTTTTTTTTAATTTACTGGCAAGCTCTTTTAATGACTTTTGATCAAGACCAAGGCCTGAGATAACAATAACACCTTTGCCTTTACGGCCTTTGGTTTCGCGGCGAACTTTAGCAAAACCATCACTTGGCGTGATTGTTTCAGTTTTTTCAGGGGTAATTTTACCCTTATCAGTAGAGTAGACGAGAGTGGAGAGTTGATCTTGCCAAGACATTGCTAAACCCCTTTAAATCGGAAAGCACCATTATAGGTAATCATAGCCAATAAAAAAACCAGCGAAAGCAAAGCTAGCGCTGGTTTTTATAAAATAAAGAACAGTTAAATTATAATGCGTTTTCTAATTCTGGTAACGCATCAAATAAATCTGCCACTAAGCCATAATCAGCCACTTGGAAGATTGGCGCTTCAGGATCTTTATTGATGGCAACAATCACTTTAGAGTCTTTCATACCCGCTAAGTGTTGAATAGCACCAGAGATACCAACGGCGATGTATAAGTCAGGTGCAACAATTTTACCTGTTTGGCCAACTTGCATATCATTAGGTACAAAGCCTGCATCAACAGCAGCACGAGATGCACCAATAGCAGCGCCAAGCTTGTCAGCAATACCTTCAAGTAATTTGAAGTTTTCGCCATTTTGCATACCGCGACCACCAGAGATAACAACCGATGCCGCACCTAAATCAGGGCGTTCTGATACAGTTAACTCATCTGAAACATGGCTAGAAATACCAGCATCAGTTGCTTGGCTTAAGGTTACAACTTCAGCACTACCATCAGTCGCTACCGCATCAAAGGCAGTGGCACGAACAGTAATTACTTTTTTGCTATCTAAGCTTTGTACTGTTGCAATAGCGTTACCCGCGTAAATTGGGCGAACAAACGTATCTGCACTTTCGACACCGATAATGTCAGAAATTTGCGCAACATCTAATAACGCTGCAACACGTGGCATAAAGTTTTTGCCCGTAGTTAATGCAGTGGCAATTACTGTATCGTAATCAGCAGCAAGTTCAGTCACTAATAAGCTGACGTTTTCTGCTAATTGATGCTCGTATGCAGCGTTATCAGCGACTAATACTTTAGCTACACCATTAACTTTTGCTGCCTCGGAAGCAACTGCGCCACAGTTATGGCCAGCAACTAAAAGATGAATGTCACCACCGATAGCTTGTGCAGCAGCAACTGTTTTTAATGTTTCAGATTTTAACTGGCTGTTATCGTGTTCTGCGTAAACTAAAATCATGAGATCACCTTCGCTTCATTCTTCAATTTATCAACTAGTTGCTCGATACTTTCAACAACAATACCTGCGCTGCGTTCAGCTGGCGGTGTAACTTTTAATAATTTAGTACGAGCACTTAGTTCAACGCCTAAATCACTTGCAGCTTTAACATCTAAAGGCTTACGTTTTGCTTTCATGATATCTGGAAGCTTAGCATAACGAGGTTCGTTTAAGCGTAAGTCAGTAGTAACGATTGCTGGTAAATTTAATGCAACTGTTTGCAAACCGCCGTCTACTTCACGAGTCACGTTAACTTTATCGCCATCAACTTTTACTTCAGAAGCAAAAGTACCTTGTGGCATACCAGTTAATGCAGCAAGCATTTGGCCAGTTTGGTTATTGTCAGAATCAATTGATTGCTTACCTAAAATCACTAATTGTGGTGCTTCTTCTTCAACAATCTTCTGTAAAAGTTTAGCGATGTTTAATGCATCTAACGACTCTTCAGTTTCAATATGAATTGCGCGATCAGCACCTAATGCTAAAGCCGTACGAATTTGCTCTTGGCATTTTTTATCGCCAATTGAAACCACAACTACTTCAGTAGCTGTGCCAGCTTCTTTTAAACGAACAGCTTCTTCAACCGCAATTTCACAGAAAGGGTTGATTGCCATTTTTACGTTAGCTAAATCAACATCTGAATTATCCGATTTAACACGAACTTTGACGTTATAGTCAATTACGCGTTTGATGGGGACTAATACTTTCATCATCGCCTCTACTTGTTTCTTGTAATGTCT
The DNA here is from genome assembly GCF_053470325.1 of Colwellia sp. MEBiC06753. Classification (NCBI taxonomy): domain Bacteria; kingdom Pseudomonadati; phylum Pseudomonadota; class Gammaproteobacteria; order Alteromonadales; family Colwelliaceae; genus Colwellia; species Colwellia sp. MEBiC06753. The sequence continues at coordinate 9,541 of NZ_JBQMTM010000031.1, read as the reverse complement.
AAGTCACCAGTAAATATTCACTTAACTGGTGATGTTGTTTGAATAATGGCTCGAAAGACTACTTTTAGTTTGCACTCGCGTCAATCAAATGCGTACCAAACACTAAGTCTTATTGAGTAAAATCAATTGTTGCTCAGTAAATTGTTATTTACAGGATAGTATTTGTATTCAAAATATCTATAATGGGGGGATATTATCAAACACATGTTTGAATTTCAAACGTGCGTTTGAATTTCGCGAGAAACATTATTCAAGGGGGAAATATGGAACGCGAATCGATGGAGTTTGATGTCGTCATCGTAGGTGCCGGTCCATCTGGCCTAGCAACTGCTTGTCGTTTGATGCAACAAGCGCAAGAAAAAGATCAAGAGCTGATGGTCTGTGTGGTAGAAAAAGGCTCTGAAGTTGGTGCTCATATTTTATCAGGTGCAGTTTTTGAACCTAGAGCCATGGCTGAGTTATTTCCTGATTGGCAAGAAAAAGGCGCACCACTTAATACTGCTGTTAAAGGCGACGATATTTATTTACTTAATAGTGAAGATAACGCAATTAAGCTACCGGGCTTTGCTGTGCCAAAAACTATGCACAATGAAGGCAACTATATCGTTAGTATGGGTAATGTTTGTCGTTGGTTGGCTGAGCAAGCAGAAGGCTTAGGTGTTGAAATTTTCCCTGGTTTTGCCGCGCAAGAAATCATTTACAATGAAGATGGCTGCGTGGGCGGTATTATCACAGGTGATATGGGCTTAGATGCCGAAGGTAACGAGAAAGACTCGTTTATGCCTGGCATGGAACTTCGCGCTAAGTACACTGTATTTGCCGAAGGCTGTCGTGGTCATTTAGGTAAAGAGCTGATTAGTCATTTCAATTTAAATGACGGTAAATCACCGCAACATTACGGCATCGGCTTTAAAGAAATTTGGGATATAGATCCTGAAAAGCATCAAGAAGGTTTAGTGGTTCACACCGCAGGTTGGCCATTAGATAAAGAAACATCTGGTGGTGGCTATTTATATCACGCCGAAAATAACCAAGTATTCGTTGGTATTATCATTGATTTAAATTATTCAAACCCGCATATGAGCCCGTTTGAAGAATTCCAGCGTTATAAACATCACCCGAAAATTGCACAATACCTTGAAGGCGGTAAGCGCGTGTCATACGGTGCTCGTGCCATTGCCAAAGGTGGTTTCAATTCTTTACCTAAGCAAACGATGCCGGGCGCATTATTGGTAGGCTGTGATGCTGGTACTATTAACTTTGCCAAAATTAAAGGTAACCATACCGCGATGAAGTCAGGTATGTTAGCAGCTGAAGCTATTTTTGAAGCATTAGCTTCAGGTTGCGAAGGTGGTAAAGAGTTAACTAGCTATGAAGCGAAATTTAAAGAATCATGGTTATATGACGAGTTGTACAATACCCGTAACTTTGGCCCAGCAATGCATAAATTTGGTACGTTCTGGGGCGGGGCGTATAACACCGTCGATCAAAATTTCTTTGGTGGTAAATTACCATTTAACTTTAAAGATGAGTCACTTGATCACGCTCAATTAAAGTTAGCGAGTGAAGCGCCAGTTATTTCGTACCCTAAACCTGATGGCAAGCTAAGTTTTGACCGCTTATCTTCAGTATTTTTATCAAATACTAACCATGAAGAAGAACAGCCGTGTCACTTAAAATTAGCTGATGCCTCCATTCCGTTGACGGTTAACATGGAAAAATATGCTGAACCAGCACAGCGTTATTGTCCGGCAGGCGTATATGAAATTCAGGAAACAGAAGACGGTAAAAAGTTTGTGATCAATGCCCAAAACTGTATTCACTGTAAAACTTGTGACATCAAAGATCCAAGCCAAAATATTACTTGGGTAGCGCCAGAAGGTACTGGTGGTCCAAACTATCCAAATATGTAATTTGGTAGTTTAGGTTTAGGTTTAGGTTTAGGCCAAGGCCTAGATTTAGGACTAGCTTAGAAATAAAAAAGGCGCCAATTGGCGCCTTTTTAATGGTTTATGTTTAGTCGCCTATTACCTACTCAGGTACTATTTAATTAACTACGACCAATTTAAACTAGACTTACTTTTGAGCGGCCTGTTGCGCCGCAATACGTGCCTTTTTCTCGGCTTTACGCTGCTCTAATATTTTATAAGCTTCAGAGCCCACGTGGGTTTCACCACGTTGCTTAGCAAGTTCCATTTGGCGCTCACGTTCAGCATAACGTGCACGTTGTTCTTCGGTAGTCTCGGCAAAGCAGTGGTGACAGCTCACACCTTTTTGATATTCAGGTTTGGCTTTGTCTTCTTCTAATATCGGCATTCGACAGGCATGACACTGATCATATTTACCTGCTTGTAAGTGATGGTCTACGGTAACGCGATCATCGAATACAAAACATTCGCCTTGCCACATGGTTTCATCGCTTGGTACTTCTTCTAAATACTTTAAAATACCGCCTTCTAAGTGATAAACCTCTTCAAAACCTTGCTCTTTCATATAAGCGGTTGATTTTTCACAGCGGATCCCACCCGTACAGAACATGGCTACTTTCTTATGCTTAGCCGGATCCATATTTTCTTTCGCCCATTGTGGGAACTCTCGGAAGGTTTTAGTGTTTGGATCAACGGCATTTTCAAAGGTGCCAATTTGCACTTCATAGTCGTTACGAGTATCAACCACAAACACTTCAGGATCGGAAATTAACGCATTCCAGTCTTGCGGCTTAACGTATGTACCAACTACATGGCGAGGATCAATACCTTCAACGCCCATAGTAACAATTTCTTTTTTCAGTTTAACTTTGGTGCGTTTAAACGGTTTTTCTTCGGTATAAGATTCTTTGTATGAAATGTCGGCTAAGCGAGTATCTTGTTTGAACCAAGCAAGTAAGGTGTCAATCGCTTCACGGCTGCCAGCAACGGTACCGTTAATACCTTCTTTGGCTAGTAATAGCGTGCCGCAAATTTGGTTAGCTTCCATTGTTGTTAACAATGATGTGCGGATGGCTTCGAAATCTTCAAGTGCAACAAATTTATACATTGCACAAACAACATATTGAGTCATATTTTTTCCTGCTAGCGGGAACGTAAATCCCGTGCGTAATTAAAAAGTAAGTAATTTGCTAAAAAAGCGGGCGCTATTATAGGGATTTATTACAAGATTGTAAAAGTTAGCGTTAAAAGGAGTGCTAGTTCTTGGGTAGCAAAAAATAAAAGTAAAAAAATAAGTAAAAATAAAAGTAAAAAAAAATAGTTAAGCTGATTTAAGGCCAACATGTACGTTACATCATGCCAGCCTTAGGTAACATCATTGGCTATTAACCGACTTTGTGCAAAGCACAAATTTTATTGCCTGACGGATCTTTTAAATACGCAAGGTATAAATCACCTCTTGGCGTTGTGCGAATACCGGGAGCATCTTCACAGCTAGTGCCGCCATTGGCAACGCCTGCAGCGTGCCACGCATCAGCAATTTCTGGTGTCGCAGCGTGGAAACCAATAGTAGTACCATTGCCATGACATGCTGGCTCGCCATTGATTGGTTTAGTTAGTGCAAAAATGCCAGTATCAGTAAAGTAGAAACAACGGCCTTTTTCATCAATAACGCCTGGTTTGTGGCCCATAGCACCGAGCACGGCATCATAGAATTTTTTTGCAACGTCAATATCGTTAGCGCCAATCATAATGTGACTAAACATGTAAATTCCTTATCAATTGTTGGTTATATAAATAATGTTAATTACCTTCAAGCTGGTAATTGGTTCAAAGCTAAATGTGCTATCGAGTATATGAAAAAAAAGCCCGTAATCACGAGCTTTTTTTCTTTATTGACGATAAAAATTGAATAAGCGGTTATTTAACGCGCATACCCGGTTGTGCGCCTTCCTCTGGATTTAATATCCACAAATCTTTACCGCCTGGGCCTGCAGCTAACACCATGCCTTCAGACATGCCAAAGCGCATTTTGCGAGGCGCTAAGTTAGCCACCATGACGGTAAGCTTGCCAATTAAATCTTCCGGTTGATACGCTGATTTAATACCAGCAAATACTTGGCGAGTTTCGCTGCCATCTTCATCTAATGCAAGTTCAAGGCGTAATAATTTATCGGCTTTTTCAACATGTTCCGCTTTGACAATTTTGGCAATACGTAAATCTATCTTAGCAAAATCATCAAATTGAATTTCTGGAGAAATAGGATCATCAGCCAATGGTCCTGTTACAGGTTTAGCTGCTTCTGGAGCTGCCAATGACTCTTTTGATGCTTCGGTCATCGCTTCAATTTTATCCATTTCAATACGTTGTAATAACGCTTTGAATTTATTAATTTGATGGTTGGTTAAAAGTGCTTTATGACCATCCCAGACTAATTCATCATTTAAGAAGCCTTCGGTTTTCTCGGCAAGAGCAGGTAGCACTGGCTTTAAATAAATCATCAAAATTCGGAATAGATTAATACCTAACGAACAAATATCTTGAACTTCTTGTTGCTTCGTTTCATCTTTAACTAGCTGCCAAGGCTCTTTTACTGCAATGTATTCGTTAACTTTATCCGCAAGCGCCATAATTTCGCGCATGGCTTTACCAAATTCACGTTTTTCATAAAGCGCTGCTAAGCTATCTCCAGCGGCCATTACTTCGTCGGCTAATGCTTGATCATCGACATTGCTTGATAACATGCCATCAAAACGTTTGGTAATAAAGCTGGCACAACGTGAAGCGATATTCACCACTTTACCGACTAAATCAGAGTTTACACGTTGGGCAAAATCTTCAAGGTTTAAATCTAAATCATCAATGCGGTTAGTTAATTTCGCCGCATAGTAATAACGTAAATATTCTGGATTTAAATGATCTAGATAAGTACGACCTTTAATGAATGTCCCTTTAGACTTAGACATTTTCGCGCCGTTTACGGTAACAAAACCATGGGCGTAAACCGACGTTGGCTTACGGTAACCCGCACCTTCTAACATTGCCGGCCAGAATAAGCTGTGGAAGTAAATAATATCTTTACCGATAAAATGATAAAGCTCAGCGTCAGAGTCTTTATTCCAGTAACTATCAAAGTCGATATTTTGCTTATCACATAAGTTTTTGAAACTGCCCATATAGCCAATAGGCGCGTCTAACCAGACATAGAAAAACTTACCGGGGGCATTGGGAATTTCGAAGCCAAAATAAGGTGCGTCACGACTAATGTCCCATTGCTGCAGACCAGACTCAAACCATTCATTGAGTTTATTGGCCATTTCATCTTGTAATGAGCCGCCTGTCGTCCACTCTTTAAGCATTTGCTCAAACGCTGGTAAGTCAAAGAAATAGTGCTCAGAATCTCTAAGCACCGGTGTTGAACCAGATACGACTGAACGAGGGTTAATGACTTCAGTAGGAGAATAGGTAGCACCACAGTTATCACAGCTGTCACCGTTTTCATCTTCGCTTTTACACTTAGGGCAAGTGCCTTTAACGAATCGATCCGGCAAAAACATGCCTTTTTCTTCATCGTAAAGCTGCGAAATAGTGCGGGTTTTAATATGACCACCAGCATGTAATTTATTATAAATTTCAGTGGCAAATGCTTTATTCTCTTCGCTGTGAGTTGAGTGATAGTTATCAAAACTGATAAGAAAATCGTTAAAATCTGCCATGTGCTCTTCACGCACACCATCAATCATTTGCTCTGGGCTAATACCAAGCTCTTGTGCTTTAAGCATAATTGGCGTGCCATGGGCATCATCGGCACAAACAAAATAGGTTTCATGACCACGCATACGCTGAAAGCGTACCCAAATGTCGGTTTGAATATGTTCTAATAAATGGCCTAAGTGAATTGAACCGTTGGCATAAGGAAGGGCACAGGTCACTAAAATTTTACGTTTTTCTTGAGACATAGCTTTTGACATTAGTCCTGAGTATTGTGTGAAAACACATTTAGGTGGTAATCGATGGCGCAATAGTACAGAATTTAACGGTTATTTTCATTAATATTTCTAGGCAAATTTTCATTTTTTGCTTCAATAAATAAAGAACAAATAAAGATCTTAGGAGCAGTAGATTTGTTTCGTCAGCTTTTTAACCAGAAAAAATCAGTAAGTGAACCGACATTAACGCTAATCACTGAGGCCTTAGCTGGTTATCAAACTCAAGCGTTTCCTTATGGGGTGCTAAAAGTAGCAAGTCACTTTGCTTGTCTTGATGATAAGAATAAGTTGGTGATTGAATTGACATTGCCATTTCCCGCTGAGGCTGAGCTTAATCCCTTAATTCAGCAATTGAGTGAGCAGTTAGCAGTTGAAGTAAATTTGGTTTTTAACTGTCAGATAAATGCCGTGCGCCAACATTCAATACCGAATATTAAAAATATTATTGCTATTGCCTCGGGGAAAGGTGGTGTTGGCAAATCAACAACCACAGTAAATATTGCCAGAGCAATGCAGGCAGAAGGGTTAAGCGTAGGTATTTTAGATGCTGATATTTACGGCCCTTCGATTCCTGCCATGTTAGGGCAAGCGGATGAAAAGCCGACAACCAGTGATGGTAAATTAATGCAACCGGTTGACGCCGATGGTATAGCATCAATGTCGATAGGCTATTTAGTGCCAGATAGTGATGCCGCTGTTTGGCGTGGGCCAATGGCCAGCGCAGCGTTTAATCAACTATTAAATGAAACGAAGTGGCCAAAGCTTGATTATCTATTGATTGATATGCCGCCGGGAACCGGTGATATTCAGCTAACACTTTCGCAAAAGGTACCTGTTGCTGGTGCGGTAATAGTAACAACACCGCAAGATATTGCCTTGGCTGATGCGCAAAAAGGCATTGCTATGTTTGATAAAGTCAAGGTACCGGTTATTGGGGTAGTTGAAAACATGAGTTATCACCAGTGTGAAAATTGTGGTCATCATAGTCATATATTTGGTGCTGAAGGCGGTAAAGATATCGCCGAGCTTAATAACGTGCCGTTGCTTGGGCAATTACCATTAACGCTAGACATTAGACAAGAAGCTGATTTGGGGGAAAATTTATTTAATGCTATGCCAGATAGTGACATCTGCCAGCAGTACCGTAAAATAGCCCGCAATATTGCTACGAAAGTCTATTATTCGCTGGATATGCATAGCCCAATGGCTCCGAGTGTAGTCGTTGAAGCAGAGCAATAGTCGGCAAAACTTTACTTATTTTAAATGATTTAAGAAGAAAAATTATGAGATTATGTGACCAAGATATTGAACGATGCTTAGCACAAGAAAAAATAATTATTACGCCTAAGCCTGATGCTTCAATGATCTCTGGTGTTAGCGTTGACATTCGTCTAGGTAATGAATTCCGTGTGTTTACTAATAATACTGCGCCATATATTGATCTAAGTGGTCCGCGCGAAGAAGTCCAAAAGCAAATGAATACGGTAATGGGGGATGAAATTGTCATTCCTGACGGCGAAGCATTTTTCTTACATCCCGGTGAACTGGCGTTAGCCGTGACTTACGAGTCGGTTACTTTACCTGCGGATATTGTTGGTTGGTTAGATGGTCGTTCATCACTTGCACGTTTAGGCTTGATGGTACATGTTACCGCTCATCGTATTGATCCAGGCTGGTCAGGTCAGATTGTTCTAGAATTCTACAACAGTGGTAAATTGCCGCTTGCATTACGCCCAAAAATGAAAATAGCGGCATTGAATTTTGAAACTATGTCTGGTGAGGCTTTACGTCCTTACAATAAACGTGTTGATGCTAAATACAAAGGGCAAACCGGCGCGGTTGCTAGTCGTATTAGCGAAGACGACACCTCAAAGTGATACCTCGAAGTAGCGTAATTATTTACTGAAATATTATTGCGCTTTTATTGAGCTTGTGTTGCGATTTTATTGCATTAGTTGAAAAAGAGCTAAAGTCCGAAATTACTCGACTTTAGCGAGCTTTAATCTTGGTTTCGGCTTAATTTGTGCAATACACAAGTGCAAGGCTTCAATTAATTTTGCTTTATCATGATGATGTTTAACGTCTTCACTTGAAACATCGTGATAAATTACATTCGCGCGCTCGGTCGTTACCGAGCGGTCTTGACAAATCACACTATCAATTGGCAAACAGCCAATATTCTCTTCAATCCAATCGAACTTTTCATCAAGCGTTAATTGTGATGCCGGGCTATTTTCCGCAACAATATTTTCGATAAAGATACAGTGACCTTTGCGTTGATTGAGTGCGTTAGCGATATCTCTAACTAACAGCGGTGGTACTACGCTGGTTAAAAAACTACCTGGCCCTAATAAAATTAAATCGGCATTGTTAATAGCTGTGACACATTGCTCAGGAGCCTTTACTAGCGGTGCAAGCATTAAGCTTTTGGGCATAATCGGCATATCGTCTACAGACAGTTCACCGACACGACATCGACCTTCCGGATAAAAAGCCATTAGATCAGTAGGGGACTCCGACATTGGTAATACTTGAGTTTTAACTCTTAGAATTCGGCGAACTAGTTTGATTGAGTCCAGTGGCCGAGATTGAATTTGACCTAAACCGTAAAGAATTAAGTTACCTAAGTTATGACCACCAAGCTCGTCTTGGCCATCAAAGCGGAAGTTAAATAACTGGTTACCTACACTGTTTTCATCGACTAGCTGTGTTAGGCAATTACGTAAGTCGCCCCAAGCAATTGAAGAGCTACGTTTACGCAAGCGGCCAGTAGAGCCACCATTATCTGTGGTCGTTACAATCCCTGTCAGTTGATCATGCATAAAGGACAAAGTGGAAAGCACTCGCCCTAAACCATGTCCGCCACCAATGGCGACGATATTTAATTTTTTTAATTCCATCATATGACGAACAAATCTTAACCAATTAGTTAAACTCTAACGTTAATGTACGTAAAAATAAAGAATCACGGTAGATTCATTATGTTAATTAGCGTTAACCAGTAAACACATCGTACCACATTGCAATGAGCCTACAGATAATAAAATCAAGCTAACTGTTTGAATAGATAAAAATTAACCATTTTGGCGTTATTATGAACGTTTGATTGCAAAGTCGGTTAATTTTGCCGTTTTTTTTAAATTAATAGTTGACACAGATTAGGGGGGTGCCTAAAATGCGCCTCGCTTTCAACGAGTACTAGGTCACTTGTTTAAAGCCAGTTTATTCAAATGTTTTATGTTTGACTATACTGGGGCTATAGCTCAGCTGGGAGAGCGCTTCGCTGGCAGCGAAGAGGTCTGCGGTTCGATCCCGCATAGCTCCACCATTTTTTGCGAATTCGCAATTTTGCGTCCCGTTCGTCTAGAGGCCTAGGACACCGCCCTTTCACGGCGGTAACAGGGGTTCAAATCCCCTACGGGATGCCACTATTTCGGTAGGTTACATACTAGGTCATGTAACACTCCAAGTGAGCAGGGTAAATAATACAGTGCTGACTAAATAAATTAGCGTGTAAGGCCACCTTAAGCCTTACATCAAAGCAATAAGCGCAAGCTTATGTTGAAGTTTTGATGTCCCGTTCGTCTAGAGGCCTAGGACACCGCCCTTTCACGGCGGTAACA
>NZ_JBQMTM010000030.1:0-24940 GCF_053470325.1 Colwellia sp. MEBiC06753 | reverse complement strand
AGCCTTACATCAAAGCAATAAGCGCAAGCTTATGTTGAAGTTTTGATGTCCCGTTCGTCTAGAGGCCTAGGACACCGCCCTTTCACGGCGGTAACAGGGGTTCAAATCCCCTACGGGATGCCACATTTGGTAGGTTGTGCACTAGGTCGTACAGCACTCCAAGTGAGCAGGGTAGTTAGTTTTATATAACTAAATTGCTTACTAAATAAATTAGCGTGTAAGGCCACCTTAAGCCTTACATCAAAGCAATAAGCGCAAGCTTATGTTGAAGTTTTGATGTCCCGTTCGTCTAGAGGCCTAGGACACCGCCCTTTCACGGCGGTAACAGGGGTTCAAATCCCCTACGGGATGCCACATTAAGAAAGCCGACGTAATGTCGGCTTTTTTTTCGTCTTTTTTGGGCAATTATTATTTTTAGCAACTGTCGGTGTTATTAATTTATTTGTATTTAACGACTTAAATAACTAGAAACAAGCGCTTTCTCTGACTTAGAAAAAGCGCTTGTGGAGTTTGTTGCTTAATAACCTTACTTTAAGCTTGAGCAACTTTTAACATCGCCAAGCTTTCTTCTGCAAAACCAACACCCGCTTCGTTGTAGAAGTTAAATACTCGATCAATCCCCAAATTTTCCAGTTGCTCACGTTCATCATCAAACCGTGCAATGGCGGCTATTTGCCCTTGATAATTGGTAATGCGTAATTGGGTGGTGATATTAATGGCATCTTGCACTGATGGTACGGCAATCATAATTAGCGTAATCTTTGATAAGTCGAGGTTTTCCCAAAAGTCGCGAGACTCGGCATCACCAAAAAATGCTTGGTAATCGCTTTCGGTTAACCAATTAATTTTGTCGCGATCTGAGTCTAAGCCCCAGACTTTTTTGCCTACTTGTTGGTTAAGTGCCTTATATGCGCCCATGCCAACACGACCCATACCAACAACGACAATTGGCGCATCACAAGGCTGAACGAAAATATCTTCAGCCAAACGCTTGCTGTGTTGTAATTTCATGAGTGTGGTTTTGTTTCGAGAAAATAGTGATTCAGAGTAACGATAAATAACGTTTGTAAAGACAAATGACAGTGAAACCGCCAAAGCTAATATTACTAACCATTCATTACTTAACCAGCCATTTTCAACACTTAATGAGGCGACAATTAAGCCAAACTCGCTGAAGTTGGTTAGTATCAGCGCCGATAAAAATGCCGAGCGAGCTTTGATCTTTAACCGGCTTAAAATGACAAAGAAAAGTGCAAACTTGACCGGCAACATTAAGCAGATAACTAAGGCAATTGCTAACATTTCCCAAGTCGGCAGTGCGGTAAAACCAATCGACAAGAAAAAGCCAATTAAGAATAGATCTTTAAAATTCATTAATGCTTTATTTATTTCACTGGCTTTGGCGTGGTTGGCTAACATCATGCCGATGATTAATGCACCTAAATCGCCTTTTATCTTTACCAGTTCGAAAAGTTCGTAGCTACCAAGCGCTAAGAAAAAGCCTGTCAGCGGAATAAGCTCACCATGACCAACCGAAGCAACAAGCTTATCCAACAATGGCTTAACCAATATCAGCCCTAGTAAGCCAATTGCCCAAATACTTGGAATTTTTCCGGTGGCCAGTACTAAAAACATCACGGCTATTACATCTTGCATCACCAGAATACCAATGGCGAGTTTGCCGTGGCGAGTTTTCATTTCCCCTTGCTCTTCCAGTAATTTCACCACACAAACCGTACTGCTAAAACTTAAGGCAAAGGCGATTAGTAGCGCTAATTCGTTCGATAAGCCAGTAAAATAACTTAACCCTAAAAACGCGATAAATTTAGTAAAGATCACCGTGGCGACCAGCCAAATACTGGTATGAGAAAAGGCGCCAACCCATACTTCATTTTTGGTCAAATCTTTAATATTCAGTTTTAGGCCGATAGTAAATAGCATTAAAGTAATACCTAAATCGGCTAAGGTGCCAAGCGAACCATCTGCTTGGAAACCCAAAAAGTTAAGAATAAAACCAGCAAGTAGAAAACCGATTGAAGGTGGCAGTGCCACAACTTTAGCGGCAAGACCGCAGAAAAACGCAAACAGTATCCAGATAAATTCCATATTAGTTTTCTACCATGGTTGAAATGACTTTGTGCATTAGCGCACTTATTTGTGCTTGCGCTTCGATGTTAGGGTGAATGCCATCAGCTTGCATTAGTTCGGGTTTAATCGCAATTGACTCTAAAAAGAATGGCAATAGCGGCACATCCGCTTGCTCTGCAACGTCTTTGAAAACTTGAGCAAACATTTGATTATATCTAGGGCCATAATTAGGCGGGATCTTAATTTCCATAATGTAAGTTGGGATGCCGGCAGCTTTAGCTAACTCGATAATTTGTAACAAATTATTCTTGATGACGTTAGGTGGGAAGCCGCGTAACCCATCGTTTCCGCCTAACTCAACCAGTAAATAATCCACCGATTCTTTCGATAAAATTCCAGGAAGTCGAGATAAACCGCCTGCGGTGGTCTCACCACTTATGCTAGCATTAATGATCTGATAGTTGGCATTTTCCGTTTTAAGTTGTTGATTAAGTAAATATACCCAGCCTTGGTTTTGTTTCATGCCATAGCTGGCACTAAGACTATCACCGAGTAACAGCACATTAGTGCTGGCGAATAAAGTAGTGCAATATAAAAGCAGAAAAGTGGTTAACACAAATTGAGAAGCGCGTTTAAACATGAAGTTAGAGTCCGAAATTATTTTAGAAGTAAATAACTTAGCTAAATCTGTAGCCTTAGAAAGTCACATTTTAGACTTATTGTCCGATATAAATCTAGCGGTTAGTGCAGGAGAAACGCTAGCGATAGTTGGCGCATCCGGATCAGGTAAAACTACCTTACTGTCATTATTAGCCGGTTTAGATGTACCAACTAGTGGTAGCATTAAGTTAAAAGGCCAGGCACTAGAAAAGCTCGATGAAGAGCAGCGCAGCGCTATTCGCGCACAACATGTCGGCTTTATTTTTCAACAGTTTTTATTGGTAAATAGCTTAACTGCGCTGGAAAATGTCATGCTACCAGCAGAATTGGCTAATATGCCTAATGCCGAGCAACGTGCTCGAGAGCTGTTAGCGATTGTTGATTTGGAACAGCGAGTCAATCATTTCCCTTCACAAATGTCGGGTGGCGAACAGCAGCGAGTGGCGATTGCGCGAGCCTTTATTACGCAACCAGATATTTTATTTGCCGATGAACCAACGGGTAATTTGGATAGTAAAACCGGCCGGCATATCGCTCAATTATTATTTGATTTAAATGAGCAAAATGGCACAACATTAATTTTGGTGACTCATGATGAAAAGCTGGCAGCACGTTGTCAGCGAAAGGTTGTCGTCGATAGCGGTCGTTTAGTTAGTGATAACGGCCTGCAATCTGCGGAAGTTAAAGCATTGAAAAGGTCGGTCAATGAGTAGGTCAAATACTTGGATAAATCAATCGTTACGTTTGCTGCAACATGAGTTAAGGCGTGGTGAATTAACCATTATTTTTGCTGCCATTGTGTTGGCGGTTGCCACGGTATTTACCTTGTCTGGATTTTCTCATCAAATTCAAGCGGCAATCTTAAGTAAAAGTACATCATTTATCGCATCGGACAGGGTGTTTCGTTCGCCTCGTCCAATCGAGCCCGCAGTTTTTGAAAAAAGTACTGAGCTAGGGCTAGATAGTGCGTTAAAAATAGAAATGACGTCTATGGTGTTTGCCAAAGGCAAACTGCAATTAGCCCAGATTAACGCGGTCGGGGATAAATATCCATTGCGTGGCGAGTTATTTGTTCGTGATGAGCTGGGGCAAGTAGCGAACAGTAAAGCCCCGAGTGCTGGTGAAGTTTGGGTTGAACAAAAGTTATTGGATATTTTAGGTGTCGCAATTGGCGATAATCTAGAAATTGGTATGGCTGATTTTGCCATCGCAGGTGTTGCTACTCAGATCCCTGATGCCTCTTTTAGTGTCTTTACGTCTGGTCCTGTGGTGTTGCTTAACGTCGCAGATATGCCTAAAACTGAACTGATCCAGCCAGGAAGCAGGCTTACCTATAAGGCATTGTTTGCAGGTGATCTGGATAATGTTGAGGCGTTTGAACTGTGGTTAAAGCCGCAGGTTAATGAAACTCAACGTTGGTATGATATTCAGTCGAGTCGTTCGGCGCTGTCAGCCTCACTAGAGCGTGCAGAAAAATATTTATCGTTAGCCAGTATGCTAGGTATTGTGCTTTGTGCGGTAGCGGTAGCGGTAGCTAGTCGTCGTTATGGCCAACGTCATCAACCTATGGTTGCCGTGTTTAAAGCGATGGGCGCAACGCAGCAACACATTACCAAGCTTTATTGCTTACACTGGGGCTTGTTAAGCGTTATCGCAATAATAGCGGGTTTATTAATTGGCTATGTGTTGCAGCAGTTTGGCATTAATGCCATGCAAAGCTATTTAGACATTCAGCAGCAAGTCTCTATTACGAAGCCGCTTATTATTGCCATTATTACCGGAATTTTATGTGCGATTGCGTTTGCTATTGTACCGTTGAAGCAACTAGTGTCGATTAAGCCGCTAGCGGTAATTCGAGGTTTCGAACATAACGTTTTTCACTGGTTGCAAATGGTGCCAGCCATTGTTGCCTTATATTTACTGTTATTTATTTTTAGTAATAATTGGCTGTTAAGTGCAGTCTTGCTACTAGGTGGTGCGATTGTCTCAGTGATTTTGTTACTTTTCGGACAAGTATTAGTGAAAGCAGGGCGCAGTGCTGGCAGCAAATCAGGCAAAGCACTACATTTGGCTTTTGCCAATTTAAAACGTCGTGCAAAAGAAAACAGCGTGCAATTGGTCAGCTTTACTATTGCCATCAAACTATTGTTATTAATTCTGGTTATTCGCAGTGCCTTGATTGCTGAATGGCAAGCGCAATTACCTGAAAATACTGCGAATCGTTTTTTGGTCAATATCAGCCAAAGTCAGTTTGCTGAGGTTAATCAGTTTATGGCGGATAATAATATTCCCGGCAGTGGTTTATATCCCGTTGTGCGTGGCAGATTGACGGCAATTAACCAAGATTCTGTAACCCAAGAAGTTACAAAAGAACAAGAAAAATCGCCTGAAGCGCAGCGTCGAGGCGTGGGTCGAGAACTCAATCTAACTTGGCGTGAGCAATTACCAGAAAATAATGAGTTAATTGATGGCAACTGGTTTGATGAAAACGACACTTCAGCGCAAGTGTCAGTTGAACAAGGTGTTGCTGAGCGCTTGGCAATAGTGATTGGCGATGAATTGTCTTTTCAACTAGGCAGTGAAGATTTTACTGCCAAAGTGACCAGTATTCGTAAAGTGGATTGGCAGTCACTACAGCCTAACTTTTTTATGGTGTTTAACAAGTATGTGCTGGAAGATTTTCCTGTTACTTATATTTCATCGCATTTTGTCACCGCTGATAAAAATGAGCGTTTTAATCAATTTTTGATGCAACACCCAACCATTTCGATGATTGATGTCGAGGCGTTAATAAATCAATTGCGAAATGTCATCGATCAAGTGTCCGTTGCAGTGGAATTTATTTTGATCATGGTGGTGATTGCTGGAGCTTTGGTGCTTATTGCTCAGGTCCAAGCGAGTATGGAAGAACGTGAGCGGGAAATTGCTATCTTACGGACCTTAGGTGCAAAAGGCAGTTTACTGCGTAATAGCGTGCTGCTCGAATTTGTTTGCTTAGGTGTTGTTGCTGGTTTGATGGCAGGTATCGCCATGGAAATTGCGGTATTTTTTATTCAGTTAAAAGTATTTAACATGACGCCTAGTTTACATATTGAATATTGGGGGCTGGGTATTGTTGCTGGTGCCAGTTTTGTTGGCGCTATTGGCATGTTAAGTTGCTGGCGCTTACTTAATATGTCGAGCGTTACATTAATTCGCCGTACTATGTAAGGTAATAAAGCATTAAGCCTGCATATTCGATAAGGCGGCTATAGTTGCTTTTTATCGGGCCTAGTCAACGATGTTTAAGTTAATTTCTTAAGTTAGTTTCTTAAGTTAATTGACTAGGCTTTTTAATGCAGGTGTTAGTTCAGAGTAGGCAAAGTTAAAGCCACTTGCTAATAGCTTTTCTGGCACTACGCATTGCCCGTAAATAACTAAGTCTGCCATTTCACCAAAAAGCAGCCTCGCAGCAAACTCAGGCATCACCATAAATCGTGGCCGATGAAGCGTATGAGCTAACACATCACTAAATACTCGATTAGACACTGGATTTGGGGCGGTAAGATTAATCGCGCCATTTAGTGATTCGGTGTTAAGTATATGATCGAGCGCTTTGACCATATCAGTAATGTGTATCCAAGACATCATTTGCTGACCACTAGCGATAACGGCACCTAGGCCAAATTTAAACGGTATAAGCATTTCTTGTAATGCGCCACCACGCTCACTTAACACTATGCCGGTTCTTATTAAGCATACGCGGGTGTTGCTACTAGCCTGTAGTGCAGTATTTTCCCATTGCTGACAAAGTTGGTGACTAAATTCAGGGTAGGGCTGATCAAAGGATTCGGTTATTGCTGCTTGATTGATTTTATTGGCAGCTTGCCGTCCATAAAAGCCAATTGCCGAGCCTGAAATAAACACGCTAGGTGGCTTAGTACTTTGGTTTATCAATTGCACTAATTGTTGGGTAATCTTTACCCGTGAACTGATCAGCAATTGCTTTTGTGCTTGATTCCAACGTTTACCGACAATAGGTTCACCTTGTAAATTGATTACTGCATCAAAGCCGTTAACATCATTCAACGTATTAAGTGAATTGATCAAAGTCATAGAGTGTGCAACATCATTGGCAAAAGTATGCTGATGTGGAAATCGAGTCAGCACTGTAAATTGATGCTGTTGATAATATTGTCGGATAAAGGCACTGCCGATTAGCCCAGTACCACCGGTAATTAAAATTTTCATAAAAATGCCAAGCAACGTAACGTTTAGTTAAAATAATACGACACAGGTTTTAGATAAGTTTAGCAAAGCCGATAAAACCGTTGCATTTTCTCTTACTAGCCAACAAGATATGAGTAATTTAGTTAAATTAAGTGTGAACTATGGGACTTAATGATACCTCAACAGGGATTTTAAAAGGCTTAGTGGTGATAGCCGCTATCGTGATTGTCTTAGCTGGTATAAAGACCGCAACCAATATTTTAGTGCCCTTTTTATTATCGGTATTTATCGCGATTATTTGTAATCCAATCGTTGCTAAAGCCAGTGAATATAAAATTCCAAAAGGAATTTCAGTGCTATTTGTAATAGCCCTGTTTTTGGTTATAGCACTGTCTATTGCCAGCCTAGTCGGTAATTCGTTAAACGAACTATCTCAATTATTACCTGAATATCGTGAGCAATTAAAAACGCAATTTTCTTGGCTGACCGATAAATTGGCTCACTATAATATTTCCATCTCATCAGCTGTATTAATGGAGTATTTTGATCCTGGTGCGGCGATGGGCTTAGCCGCCAATATGTTAAGTGGATTGGGCGGGGTTATGGCGAACTTATTTTTAATCATAATTACCGTCGTTTTTATGTTGCTTGAAGCCAGCTCGTTACCGAAAAAACTGCATTATGCATTTATTGATCCTGAAATGCGGATGAAGCAAATCGATCGTTTTTTATTGTCAGTTAATCATTATTTAGCGATTAAAACGGTTGTCAGCATTGGTACAGGGGTATTGGTTTCAATAATGCTTTGGGCTTTTGGTCTCGACTTTTTCTTACTTTGGGGAGTGTTAGCATTTTTACTTAATTACATCCCTAATATCGGCTCGATTATTGCCGCAGTGCCGGCGATGTCGTTGGCGGTCATCCAGCTGGGGGCTGCGCCTGCGGGCGCTATAGGGCTTGGCTATATGATAATTAATACCGTGATGGGCAATATGATTGAACCGCGGTTTATGGGGCGAGGGTTAGGTTTATCGACCTTAGTGGTGTTTTTGTCGTTAATTTTTTGGGGTTGGTTACTAGGTACTGTCGGTATGCTGTTATCGGTACCGCTGACAATGGTGATCAAAATCGGCTTAGAGCACTCTAAAGAAGGGCAGTGGTTTGCTATGTTGCTATCAAGTGAAGATGATATTGCACGTGAGCATGCCGAGTTCCAAGGTGAGAAAGAGTCATAATAAGAAAATAATCCATTAAAAAAGGCTGTTAAGGCCTTTTTTAATGGGGTAATATAAATTTAACGAGAGGCAAGGCTAATCGACAAATTCAGAAAGCTCATCAATTCGGTTTTTCGAAATAGTAATAAAACACTTTTTATACGCAGGAGCTGCGCCCGTACCCGGAGAAAGAGCAAGGTATTGCCAACGACAATTGTTTTCTCTGAATTTAATAAAATCATCTTGCGAGCGCTTAAACATTTTTAACGGAGATGTACGGCCTGTTTTTAGCGCCATTTCCTCTAAAACAAATACTTGATTGTTGACCCAGGTTTGAAGTTCTCGCTCTACATTATCTTTAACAAGGTCAAGACACCGAGAATACTCGACATTATCAGTAAATTTTTCATCACAATCTGCTACAGATTTTGCTAACACTGACTGATTGAGGCAAACCGAAGTGAAGATTAAAAGTGACAAGCGCTTTATCATTTGATCAGTCTCTTAGGCTGGTAAAACTTTTTTAAAAGGTTTAACGATAACTTGCTGATAAACACCTGCATCGATATAAGGATCTGATTCTGCCCATAGTTGCGCAGCAGCTAGCGAGTCAAATTGTGCAATTATTACTGAGCCAGTAAAGCCCGCTTCGCCAGGGTTTTCACTGTCAATTGCTGGACAAGGACCAGCAACGAGTAAACGGCCTTCATCTTGCAATAATTTAATTCTTGCTAAGTGCTGCTCACGTACCGGCATTCTTAAGCCTAAACTGTTGGCGACATCTTCACCATAAATCATGTAATACATTTTACTACTCTACTTATTTTCGTTTTTTTTCACTGGCCGATGAGCTTTGCTCTTCTTGTTGCGGAAAGTGCTTATAAAGTGCCATTATTGAACCAATGGCAAAGGCAAAGGTTAATCCCATAAGACCAAATACTTTAAAGTTTACCCAAACTTCCTGACTAAAGTTAAACGCGATGTAGGCATTTAATATGCCGCAGAATGCGAAAAAGCCAACCCAGCTTAAATTTAATTTATTCCAAATGTTATCAGGTAATTCCAGTGCTTCACCCATTAACTGTTTAATTAAGTTCTTCTTAAATACATATTGGCTGATTAATAACGCAAGTGCAAAAAACTCATTAATAATAGTAACTTTCCATTTTAAAAATGTGTCGTCTTGCAAGAAAATAGTCAAGCCACCAAAGCCGGAAATTAAGCCAAAGATAATCCAGTTTTTGGTCGGCACTTTTTGTTTGGTCACAATAAAATATAAGATGTGCAGTGCCGCACCAACAATCAGTACACCTGTTGCTGCGTAGATATCATAAAATTTGTAGATAACGAAAAATAAAACTAATGGAATGTATTCGAAAAGTGCTTGCATAGACGCTGAGAACTTCAATTAATAAAGGCTATGGTTTTAATTCTACCTAAAGACCAAACCATAGCCAATTAAATCTCAGCAATTAGCTTATTTTTCCAAGCCAAATGGGTTGTCGATACTGTGAGCTGGTTCGGTAAACCATTTCGGGCCTTGTTCAGTCATGTAAAAGTGATCTTCTAAACGCACCCCAAACTCGTTAGGGATAACCAGCATAGGCTCATTTGAAAATGACATACCAACAGCAAGTGGTGTTTGATCTGATTGCACTAAGTAAGGCCACTCATGGATGTCTAAACCGATACCATGGCCCGTACGGTGAGGGCAGCCAGGAGTTTGATATGCTGGCCCTAAGCCTTGGTCAGCTAGAAACTGGCGAGCCGCTTTGTCGACATTGCCACATGGCTGACCTAATTCGGCGGCATTAAAGGCGATAAGTTGTGCCTCTTTTTCTATTTGCCACATTTTTTGCTGACGTTCAGTTGCTTGGCCGAAAATATAAGTACGGGTAATATCAGAGTTATAGCCTTCAACAAGGCAGCCAGTATCAATTAAAACCATATCATTTAAACTTAGGTTTTTCGGTGACATAACGCCATGCGGATAACTTGAATCTTCACCAAACAGCACAATACAAAACGATGACCCCGATTTGGCACCTACTTTTTTATGGGCCTGATGAATAAACGATTTAACTTCATCGGTTGAAATTCCTTCATAAAGGATACTTGCCGTTGCTTTATGCACAGCTAAGGTCATATCTTTAGCACGTTGCATTAAGGCAATTTCATTGACGGATTTTTGCATTCTACAGCCAGCGGTGATTGGTTTAGCGTCAACTAGCGCAACACCCGCTAATTGCATATTGAGGCCGTTAGCAACAAAAAATGGCGTCGATTCATCAATTGCCAATGTTGAAAGTGTTGGGGTTATTTTATCTAAGGTTTTGGCGGCTAATTGATAAGGACATTCATGCTCATGCCAAGCGACGACGTCACCATTAACTTGCATAAACTGTTTAAGGGTATCGACTTCAAAATGCGGGCAAATATAAATTATATCGCCATGAAGGGGAACAATAGCTGCAACCATACGCTCGCTAGGTGACCATTTCGTACCTGTAAAATAATAAAGGTTCGTACCTGCATTTAAATAAAGGGCATCTATATTATGCTCTTTCATTAATCGGCGCGCTTTTTTAAGCCTTTCTTGATATTCCGCTATCGCAATTGGTTTTATATCTGCTGTCATATCAAAAAGCATATCTAACGCTTGTGTCTGTGTGTTACCACCTATGCCAATCATCGAGTTGTCTCTTATAACTAATAAAAATCAATAATATTATACAATATACATTTTGTTTGGCGATAAAGAAATACCTGATAAAGAACAACCTCGCATAACTTAAGGTGAATTGTATTTAATCTCGATTATTTAAAGTGATGGTATTAGCGATTCTGCTTGTTTGAGTAGTTCTGGTTCAGCTGCTGAAAAGTGTTCAACTCGCTGCTGGGCTTGAGGTAAACCATGTTCAGCAGCCGTTAATAGCCATGCCAACCCTAGAGCAGGGTTTTCTTCTACCCCTTCAGCTAAAAAGTAAGCGCGGCCAAGCGCGCCTCTAGATTTAATGCAACCGAGTTTCGCTGCTTGCCTAAATAACGACACTGCGTCTTGATACTGACCAGAGGTGCGAGCATTTATAGCTTCTTGATATAAAGTTTCTACTAGAATATTTCCTTGCTGTTGATTGCTATCTTCATCATTATTGTCCACATCTAGGCTTTCTTTTTGTTCTTTTTGTTCTTTTTGTTCTTTTTGTTCATTTTGAGCTGGATAGTTAATTGAACTTTGCGAGCAACTGTCTAAGGAATTGTGTAACGAATTGTGTTCGTTGGCTGTGTCGTCAGAAAATATCGCTTCAATGGCAATGTCGCGTTTTTTCTCCGAGAGAAATGTAGACATTACCGTGTCATAACGCGCATTTAATTGGCTAATGGTTTGTTGCTGCGATGCAACTTGTTGCTTGTAATAATGAATGTCATTTTGCAGTTGTTCAATTGTTTGTTGCTGCTGAGAGATTTGCTGTTGATGGGCAAGTTTTATATCGGCGATATATTGTTCATTTATAGTATCAACTCTAGCTTGTTGTTTTTCATTGTATTGTTCAAACTTTGCTAACACGGCATTGACAGAGTTTTCATAATTAGCCTTCATTTTTTCAAACCATTTGAAGACTTGGCTAGGGGCTTTAATGTGTTCGGCAGGCATAAAAACGCTCTTATTTTTATTGTTGATTTATTAACCATAATAACTTGTCATGATTAAATCAATGACCTTTTGGTAATTGTTTTTTGCCGGAAAATAGCACGCTTTTTTCCACTGCTCATCGCGCGTATTTTGCGAAAAAAAGTAGGTTAAATATGTTTTCATTAGCTAAGTATTGTTAAGTAAATGCAATACAAATACTTAGTTGGTATTTTATTTCGTTATCGCCTTGACGCCATTCAAAGATGGCCTATATTTTTTATAAGCCACTAAAAATTATAATGATAATTAGAAAAGGATAGCGATGTTCAAATTACCTAGCGAACTTACGATTGCCAAAGCTCAGGAATTTAAACAGTTATTAATGGACTATGTTGCTGACTGCGATTCCATAGAAATAGACGACTCTGATGTCGATAAAATTGACACCATAGGTGTACAGCTGCTCCTATCAATGACGCACCATTTTGTAACCTGTAATAAAGATGTAACTTGGCACATCCATTCATCAATGATTAGAGAAAGTATACTTAAATTGGGCATAAATGATGCAATTTTGACGCAATATCTTGAACCACAAAGTTAATGATTTAAAGGAAAGTTTATATGGCCAAAGTGCTTGTAGTTGATGATTCAAATTCAATCCGTGACATGGTGAGTTTTACACTAAAGGGAGCTGGTTACGACACTGTGGAAGCAGCAAACGGTCAGGAAGGATTAACCAAAGCAAAAGGTGGTGGTTTCGATTTAGTCATTTCTGATGTCAACATGCCAATCATGGATGGTATTACGCTTTGCGGTGAACTTCGCAAACTTCCCGCTTTTAAATTCACCCCCATTTTAATGTTAACCACCGAAAGCAGTGGTGATATGAAGCTTAAGGGCAAGGAAGCCGGTGCAACGGGCTGGTTAGTCAAACCTTTTAACCCTGAAAAATTGCTGGCAACAATTAAACGTGTAATTCGGTAACGTCAATGAGTGTCGATCTTTCGCAATTTATCCCAACCTTCTTAGAAGAGAGCTTTGAAGGGTTGGAGTTAATGGAGTCTAGCTTGCTGACACTAGAGCAAGGAGATGCTGAAACGCTTAATGCAATTTTTCGTGCAGCTCACTCTATTAAAGGTGGTGCTGGCACCTTCGGTTTTTCACATGTCACTGAATTTACTCACCATGTAGAAACGTTAATGGATGAAATGCGCGATGGCCGAAGAGCCATTGTTGCTGAAGATGTGGAACTGCTTTTAGAGTCAGTAGATTGTATTCGCTTGATGATTGAGGCTATTCAAGACGAGACAGACTATGACAAAGACAAAGTAGCCACCACGGCTAAAAAGTTAGAGTTATTGCTTGCAGGAGAAGGTAGTGTTACTTCTGCAAAAACCGACAGCATAACTGATAACGCCGCTAGTGAAGCTGTAACAATAGACGAACGAGTATGGCAAATCACTTTTATACCTGAACATCACTTAGTTCAAACGGGCAACGATCCCTTATTGTTGTTTAGCGCCTTAGAAGACTTAGGTGAGGTAAAGGTAGTTGCCAGTACTGAACAATTGCCTCCACTTGCCGAAATGGATGTTGAAGAACTGTACCTACAATGGACATTGTTATTAACAACCTCTGAGGCAACGGAAGAGGATATTCGTGAAGTATTTGAGTGGGTGGAAGATGAGTGCCAACTCGACATTATTGATGTAACGCCTGAAAAAATTAGTGTATCGGCTGACTCTGCTGACGCCAGCGTTAGTAATCAAACCAGTTTAAATACAGAAGCTGAACAGCCAGCAACAGAGCAAGCTATTAATGGGGAAGTTGAGCCAGAAAACAATGCTGTAGCTTCAAGTGCTACTACCATTCCTGATTCAACAGATGAAAGCCCTGTAGCCGTTGAGCCTATTGCTAATACTGAAAATAATAGTGTTAAAAAAGATACCAAAACTCCGGCTAAATCAAAATCAGAAGGTGGTTCAATTCGAGTCGGCGTAGATAAAGTCGATAGTTTAATTAATCTCGTAGGCGAATTGGTTATTACTCAAAGTATGTTGTCTGAGTTAGGTAATGATTTTGATTTATCAAAAGTTGAAAAACTTACCGCTGGCCTAGAACAACTGCTGCAAAACACCAAAGAATTACAAGAAAGTGTCATGCGTATTCGCATGCTGCCAATTAGCTTTGCCTTTAACCGCTTTCCTCGTCTTATTCACGATTTATCGATTAAAACGGGCAAAGATATCGAGCTGATTATTCACGGTGAAAGTACTGAATTAGATAAAACCGTGATGGAACAAATTGGCGATCCGCTGGTGCATTTAGTGCGAAATGCCGTTGATCATGGTATCGAAACAGCAGAAAAAAGAATTGCAGCAGGTAAACCTGCAAAAGGTACGATCTGGCTAGATGCTTATCATCAAGGCGGTAGCATTGTCATTGAAATAAAGGATGATGGTGGTGGTATTAATCGTGAGGCTGTACTCAGCAAAGCCATTGAAAAGGGCCTAGTTGAACCACAAACGGTATTGTCTGATAGCCAAGTATTTGAACTTATCTTTGAACCAGGTTTTTCAACCGCTGCGCAAATCAGTGATATTTCCGGCCGCGGTGTTGGCATGGATGTCGTGAAAAAAAATATTCAATCACTAGGTGGCAGGATTCAAGTTGACTCAGCTGCCGGTGAGGGAAGTACATTTAAGGTTCACTTGCCTTTAACGTTAGCCATTTTAGATGGGCAGTTAGTTAGGGTTTGCGAAGAAGTCTTTGTCATTCCACTTATCACCATCGTTGAGTCATTGCAGGCAAAAGCAGAGCAGATCAATAAAGTCTCCGGTGACATGGTGTTGTATCGTCTGCGTGAAGACAATGTCCCTGTTATCCCTATTTACAGTTTATTTAACTTACCTGCCGACAACATAACGGTTGCTAATGGCTTATTGGTTGTCGTTGAAGCAGAGGGGCAAAAGGTTGGTTTATTGGTTGATGATCTGTTGGCCCAACAACAAGTGGTAATTAAAAGCTTGAAAGATAATTATCAAGATGTCTCTGGGATTTCTGGCGCTACTATTCTCGGTGATGGTTCGGTAGCGATGATCCTTGATATTCCCGGCATTATTCAAATGGCTCAAGAAAGTGCGCTTCATAAACAGCATCAGCGTCCACCAATCATGTACGCAGGAGTTGAAAGTTAATGGATATTCAAACATTGGCCAAAGACATCCCGGTAGAGGGTGAATATTCACTTGAAGGTATCGATTTCATCACCAGCGGCGAACAATACTTAACGTTTTTACTCGATACTGAGCAATATGCCGTAGATATCTTATGTGTTGAAGAAATCCGAAGTTGGGAAAAGCCGACTCGCATTCCTAATTCACCAGAGTATGTAAAAGGCGTGATTAATATGCGTGGAGTTATTGTCCCGATTGTTGATTTACGGGTTAAATTTGGTATTGGCGAAGCTGATTACAGTGAAACGACTGTTGTAATAGTCCTATCTTATGAGTCGGCAGAAGAAAGTCGCACTATTGGTTTTGTTGTTGATGCTGTGTCTGATGTCTTAAATGCAGAAGACAGTGAAATAAAAGCGGCGCCAGCGTTGGGTGGTGTGATCCCTCAACACTATGTTAATGGTCTGGTTAATGTAGGTGCAGGTGTGGTGACACTGTTGAATGTTGAAGCCTTGCAACAAATTGAAGCGCATAGCGTTGGGTAATGCTAAATGGCTATAGAACAAGAATATTTAACATTTAAATTAAGTGGTGAAGAGTATGGCGTAGATATTCTCTGTGTCCAAGAAATCAGGGTGTTGTCTACGGTTACAGAACTGCCTAATAAACCAGACTACTTAAAAGGCGTTATTAATTTACGCGGGGTTATCATTCCTATTGTCGATCTGCGATTACGCTTTGGACAAAAGCCGATGCTCTACGGCGATAAAACCGTGACTATTATTTTAAGAAGTAATCTTGATGATAAAGCGATGGTTGTTGGAATTGTCGTTGATGAAGTTTCTGAGGTTTATAAGTTTGATATACGCAATATTCGTCAACCTCCTGCATTAGGAAAAAAAATTGATAGTTGCTTTTTAAAAGGTATTGCCACAGTTGATGAAAAGTTAATTATTTTACTCGATAGCGAAACGTTACTTGATCAAGATGAGTTATTTGATGTCGAGCCAGATAATGATGAGGCTGAACTTGCTTCATCATAAACCAACGGAATAACAATATGACGCCAAAGCAAATTAGTACGATTAGGGAAAGCTGGGCCAAGGTTAAACCAATTGCGCCGCAAGCCGCCCAAATTTTTTATGACACCTTATTTGAGTTAGACCCCAAACTAAAGCCGTTATTTAAAGAAGATATTACCGCCCAAGGTAAAAAACTTATGGCGATGTTGGATACGGCAATTTCATTATTAGACAAGCCTGAAAAGCTTAAACCTGCATTAGAAAATTTAGGGAAAAACCACGTTAAATACGGAGTGAAACCCGCAGACTATGATGTTGTCGGTGAAGCACTAATTTCGACTTTGGCTAAAGGGTTAGATAAAGCGTTTACTGCAACGGTAAAAAAAGCGTGGACATCAATGTATCAAACAGTGGCAACAACAATGGTAAATGCCGCCAATGAGCATAATCAACAGGCATCAACTGAAGAAAAAGAGATAATTATGGATAAGACGGTAACCAATCACAATGACTTAGCTGTTCGCTTGCAAGGCGCCTTAGACCAATCTTCTACTGCATTTATGATGATAGACCGAGACTTTTTAGTCACCTATGTCAATGAAGCGACTATGGTCTTGTTAAAAAAACATGAAGCCGTATTTAAAATGAAGTGGCCTGAATTTGTTGCAGAAAAAGAAGCAATCATCGGCGCGTGTATTGATATGTTTCATGCCAACCCAGATCATCAACGCAAATTATTATCAGACCCTACGAATTTGCCTTGGAAAACAGATATTCAAATTGAGTTTCTCACCATAGAGCTCAATGTCACTGCAATTAATGATGCAAACGGTAACTATATAGGTAACTCCTTGGAATGGCAGGATGTTACCAGTGCGCGTGAGCAAGAAAATAAAGCCGCTCAGCTGCAAGGTGCGGTTGATCAGTCCAATACGCCATCGATGTTTATTGACAGAGACTTCAATATTACTTACGTCAACCAAGCTACGTTAAAGTTATTGAGTACACATGAAGCTACGTTTGCTAAAAAGTGGCCTGGATTTAGAGCTGATGAAGACGCTATTCTCGGCACTTGTATCGATGGTTTTCATGTAAACCCAGACCATCAACGTAAACTGCTAGCAGATCCAAGCAACTTACCTTTTAATACCGATATAAGAATCGAAGATTTAATTTTTGAGCTTAATGTCACCGCGATTAACGATGCTCAAGGTAAGTATATTGGTAACGCCCTAGAGTGGCAGGATGTAACGCAAGCACGAAGTAAAGCGGTTGAAGTGGGTCGTCTAATGTCGACTGTAGAAGGCATGACGACTAACCTGATGATGGCAGATACTAAAGGCAATATTGTTTACGCCAACCCTTCGGTGAAGAATATGCTACGTCGCCGTGAAGCAGACTTACAGAAAGTTCTGCCATCATTTAAAGTGGACAACATTGTTGGTAGCAATTTTGATTCTTTCCATAAAAAACCAGCACACCAACAAAACCTGTTAGGGAACCCAGATAACCTGCCTTATAACACCGAAATAACCGTTGCTGGTTTAGTGTTTGAATTGATTGCTATAGCGCTAAAAGATGATGAAGGAAATCATGTCGGCAATGCCGTGCAATGGCTTGATTTAACCGAACAAAAAGATGCTCAAGCGCAAGTTGAAGGCTTAATTAATGCGGCGATAGAAGGTGAATTAGAACGTCGCATTGACACTTCTAATTACCAAGGCTTTATGGCAACACTGGGCAATAATATTAATGGCTTAATGGATGCGATTATTGAGCCGATTAATGACGCGATTGCCGTTGCACAATCATTGGCTGACGGTAACTTAACTCAAACTATGGATGGCAGTTATGGTGGGGAGTTCTTAGCCTTAGCGCAAGCCATGAATGGCTCAATTGAAAATTTAAGTAATATGGTCAATGAAATCCGCATTGCTTCTACTAATGTCTTTGATTCAGCGAGAGAAATTGCAGAAGGTAATAATGAACTTAGTCATAGAACTGAATCTCAAGCATCAAGCCTTGAAGAAACAGCTTCTGCCATGGAAGAACTAACCAGTACGGTTCAACAGAATGCTGAAAATGCTACCGAAGCTAGCAAGTTATCGACAACTGTGGTCGACAAAGCGAAAAATGGCGGTGATGTAGTTAAAAATGCCATTGTTGCCATGAGTGATATTAACAAGTCCAGTAAGAAAATCGCCGACATTATTAGTGTTATTGATGAAATTGCCTTTCAAACTAATTTGCTGGCGCTAAATGCGGCAGTTGAAGCAGCAAGAGCAGGGGAACAAGGGCGAGGCTTCGCCGTGGTAGCCGCCGAAGTGAGAAACTTAGCACAGCGCTCGGCAGGGGCTGCAAAAGAAATCAAAGGCTTGATTAATGATAGCGTTGAAGCTGTTGGTCAAGGCACTAAGTTAGTTGATGAAACCGGCCAGACTTTCAATGAGTTGGTCACTGCGATTGAAGAAGTTGGCAAAATGATCAGTGATATCGATAGCGCTGGTAAAGAGCAATCTGCGGGTATTGGTGAAGTTAGTGCAGCTGTAAGTCAAATGGATGAAATGACTCAACAAAACGCTGCGTTAGTTGAAGAAGCTGCTGCATCAAGTAAGTCGATGGAAGAACAATCACAATCGCTATTAGAACAAGTCGCATTTTTTAATAACGGTGACCAAGATGAACCAGTAAAACAAACAACAAGATCTAGAACTGTTACAACTGCAAAGCCAATATCTCGACCTAAACCTGTGGCTCGACCTAAAACCAAAGTAGATGATGAATGGGAAGAGTTTTAGGACATTAAATGTCAGGGACTAGAAGTAGGGCTTTTACCTTAAGTAACAGCGACTTTAAATTTATTTGCGATTACGTTTATAACTCGTCAGGTATTGTTTTAGGCGAGTCAAAGCGGGAAATGGTTTATCGACGGCTTACGCGGGTAGTAAGAGAGCGTAAGCTTGCCAGTTTCGCCGATTACTGCACTTTGCTAAAAGCTAATCCTGAGTCGGAAAATGCTTACTTTATTAACGCAATTACAACGAATTTAACCAGTTTCTATCGTGAAAAGCATCACTTTGACTATTTAGCAAAAACGGAATTTCCAGCATTGCTAGTTAAAAATAAAGCGAGTAAACGCATACGGCTTTGGTCGTCGGCAAGTTCTACAGGAGAAGAACCTTATAGTTTAGCGATAACCACGTACCAGTCCTTTGCAAGCTATTTAACCAGCTGGAATATTAAAATTTTGGCAACAGATATAGATAGTAATGTACTTGAAGTGGCTAAAGCTGGGGTATACAGCGCTCAGAAAATTGATGATGTACCAGTCAATATTCAAAAGCAGTTTTTTAAACAAGGTGAGGGAGCGAATAAAGATAAAGTTAAGGTCAGCCAAAAAGTTAAAGATCTAATTACGTTTAAACAGTTAAATTTGTTACATGACTGGCCGATGACGGGAAAATTTGATGTGGTGCTTTGTCGTAATGTCATTATTTATTTTGATAAGCCAACCCAGCAAGAGTTGTTTGAGCGTTATTACGAAATTTTACCCCCAGGAGGTTTATTGATGTTAGGACACAGTGAAAATTTGGGTAGTTTTCAGCGTTATTTTGAAAACGTTGGGCGCACTATATTTAGAAAGCCTAAATAACCTAAAGGTGGTAGCTGTGGTACTTAAACAAACGTCGTTAGAAGTTAAGTCAGTTTTGGCGCGTTGTTATCCAGAGTTTAAACATATAAACCATTATTGGGATAAACAACGATTAGCGGTAGTAGCAAAGATATTACCGGGTGAATTTTATATGACGACAAGTGAATTGTTAATATCAACCACGTTAGGCTCTTGTATTGCAGCATGTATTTGGGATGAACGAGGAAAAGTTGGCGGCATGAATCACTTTATGTTGCCGTTAACCGATAAACATGCACATGAAGTTGATTGGGGACAACGTGGCCTAGCATCTGATGCCACCCGTTATGGAAATTTTGCCATGGAGCATTTAATTAACAATATTTTAAAACATGGCGGTCATCGTAATTACCTAAAAGCAAAAGTGTTTGGTGGCGGACGAGTATTGAAAAATATGTCGGATGTGGGCGAGCGAAATATCCAATTTGTTTTTGATTATTTATCGACAGAAGGTATTGACGTAGTCAGCCATGACATTGGCTCTGTTCACCCAAGAAAAGTGTTGTTTGAACCATTAACCGGTAAAGCATTTGTTAAACGATTAGATAATTTACATAACGACACAATTGCCAAACGAGAAAAAGATTATCGCTCTCGTATCGATAGCCAATTAATTGATGGCGATGTTGAGCTGTTTTAATGAAGGGTAGCAATTTGGATAAGATTAAAGTCTTGATCGTTGATGATTCATCTGTCATTCGCAGCATTATAAAAGAAATCGTCAGCTCAGATCCCAAGTTTGAAGTCGTTGGTGAAGCGCAAGATCCTTTTGTCGCTCGAGAAAAAATCAAAGAGTTAAACCCTGACGTTTTGACCTTAGATGTTGAAATGCCGAAAATGGATGGCATTACCTTTCTGCGCAATTTAATGCGGTTACGACCCATGCCCGTTGTCATGTTATCAACGTTAACCAGCAAAGGGGCTGACATAACGTTAGAGGCGTTGGAGATTGGTGCGGTCGATTTTATTGCGAAACCCAGTTTTGAAGAATTGCTTGCTGATCGCATGGCGTTTAAAGATTTACTAATAGAAAAACTGAATTCAGCAGTAGATGTTGATCATAAAAGTTTCCAAGTTAGTGCCGCCGTCGATAAACCATCAGATACTAGAACCTTAGCCTTTACTGGTTGTAAACGCTCAAACCACCTTGTGGCAATAGGGGCATCTACTGGTGGAACCGAAGCATTAAAAAAAGTCGTGCAAGTGCTACCATCGAATTGCCCGCCAGTCGTCATAACCTTGCATATTCCACCTAAATTTAGTGAGCGATTTGCGATGCGACTAGACGCTTGCAGTGCTGCTTCCGTTCATGAAGCTAAGCATGGACAAAAGATAAAAGCAGGAAACGTTTATATTGCTCCAGGTGATAAACACTTAAAGGTAGTACCTAAAGGAGGGTCGTTGTTTTGTAATTTAGACGATTCAGCACCAGTTAACCGCCATAAACCCGCCGTTGATGTTTTATTTAACTCATTAGAAAGCATGGCCGACAATGTTCAAGCGGTACTATTAACTGGTATGGGGCAAGATGGTGCACAAGGCATGCTGACATTGAAAAACAATGGCGCAAGAACTTTAATTCAGGATAAGAAGTCAAGCTTAATATGGGGAATGCCTGGCAGTGCGTTTGCTATCAATGCGCATACTAAGGCTGTTTCTTTGTTAGAGGTTGCCTCAGAAGTTTTAGCGTTTGCAAAACTCTCTCGGCAAGAAATGAAAGAGGCAATTAATGGCTGAGTTTAACATGAAATCATTGGCAGTTATGTTGGCAATTGCAGGGGCTATTGCTATTAACGACATCTTTTTTGGTGTCAGTTATATCAATGCAATTCTGGTCATAGTGTTGGCGATATTTATTTATGTGTTTTGGCAGTCACAGCAAACAGCGAATGAGCTAACCCAAGTTGAAAATGAACCAGAAGCAGATAATAGCTTAGTACTAGAAACCTTAGCGCATTTAAGTGAATCAATCGCTCAAGAGTTAGCCATTATTACTCAAGAGCATCAACGGGTAACAGAACTTGTTAGAGATGCAACGCAGGGAATTTCCCACAGTTTTAAACATTTGCAATCGTTAAGTATTGAACAACAAGGCATGATAAATGAGGTTATTCATACGAATCAAAATATTGGCGATGAAGGGCAAACAACGCTGGAGTCTTTTGTAAAAGACTCGAATAAAACCTTAGAAGATTTTGTCGGCGTCATAGTTAACACCAGTAAGCAAAGTTTAGAAACCATGAACTATACCGATGAAATGGTTAAAAAGTTTGATGGTATTTTTTCGTTACTTGAGCAAGTGGAAAACTTAGCAAGTCAAACTAATTTGCTGGCGTTAAATGCCGCTATTGAAGCGGCCAGAGCAGGTGATGCTGGACGAGGTTTTGCGGTAGTGGCTAATGAAGTACGCTCACTTTCAGTAAGCTCAACTGAGTTAAATAATGATATCCGCAGCGAAGTAGACGATGCGCGTAAAACCATTGCCAGCCTTAGAGAGTCAGTACAGTTGATGGCATCGGCGGATATGACCTCAACACTAGAAGCTAAAGATAAAGTACGGGTGATGATGGAGCATGTAGGCCACGTTAATCAAGATACGCAAGTTGCAGTTAATCGTTTAGCGGAAATTTCACCACAAATTGATGAAACTGCCGCAGTCGGGGTTAGATCGTTGCAATTTGAAGATCTTACCTATCAAACCATTGATGCCTTGAGCAAAAATATTGCTAATTTATCTGCGCTTAGCCAAGCTCTGCAAAACGTAACAGGTGAAAATTTTTTAGAACAACTCGAATTGATAAGAGCTCAATGTCAGGAAAGTGTTGAGCAAACCAGACAAGATAATTTAAGCCGCTCGGTATCCCAATCATCAATGGATGAAGGTGATATTGAATTATTTTAACTAGGAGATAGTTACATGTCGGTAAAGAAAACGATGGGTGAAAATAACCAAGAAGTCATTATTAGCATTGATGATCGTTTTGATTTTTCACTGCATCAAATTTTTCGAGATACCTATATCAGTGAAACGCAAAAGGGCAGTATCTTTATATTGGACCTGTCTAAAACTTCTTACATGGATAGCTCTGCATTAGGAATGATATTACTGCTTAAAGATTTTGCTGAAAAGATTGAAGGCCAAGTGATTATTAGACAGCCTAATGATTCTGTAGCAAAAATATTAGAAATTGCCCAATTTCACCGATTAATGACTATTGAGCAGTAGCCCAATGAATAACCTGCAACCGCGTGATTATAAACTCGCACTAGTCGTTGATGACTCTGAAATGCAGTGCCGAGTGTTAAGTGTGTTGCTAAAGGAAGCTGGTTATCAGGTTATTACCGCCAATGACGGTGCGCATGGTGTCGAAAGTTATATTAAATACCAACCAGACTTAGTTTTAATGGATATTAATATGCCCGTGATGAATGGTTATCAGGCAGCGAGAGAAATTAAATCGTTGTCGAGTAATACACTGGCACCATTAATTTTTATTACCAGTATGGATACCGAACAGGCATTTATTGAAAGTATCGAAGCAGGGGGGGATGGCATTTTGGTGCGGCCATTTTCTCCCGAAGTATTTAAAGCAAAAATAAAGTCTCTAGAGCGAATTAGTGACTTGTATGCTCAAGTTAAGTCGCTGCAATTAGCCCAATACCAAGATGCTGAGCTAGCCGAGCAATTAATGTCTGGCGTTATTGAAGCGCGAAATTATGCACTAGATAGAATTGGTATCTTAAAAAAACCAGCAGAATTATTTAGTGGTGATATACAGTTAACCGCACAATGCCCTAACGGCGATGTTAATGTTCTCTTAGGGGACTTTACTGGCCATGGCTTACGCTCTTCAATTGGTGCGATTCCACTGGCTGAAACCTTCCGAGTCATGACCCGAAAAGGATTTTCATTATTTGAAATTATTAGTCAAATAAATTCTCAGCTTCACGATTTATTACCGTCGGATTTATTTTTAGCCGCAACCTTTGTCAGTGTGTCTTCCCACGATGCCACTGCCTATATGTTTAACGCGGGCCTACCTGATGCATATGTTTATGACAATCAAGGAAATATAAAACATAGAATTCCTTCTGTGCATCCGCCATTAGGCGTAGTAAAACGTTTAATAACCGGTAGTCAATTGTCGGTGATACCCATAGCACTGTCAGATCATGTCTTGTTATTAAGTGACGGTATTATTGAGGCTCGCAACCAGCAAGGTGATATGTATGGTATAGAACGCTTTGAGCGAGTAGCGAAAAGGGCCATTGAAGCAAAGCAAGTCGTTGCAACAGTCTGTAGCGATTTAGAAGCGTTTTGCCAAGGCACTTCACAAGAAGATGATATTTCGTTAATTGACGTACCATGTGATGGCTGGCGCGCAGCAATTAAAAACATGGCGATTGTTCACAAAGAAGAGTCACACTTTGTTGAATTACCTGAACAAAGTTCAGATTGGCGCTGGCACATTAAGCTTTCTGGCGCCAAGTTAGCCAGTGTCAATCCCATCCCCATGGCGATGGGGAGTGTCAATGAAATAGAAGGTAACGCTGAACATTGGCAAAATTTATTTACCGTATTAACTGAGTTATATATCAATGCCTTGGATCATGGGGTATTGGGGTTAAATTCTGAACTGAAAAAAGAAGCTGAAGGTTTTGCCCTTTATTTTCATGAACGTGAAAAACGATTGAAACAATTGGAAAGTGGCTTTGTCGAATTGACGCTGAAATACTTTCAAATGGAACAAGGTGGTCGAATTCAAATTGTGGTTAAGGATAGTGGCCAAGGTTTCGATTATAAAGCGTACCAAGAAACCCGAGCATCTAAGGTTAGTGATATAGCAGCATTAAGTGGCCGAGGAATTACCTTAGTGGAACAACTTTGTGAACAGTTAACTTTTAGAGAGCAGGGTACTGAAGTGGTTGCTGATTATGCCGTCGTTTGATTTAGGTTTAATTTAGGTTTGATTTGGGCTTGATGAGCTTTAATAGCTAAGAAAAGGTAAGCGATATTGGATTTACCAACACGTAACTTGATGTTAAGGGAAGACAATGAGTGATGTTAAACATAAACTATTAATTATTGATGATGATCAACAGTATTTAGAGCTGTTTGTAACAGTCAAATAAACTTGGAGACTTCTTTAGGCTCTTTTTCTTAATTTCATCTCATATTCTGCTGGTGAGATGTTCCCCAATTTATAATGTCGCCGTTTCTGATTATAAAACGGCTCGATGTA